>CAYYLU010000130.1:0-5796 GCA_964472475.1 uncultured Syntrophus sp. | reverse complement strand
AAATATGCCCAATAAAAGCTTTAAACGGCAATCATCAGTTGGCAGATCCTCTTGAAGCGGTTATTTGCAGGTGACTTAGTCACTCAGCAGCTTGCGCATGTCTTCCTGTAATTAGTATGTCGAATTATTGCAGCTATCACAGCTTTGATGCGGTAATCGCCAATTTATTTCACCATATATAGATTGCAATCCTTATTGTTAATTGAGATAGTACAGCTCGATAACAATTACACCAGCAGCTAACCAATGTTTAGTTTTCATACTGCCGTGACGGAGCGTTGCTTGCTCTCTGCATTCTTCTATGGCGTCTGCTGGAAACATCTTGATGAGAAGAACAATTCCAGCCCAATGACCATGAGATCATCCAGATAGCGTATGCCCAGATGTTTGTCATGGTCTATTTTGAGAACTCCCCAATTATCAAAATCTTGTGCCACTCTCGTACGGTTCCACGCCTGAGGATTGCCTTTCCCCATGTGACAAACTCACTTGGCGCAAACGGCTTTGTGACGCGGGGATATTGATAATTTCAAAAAGCTGGGGCAATTGAACATCTATTTTAATCTTGGTGCATCATTTTCCGAGTTGTTCCAATTCGGCGTGGTAAGCCCGTATGATGTCTTTTCGGTTTACTATTGATACTAATGTAGTCGCATCATCGCTACGTACCACAGGCAGTTCCCGTAAATCTGCGGCAGCCATTAGTTTGAGCGCCGTGTTCAAGGAATCGGCTGGAGTTACTGTGATAACGTTCGGCAGGGAAATGTCTTTTGCAATAAGAACGCTGTGAAGGTCCTTGTCCATCATTGCCTGGCGAAGATCGGCCATTGAGAGCATTCCGGTCAGACTACCTGACTTATCCACAACCGGAAAATCCTGTTGAGTTGAGTTTAGCATTACTTTGAGAACATCTTCGAAGCCCATGTTTTCGGGAACAACATCAATGCCCCTGTCTTCAGCAATTGCATTCTTAACTGTAAGATGATCCATAATGTCAACCGCGTAATCGCCTAAGTGAGCGGGAGAATCTACTCGCGAGGGCACCTGCTTCTCATAGAGGGAGGTGCGCCCCAGTAGCAAGTATGCAAGAGACGAAACGATCATCATCGGAACAATAAGACTATAGCCCCCGGTCATTTCAGCAACCATGATCAGTGCGGCTACAGGGGTTTTGGCCACTCCGGCAAAAAAACCGCCCATACCAACGAGAACAAATGAAGCAGGCTGGGTAATTATATGCGGAAATAACTTCGAACCTATATTTCCGTAGAAACCACCCAGCATGGAACCGATGAAAAGCGATGGTGCAAATACGCCACCACTACCGCCGGAGCTGATTGTAAATGAAGTGGACACGATTTTGGCAAGTACGAGCACTCCCATCAATTGTATCGCAAGATGTCCGTCGATAGCTGATTGCATCCACGTGTATCCGCCGCCCAATACCTGCGGAAGGAAGAAAGCGAGCGTTCCGAGCATAAGTCCGCCAAGTGCGGGTTTGAGAAATCGCGGCATTTTAAGCCGTCGAAAGAACCTATCTCTTGTCCCGTAAAAACAACGGATGTACACGTGACCGACTATCGCGCAAAGCAAACCAAGAACAGCATAGAACGGCAGTTCCATTGGTGTAAAAGGGTCAAGTTCCGGGATGTGGAAGATTGTCCCTGCACCATCATAGAAGGTGAATACGGTAAAACCTACTATGGAGGAAAGGATGCACGGAATAATGGCTTCAAATTCAAAATCCTCTTTGCTATACAATACCTCTGCAGCAAAAAGCGCTGCGCCCAAAGGCGCTTTGAATATAGCGCCTATGCCTCCCGCTGCTCCGGCGAGCAGGAGAATACGACGTTCTGAATCACTCAACTTGAGGAGTGAAGCCAAGAAAGAGGCAAAACCGGACCCGATCTGAGCAATGGGTCCTTCCTTGCCGGCTGATCCGCCTGAACCGATTGTTATTGCTGACGCTATCGTTTTGATAATCGGCACCCGACCTCTAACGACACCTTTTTTTCGATGGAAACTGTCTATCATGGCATCTGTACCGTGACCTTCTGCCTCGGGGGCAAAACGAAAGACCAAGTATCCGGAAATTAATCCACCGATGGCTGGGATTAGCAGCATCAGCCATCGTTCCAAAGGGTAGCCCAACATCAGACGCTGTGGATTTCCGGATGAAAAATAGAAAACAACGTCCTTTGTAAAGAATTGGGTCCCCGTTTTAATAAGATAGCTGAAGATAATTGCACCAATTCCTGATATGATACCTATGAGTATACCAAGGGAAGTACCCCACCACAGGCGTCTTAATCTTCGGGGAGCGAATGAGTCAGGTATATGAATTTTCATTTTGGGCACCTTACTTTTGAAGGAGATAGATTCAATTCATCGTTCAGTTATCTCTTGATTCCCATGTACACGGTATGCCTACTTGGATAAATATGGCTATATCCTTTATTTTATGATCGCTTCCGATCAGCGGTGATAGCCGCCTGAATGGATGGACTGGCTCAAAAGAAATCCTGCTCCGGCGAAGAACGGCTGTCGACCTTCACCGGGCAGGACCAGCACAAGAGCTACCGGCAATAGCTCCAGCTAAGTACAAAGTCAGAAAAACTGCAATAAATCCAAAACTATCCTCCTTTGCTCAGGCCTCTACTTGCGGCTTTCCCCGTCTGTATCAACATTTTGATTTGTTAGAAATTGTCGCTGTCTGTCGAGACTCAGAATAAATCTTAAAAAGGAGAGTATTTGTGACTGATCTCTGAGATAAAATGGGGCAGCCGTTCTCTTACTTCTTCCGATTCGGATCGCAACACCATTCACTTTTCGAAGTGCCTCAAACGCTGTTTCATCCGTAACATCGTCACCCAAGTATATGGGAATGACTCTCCTCCCTGTGTGTTTGATCACGTATCTAACGGCTGCCCCTTTATTCCAGTCAATTCGTGGTACGACTTCGATTACCTTCTTGCCTTTTATTATTGATACCTCCTCGCCTATGGGAGAATGGCAAATGATCGATCGTAGCTGATTGAGCGCACGTCTGGTATCTCGTGTTTTTATTAGCCTGTAGTGAAAGGAAAATGAAAATCTTTTTCTTTCTATTATAGCGCCGTGAATACTGCCTAGTTTGTTTTCAATAGTTGTTCTCAGGTCTTCGATATGGCTTTTCGCATGCGAGGCCTCAGGATGCAAGAACTTGAGCGATGGCCCGTAGATTTCGAGTCCATGGCTTCCGGCATAGTAAATGTTCTTAAGCCCAATCCTCTTCTTGACATCCGCAAGAGATCTACCGCTTAGAACTGCAATAGTGGCCCAGTCCATTCGGGAAATTGTAGAAAGATATGCTTTAATTTCGGGCGATAAATAACTTTTGGCGGGATCAGTTGTTATCGGCGCCAAGGTCCCGTCAAAATCAAGCATGAGCAGAAGTCTGCGGCTGTGTCCAATCCTTGACAAAGCCGGAGGAGCGGAAAGGAAATGCCTCTGTGTCTGAGTTTGTGTCGATGAATTCATAATAGCATTAGACCCGTATCAGATCTCCAATAAGCTTGCCCGCCCACCGGTACACGTTATTCTCTCTGACGATCTCTTTCATTTGTTCCATTCGTTCTTTTCTTAAGGACGGATCCATGGTGATGGCAGCTTGGATTGCATCAGCCATTTCTTCGATATCATACGGATTAACAATGAGTGCATTGCGGAGTTCTCTTGAGGCACCGGCAAATTGACTCAATATGAGTACACCAGAACCATCCTGATTTGCGATGAATTCCTTCGCCACAAGGTTCATCCCGTCATGCAGTGAAGTGACGAGGCAGAAATCAGCCGCTTGATAGTACTTATTGATAACCTCATGGGTATGATGTGCTTTCAAATAGACAATTGGCCTCCAGTCACCGGATTGAAATCTCCAGTTGATTTTCTCGACCATCTCATCAATTTCTGCGGCCAGGTTTTTGTAAGGCGTGATATGCCCACGACTCGGGGCTCCTAATTCAATAAATGTCATCTTTTTCTGGAACTCAGGATATTTCTCAAAGAAACGTTCGATAGCGCTGAAGCGCTCCGGTATCCCCTTGGTATAATCAATCCTGTCGACTCCAACCCCCAGAAACTCAGTCCTGACGCCAGTATTTCTCGCTATCTCTTGCCTTAACGAGAGCCTTTCGCCGTTCGATGGTATCTCATGATCATCGGTATCAATTCCTATTCCGATGGGATAGGGCTTAACGAGAGTTGTGTGTCCCGCTCTGGTTATTGCAAAATTCTCCCAATCGATTCTGGATTCCATAAATCTATCGACGGTATCAAGAAAATTATTGCAAAAGAACTGAATATGAAATCCCAACAGATCAGCACCGAGCATCCCTATAAGTATTTCTCTGCGCCAGGGACATATTCCGAAAGACTCCGGATTTGGCCAAGGAATGTGCCAGAACAATGCTACTTTGGCTTCCGGTCGTTTCTGCTTAATCAAAAATGGAAGCAAAGCGAGATGATAATCCTGCACCAAAATGAGGGGCGATAATTCGTCTGCTATTTCTTCGATCAAAGTGTCCGCAAACATCTGGTTTACTTTCTGATACTGTACCCAATCTTCGAGTCTAAACATTGGCCTCGTGTGAGTAATATGGCAAAGAGGCCAGAGCCCTTCATTCGAAAACCCGTAATAGTAGCCTGCTTCCTCCTCTTTAGAGAACCAGACTCTGCGCAGGGTATATGCCGGATTCTCAGGTGGAACCGGAACCCTATTGGATGCGTCAGTCATCTCTCGGTCGCCACTGCCGCTCCCATGTGCTATCCAGACACCGTCACAGGCCTTCATAACGGGATCAAGCGCAGTCACCAGACCCCCGGCAGGTATGACGCATTTCACCGTTTCAGATTCTTTTTCATGGATGTATGGCTCCCTGTTTGAAATCAGAAATAGTCTCTTACCGTTCAGCTCGTCTTTCATGAACTCTTTCAGACTTCGTTTTGTCCAAAACGGTCCATTCTGTAAAGGCGTCTTTTCTTCCTCGCTTTTTAGTGAAAGGCTCCTCGCGAGATTAGTTACTTCCGAGATAATCGGGCCAAGTACATTCCCCCTTTCCGATACTGGAGGTTCTATATTGTTCGTCTTGTTTATTCTCAAATCCCGAAGGAACACGGCAAGACGGGCAATTGGTCCTGTAATGCTCCACCTGATGACCGTGATAGTGCTCAATGCCACAAGGATGGAGACAATGAAGAACCTGATGATGTTATCTTTTAATATTTCGGCAAGTCTAGCATCGATATAGGTCGTGTCATTAAAAATGGCCAGCACGCCAAGTATGTTAGAATCATCATTCGAGATAGGCGTTAAGGACACGTACATCTTTTCTCCGCCGGTTCGTATGAAATTACCGGATGATCTATTCTCCGTAAGCACATCTATGGCAGGACGAAAAGGAGTGGGCCCGGGTAGTTTCAGGTTATTCGTCGATGTCAGAAGATTCCCATTAATGTCAAATATTGCCATGCCCTTCAAACGTTCCCTGTTTCCAAGCTTGTTTACCAGGGCATTGAGGCGTTGTATTGAGTTTGTCTCTACAAGATGAGTGATTGAGGCCTGCAGACTGTCATTCAGCATTGATGACCGTCGTTCCAGATCGGCGGTAAGCCTCTGCCTTTCTCTATCTACCTGATAAAGCGAAAATGCGAGTGTGACTGCGGCTACCATCAGTACGAGAGAAAACAACAGCCGGACCGTTATCTTCATAGTCTTAGTCCCTCCTTTGCGGTGGAGCCTGACTCAAGAATGTGCCA
>CAYYLU010000129.1:0-5863 GCA_964472475.1 uncultured Syntrophus sp. | reverse complement strand
TGCCGGTGGAGAGGACGACGTTAGTCCGAGCAATAGAAGCGTGTAATGAACAAAACGTGACGATGGTGTTTACCGGTCAAAGACTATTTAAACACTAGACGCCACTAGCCTGCACAGCAGGCGAGAAGGAGAGGCTCCGCCGGCTTTGCCGGTGGAGAGGACGACGTTAGTCCGAGCAATAGAAGCGTGTAATGAACAAAACGTGACGATGGTGTTTACCGGTCAAAGACTATTTAAACACTAGAGCAGATAGAAGATGAAACGGAGAATGGTAGAAAACACCTGAGTTTGTGACGGAACGCACTGATAATCCGGCTGCGATGTGATTTAAAGAACTTGAGAGGAGATCTTGGTATACCTTCTAGTGATCTGGGGACTCATTATCGCTTACATCATCGGGAAGGCTATCTATCGAAGATTAGGGAAGTAAAGCGCTCCACACTCAGGTTGCAGGACCCCGGTTGTTGTACTAAATCCATAGATTGCTTGTTTTTTATGTTGACGAAATTTACAAAAACCCATATAATTGTGAAAATAGTTACAAAGACCATAATAAGCCATCGGAGGTAGTGTATGAGACCGTATTTCGCGAAGATGCAAGAATTCGGCAAGCCGGTGAAAGAGAATGCGGCCAATGCTGGAGAGATTAAAAAGGTCGAAGAAGAGATTGCCGCATTAGTTGAAAAAGCAAGAAATGCCGGTATTCCCAAGGAGACTCTGAATAAGAGAGGAGAATGGACAGTTCACCAGAGATTGGAATACATTCTGGACCCTGGAACATGGTGTCCTCTTCACTTACTGTATGATCCCCGGGATGAGGAATCAGGCACAACGGGTGTAGTCGACGGTCTCGGCAGGATAAACGGAAGATGGTGTGTGATTATTGGTTTCGACAACAAAGTTATGGCAGGTGCATGGATTGCCGGTCAGCCTCACAACATTCTTCGCGTAACAGATATGGCAAAAAGGCTTCATTGTCCTCTGGTGTGGCTTGTCAACTGTTCAGGCGTGAAGTTACCTGAACAAGAAAGGATGTATGCGGACAGAAGAGGAAGCGGGACAACATTCTTCCGGCATGCAGAACTGAATAAGCTCGGTATCCCCGTACTTGCCGCGATTTACGGCACGAATCCTGCCGGCGGCGGCTATCAGGGTATTTCCCCGACCCTTCTTCTCGCTCACAAGGACTGCAACATCGCAGTGGGTGGGGCAGGCATAGTCTCCGGTATGGCGCCGAAAGGCTATTTCGATGAGCCAATGGCAGAGCAGATTATCGATGCAACCAAGAAATTCAAGTCAGTTCCTCCGGGAAGAGTCGAAATTCACTACGACCAGACAGGATTTTTTAGACAGGTTTTCCAGTCTGAAGAGGCAATCCTTGACGCAGTAAAAGAATGGGTGACATACCTGCCTGCGTATAACCATTACAAATTCTTCCGCGTAGCGGAGCCGGCTGAGCCGAAATTTCCCGCCGAAGACCTTTATAACATCGTACAGTTCAACCAGAAGATGACATATGATGTAGAACAGGTCATGGCTCGGATTGTTGACAATAGTGAACACATGGAGTTCAGACCCGGTTATGGTCCCGAGTTATACACCGGTCTTATCAAAGTCGACGGTTTCCTTATGGGCATCGTCGCCAACAGACAGGGCATGCTCCCGAAGGGATATCCGCAGTATGCTCCGTATCCGGGAATTGGCGGCAAGTTCTACCGTGAGGGCCTCATCAAAGTAAATGAATTCGTAACGCTCTGCGGAAGAGACAGGGTCCCTATGATCTGGATTCAGGATACATCGGGAATCGACGTTGGCGATATAGCTGAAAAAGCAGAACTTCTTGGCCTCGGTCAGGCCCTTATCTACTCCATCGAACAGAGTGATCTGCCGATGATGACGATCGTCTTGAGAAAGGGAACTGCTGCTGCCCACTACATTATGGCCGGTCCTCAGGCAAATAATAACAACGCGTTCACACTCGGAACCGCGACGACAGAAATTTACGTTATGCACGGCGAGACAGCGGCCGTAGCAAGCTTTGCGAGACGGCTTGTCAAAGAGAAAGACGCGGGCAAGCCGCTGCAGCCGGTCATCGATCAGATGAACAAGCTTGTCAAGCACTACTATGACAAATCAAGACCAGCGTATTGCGCGAAAGCAGGCCTTGTCGACGAAATCGTAGCTATGAAAGACCTGAGAAGGTATTTTGTGGCCTTTGCAAACTGCTGTTATCAGAACCCGGCATCCATCTGTCCGCAGCATCAGATGATTCTTCCCAGGATTATCAAAGGGTAAGACAACACGTAAGGAAAGAGACAGGGTGGAACAGTGTTTCCACCCTGTTTTTTGTTGACTATGTTAACCATCATTATGACAACGTTGACTACCGCATTCTGTTGGGGTAATCTAAACATCGGTCGGTATTCTTAATGAAGTCTATCTTTTCCCCTATCCTCAGCGAGATCAAGAATCAGGGAAATTATCGTACTGTAAGGTATTTCCATCCGCTGTCGGCAACGCGTATTCTCTTCAATGGTAAGGTCTGTTTGAACCTCTGTTCTAATAGCTATCTTTCCCTCCATACGCATCCTGATGTTGTTTCAGCTGCAAAGGAGGCAGTAGATTCATATGGCGCCGGTGTATGTTCATCCAGGAGTGTCTCCGGCAGCATCGACCTCTACGATCTACTCGAACAGGAGATAGCCCAATATAAGAGCTACCAGAAGGCGCTTATCTTCTCAAACGGGTATATGGCAAATATTGGTGTAATCTCCACGCTGACCGGTGAAAGGGATGTAATCTTCAGCGACGAACTCAACCATTCAAGTCTCATAGACGCTATTCGCCTCTCCAGAGCCAAAAAGATCGTGTACAGACACAACGATATTGCAGATCTTGAAGAGAAGGTGAAGAAGTATCGGGGAGAAGATCAGAACATTGTCATAACAGAATCGGTTTTCAGCATGGATGGCGATCTGGCGCCCCTGAATGACATTTACTCACTGAAAAAGCAATATGAGTTACGCGTTTTTGTGGATGAGGCCCACGGTACGGGCGTATTCGGAAAAAAGGGAACCGGCGTAGAAGAGATGTTCGGAGTTGCCGGCAAAATGGATATTCAAATGGGAACATTCGGCAAATCGCTGGGCTCCTACGGCGCGTTCGTCCTGGCTGATCCCGTTGTGATCGATTTTCTCATAAACAGAGCCCGCACCTTTATGTATACCACGGCCCTGCCACCGGCGGCGCTTGCCGCATCACTGTCGTCCGTCGCGATTCTCAAGAAAGACGGGTCACATAGGAAGACGCTGTGGGATAACATAGGGTATATCAGGCGGAACCTTGCAGAGGCGGGGTTCGACATGAAAAACAGTACAGGACCGATCGTACCCATCGTAGTAGGCCCGGATTTGATGACACTTAAGATGCAGGAGCGTCTGCTTGAGAAGGGTATCTTCCTGCAGGCGATCCGTCCCCCGACAGTTCCCAGGGGTACCTCTCGACTGAGACTGACGGTGGTTGCCGGTTTTACAAAGGCAGATACAGACCGTGCCCTGGAAGCGATAATCGAAACGGGCAGGGAGATGAAAATAGTCTAGAAGAAGGTTAGAGGTAGGAGGCCAAGGGTGAAAGGGAAAACATACGAAAGTCCCAACCTTTGACCTTTGACCTTGTGCCTTATACCTTTTGGAGGCCGCATGTACGACAATAAGACACTCGCAAATTGGGATAAGAAATACATCTGGCATCCCTTTACACAAATGAAGGACTGGGGAGATTCCAAACCGCTCATCATAGAAGAGGGTGATGGCTGCTATCTCATTGATACTGACGGTAACCGCTATATTGATGGAGTGTCGTCGCTCTGGGTACTCGTGCATGGCCATGGCAAGAGAGAACTGATTGACGCGATTCACAAACAGGCGGATATGCTATGCCATTCGACGCTGCTCGGACTGGCTAACACCCCCTCTATCGAACTGGCCCGCATGCTGATCGACATCGCGCCAAGTAGTCTGAAAAAAGTATTCTATTCTGATAATGGATCGACCTCAGTCGAAATTGCGTTGAAAATGGCCTATCAGTACTGGCAGCAAAAGGGAGAGAAGAAGAGGAAACGGTTCATCTGTTTTGAGAACGGCTATCATGGCGATACAATAGGTTCTGTCAGCGTCGGAGGTATTGACCTCTTTCATAAAGTGTACAACCCTCTGTTGTTCAAGACATACAAAGCTCCGTCTCCCTATTGCTACAGGTGTTCTCTGAAAAAAGAGAGGGGCAGCTGTGGACAGGCGTGCATTGCGGTATTGGAGAGCATGGTCCGGGAGCACAGGGATGAGATATGTGCGATTGTGATTGAACCAATTGTACAGGGCGCCGGGGGCATGATTACACAGCCGAAAGGATTTCTGTCCGCTGTAAGAAAGATATCAGCGGAGAATAACATCCTTATGATCGCGGATGAAGTGGCAACGGGATTCGGACGCACAGGTAACATGTTTGCCTGCAACAAGGAAAAAGTGAAACCTGATTTTCTCTGTGTGGCAAAAGGTATTACAGGCGGATACATGCCGCTTGCGGCAACACTCACCACGGATGAGGTGTTCAGTGGTTTTCTCGGGAAAGCTGAAGAGTCGAAAACATTTTTCCACGGACATACCTATACGGGTAACCCACTGGCTTGTGCTGTCGCTATCGAAAATCTGAAACTGTTCAAGACCGAAAAGACCGTGAAGAACATGCAGCCCAAAATCTCCTTCATGAAAAAAGAACTAAAGAGATTCGCGCAGCTGCCTCATGTAGGAGAAGTGCGACAGGAGGGTTTCATGGTCGGCATAGAGCTGGTGAAGGATAAGAAAACAAAGGCGATGTATAAGACGGCGGAGAAGGTGGGGAACCGCGTCATTCTGGAAGCGCGGCGGCATGGGGTCATCATGCGGCCGCTGGGTGATGTGATTGTCCTTATGCCGCCGATTGCCATCGAGCTGCCGACGCTGAAACGTTTATTAGAAGTGACGTATATGAGCATACGTGCGATAACAGAAAAAACAATCTTATAGACGGGTTTTCATAGGCAGGAGCAGTTTCTCCGGGATACACGTCGAGCGATCGTCTTCCCGGAGTGGCTGCGATTTACACAAGGATTCAAGGCGTATTGCGCACATAGCGTTTTACCAAATCAACTCAGTTTGATTTTTGTTCAGTCAACCTTTTTTTAGCTTCAATCAAGAGTTCAATTGCCTGTGCTGCCTGATCGGCGGTGAGAGAAACACCGGACGGGGTGGCGACAAACTCCCCATCAGTACCCACCTGATGAATTCTGAGATCAATCATTTTTGATCCCTTCACATCGCGCAAGGTTACCAGCAATTTCTGATGCTTATTATCGTTGATCTTGCCAATTAGCATATGGCCTCCTAATAAATGTGTTACCGAGGCTGATTAAAAGTGTTTGCCCGCCTCGAATGGTGCAACAAACAACTGCCTTAAGGATCTGAAAACGTGAGATCGATGAGTAAGATAATTCCTGAGGTTTTAGTCCTGTTCAGAGAAACCGTCGATAATGCGTGCTGAGACGAGAAGCCAGAGGAATGACCCTATCATACCATATTGAGTGTATGATAGATAGTGCAACATCATCCGGGTTTGCGGCAGGCTGCAGGAGACAAAGAGTCCGCGGGTTCTGAGCCGTAATTCACCGGCTCAAAGGCTGTGAGTTTGTGGCTCAGACGCCCAAGCAATCGTTGTCTGAGCGCCTCTTTCTTCCGTTCTATTTCCGTCATTACGAGTTTGACAATATCACGCGCAGCATCACCCCCTACTATCCTCTATGCTATGCCGCACGCGATTCGATCAGGAACGC
>CAYYLU010000128.1:0-6041 GCA_964472475.1 uncultured Syntrophus sp. | reverse complement strand
CTAGATGTGCGGCGGAAGCTTGAGACCGTGAGATCCACCAAGAGCATTTTTTCGCTCTTAGACAAATAAAAGACGACGTGGCGGCCCAATAATTGCAAATCGTATACAGACTGCGTTCGAAGTGTTTCATCAGGCTCTTAAGAAAGGTGGTGCTCTTTATGGATAGGTGTTATAATTACTACTGTATCCTGAGGTTTTGCATACCTGGCGTGGTTGTGATTCCCGGGGTGGACAGGCTCGGCGCAGGAGATATCGTGTAATAAGTGAGGGCCTAACGTGAAGGCCCTTAACAGAAAAAGGAGTGCGATTATGTTTAAATATGCCGTACCGGCGGTTTTATTGGTACTCATTGTCCTTGTGTATGGGGTCGCAAGAGCCGATGACACACATGCGCTGACAAAGGAGCAACTCCTTCCTTTGCTCGGGAAATCCAATGTTATTATCATCGACGTGAGCTCCAATGAGGGCTGGGAGGCGAGGGACAAAAAGATTCCCGGGGCGCTGAGGGAAGAGCCCATGAAATTCGAATCCTGGATGAACAAGTACCCCAAAGACAAGACAATCATACTTTATTGCTCCTGAGTGAACGATAACGCAAGCGTCAGTTTGACGCCGGATTACTTGAAAGCAGGCTGGGAAAACGTCTATCATTTAAAGAGCAGTATTCCTCCGAGAAGTGCCTGGGACGATTGGGCCGAGGCCGGATATCCGACGGTGCCTAAATAGTAGTAGAGACCATTGGAATTGCAGATGTTGTTGAAGCTATGGCTTCTCACCGTCCGCACAGACCAGCCCTTGGTATCGAAGCCGCCCTCGCGGAGATTGAGGCGGGGAGGGGCGTTACGTATTCTCTTGCAGTAAGAACACATGTTCAGTATTCCATTCCGGGATTTTATCTCAGCGAGCGCTTCCTCTAGCTCAAGGACAAGCTTTTCTCGTGCTTCTTCCGCCCGTTTCTCCTCGGTAATGTCGAAGAAGATTACGGCAAAGAGATCCCTCCCCATCGGCGACACAGAAACACGGTAGAACCTATCCAATACAGCGAAAGTGTGTATACATTATCGTATTGGCATCGGGGAGAACATTTGTCCGAGATTCAGAATAATTGCGCAATGAGTTGCAATAAACAGGAGTAACCTTAAGCAGGTCTCTGGAAGACCGATAACATTTCTACCAGCACCGAACAACATCACGCACACACAACCTGGTAAGAACGTATGGCGATTTCTGACTATCAGATGCGTACCGTTATCCGAACCTACATGAAGATCATGAAGGGCAGGATTGTTGAATCTGGGGCAGGCCCCGGCAATTCCTCCGAATTGAAAGACGAGATAACTATATCTCACGATGCCTTAAAGAAGATGATGTCCGACCGTGTCGAAAAGCATATTGCCGAGAAGCTGAAAAACAAGGGTCCCCGATGATAACATCCTACCATTCTGCTGTAGCAACGAGGGCCAAATGTCCTCTCACCGCGAACCCTGAATGGAATTCATAGCTACGGTTGTCAGGGGCTTCCCTGAGGCATTTTGAAGGTGGGGTTTACCACCAGTTTCGAATACCTGCCTTAGTTTTCCATTCCGGCTCGAAGCTTGTGTCGAAAAAGGATTCGAGCTTATCCATCAGTTTACGCCAGCCCGTTTTGTAATCGTTCTGCAGTATGTCCTCGAGTAAGGGCACCAGTTCTTCGAGTTTGGCCTTGGGTATATACCCCATTGCTCCCATATCGTGGGACTTCCTGAGGGCCTCAGAATTCAAGGCGTGGGCTGTAAGCATTGCAACCTTAAATTTTTTCTTCGTTGCAAGTTCGAGAAGATCGAAGCCGCGCACACCCATGATGTCAAGAATGACCAGGTCGTAGTCCTTCGCGTTCAGAGACTCAGCAGCAGTCTCATAACTGTTCGCCTTGTCAACTTTGGCATCCGGGCAGCGTTCCAGAATTGTCTCCTGAACAACGTCCAGAATATCCTGTTCATCATCAACTATCAGCAATTTCTTGTGATTCAGGACTGACTCTGACATCATAAACCTCCTTATAGATGTTATCATCTCACAAAAAGATACGGTGCTGCCTTTGCATACTATTATGCATCTCTGAAAAGCTATTAGCAATAGGCGATGTGTAGCAATGATGTTGTTTCAGGCGGCCCACACGCTTCTATCCTATCGTGCGGTAAATGTCACAATGAGCGCGTCGCCAGCAGACGGGCCAACTCCAGCAAGTCTCAAATCACGTGGCAATAACCCGCGATGCTGATGGGTTTCCCTGCCGCGTGGGCGGGCATAAGTCCTTTACACCTTCTTCCCGGTGTACAATCCAAAATTTTCTGATTGGTTGCCAAGAAATAATGTATGCTTATATTATATTCGCTCTAAGATCATTCAATGTAGGTGATTTGGCAGGAGATATATGGATAGATTTTGCATTTTTGCGATAGCAGCGTGGTCGGGGTTCTTTGTTATGGCTATTGAACTGCTGAGCGGAAGACTTCTTGCGCCCAATTTTGGCAACAGCATTTATGTCTGGGGTGCCGTAATCACGGTTTTCATGCTCGCTCTGTCAATCGGATATCTGCTGGGAGGGCGCTTTTCTCTCTGGTCGCCCTCTTTGAAGCGGCTCTGCATTATTCTGTTAATTGCTGCTCTTTCGCTCACGCCTGCCGTATTGATCAGCGGCACAATACTCGAGAAAATCTTTGTGCTGGTTGAAGATCCCCGCTATGGCTCGCTGCTTTCCGCGACAACACTCTTTTTTGTCCCGACAATGATCTCAGGGATGGTGTCTCCTTATGCCGTCCGCCTTCTCGTCACAGAGTCACAGAAAAGCGGACACTCTGCGGGCCTGCTCTATTTTGTATCCACGTTTGGAAGCGCGGCGGGTACAATTCTCACATCTTTCTACCTGGTCCTTTATTTTGAGATCAACACTATATTCTGGTTAATGATTGGTATTTCTCTCGTACTGGGAATTGTCTCCTATATTGTGGGTCGGGAACATGTTCTCAACCATTAAAACAGCGACGGCTGCCTTGCTCACATGGGTACTCTTTATGAATCCCACGGGTGCATCGGCAGAAAAGATCATACATACCGAGCGATCATTATACAGGAATATCATTGTTTATGAGGATGAGAGTGAGCGCTGTATGCGTTTTACCAGGCAAACAAGTGCCCGTCAGACCTGCTATTCGCTCAAGAACCCCGACCAGCTTGTCTTCAACTATACGAAGATGATGCTGGCTGCGTTGTATCTGCAACCCCGGCCACGGACAATTCTCATTATAGGCCTTGGAGGCGGTACTCTGCCGACAACGCTATCCCGCCTTATTCCTGGTGTTGCCATCGATGTTGTTGAGATAGACCCTGCTGTTGTAAGGGTCGCAAAGAAGTATTTCCGTTTTGCGGCCGGTCCCCGGATGAGCGTGACGGAAGAGGACGGCAGGGTGTTTGTGAAGCGGGCAATTTCGAAGGGCAGGACATACGATCTTGTAATGCTCGACGCCTTTGACCACGAGTATATACCGGAACACCTCCTGACCATGGAGTTCCTGAAGGAAGTGAAGCAACTCATGGGGGACAATGGGGTTCTCGCCGCAAATACATGGTCGGGCAGCCGCCTGTACGACCATGAATCGGTTACATATGAGTCTGTTTTCGGACCCTTTTACAATTTAAAGCTCAACAGCCGGATAATCCTGTGGAAAAAAGGCGGCCTGCCTTCCATGTCAACGATCACCGGTAACGCCAAATCGTTTGAGAAGCAATTCAACACGTTTGGCGTCAGCCCGGGATTCCTGCTTCCCCTTTTCTCTGCTATGCGTGACTGGAAAGCTGATGCCCGTGTTTTGACCGACCAGTATTCGCCATCCAACCTTTTGAATGTGCGGTAATATACAAAGAGGAGACATACATCTGCGCATATTGTATAATGAACTGCGGGCGTTAGCAGATCCTGCGGTGTATTCAAACCTTGGAGGAAATGATCATGTGGGACTATACGGATAAAGTCAAAGATTTCTTCACCAATCCCCGAAATGTGGGAGAAATAGAGAATCCGGACGGTGTGGCCGAGGTTGGTTCAATCGCCTGCGGAGATGCCCTGAAACTTACATTCCGGTTGGATGAGAACAAACGGATCGTCGATGCCAAATTCAAGACGTTTGGCTGCGCGAGTGCTATTGCCTCGGCGTCCGCAATGACAGAGATGATAAAAGGCATGACTGTAGAGGAGGCGATGAAGGTCACCAACCAGGACATCGCCGATTATCTGGGCGGTCTCCCGCCGGAAAAAATGCATTGTTCCGTACTGGGACAGGAGGCGCTTGAAAAGGCCATCCAAAGCTACAAAGGAAGCTCGGCTCCGAAAAAAGAGGGAGAGATCGTCTGTGAGTGTTTCGGAGTCACGGATAAGGAAATCGAAAAGGCGGTCCGTGAGAATCATCTGACAACTATTGACGAAGTGACGAACTATACCAAGGCGGGTGGTGGCTGCAAGAGATGCCATGATAAAATAAAGGCGCTGATTGATGCGGTATACGAGAAACCTGTCGCTGACGCGGCGCAGGTCGACAACAGGCCAAAACTAACCAACCTCCAGAAGATACGCATGATAGAAGAGACAATAGACAGAGAAATCAGGCCTTCGCTTAAGCACGACGGAGGCGACATCGACCTCGTGGACATTGTCGGTAACCGCGTGCTCGTAGCAACACGGGGTGCGTGTGCCGTCTGCCAGGCTTCACAACTGACTCTCAAAGGTTTCGTACAGGAAAAACTGCGTGAACTCATCTCGCCTGAACTCGTGGTCGAGGAGGTGACCCAGTGAAAACCATTTACCTTGACAACAACGCTACTACACGTGTGGCTCCGGAAGTACTCGCTGAGATGACCCCCTATTTCTCAGATCTGTATGGCAATCCATCGAGCATGCACAGTTTCGGGGGCCAGGTCTCCAAGAAACTGGTGGAGGCGCGCGAAAAAACGGCTTCGCTGATCGGGGCCGAACCGGACGAGATCATCTTCACCAGTTGCGGCACAGAGAGCGATAATACGGCCATCTATTCGGCACTTGCCGCGAACCCTGATAAACGCCACATCATCACGAGCCGTGTTGAGCATCCGGCGGTCAAGGTGCTCTGTGAACACCTGGCCGGGAAGGATTACCGTATCACCACGCTCGATGTCGACAGCAGCGGCATGATTGATATGGACCAGTACAAGAAAAGTCTGTCTGCGGATACGGCGGTCGTGAGTATGATGTGGGCCAATAACGAAACGGGTGTCATTTTTCCCGTAGAAGAGGCGGCTCAGCTCGCGCATGAGCGGGGGATTCTCTTCCACACAGACGCGGTACAGGCAGTCGGCAAGATTCCCATAGACATGAAATCTGCTCAAATAGATATGCTCTCCCTGTCAGGTCACAAGCTGCACGCCCCGAAAGGCATCGGAGTGCTTTACCTGAGGAAAGGCACAAAGTTCTCGGCGTTTCTCATAGGAGGGCATCAGGAAAAGGGACGCAGGGGAGGCACAGAAAATACGCCGAGCATTATAGGTCTTGGGAAAGCATGCGAACTTGCAATACAGAATGTTAAGAATGAAAACACGCGCGTCAAAACACTGAGGGACCGTCTTGAACGCGAGCTTTTGAGCCGTATCCCGAATAGCAAAGTAAATGGAGCGGGGGCGCCCCGTCTGCCGAACACAGTAAATATCAGCTTTGAATTTATTGAGGGCGAGAGTATTCTCCTGCTCATGGATGCCCATGGAATCTGCGCTTCTTCGGGATCCGCATGTACTTCGGGCTCTCTTCAGCCTTCGCACGTGCTGCGGGCTATGGGTGTTCCATACACGATGGCCCACGGTTCCGTGAGGTTCAGCCTGAGCATTTACAACACAGACGAAGAAATCGATGTCGTGATCGACAAACTGCCGCCGATTGTGGAGCGGCTCAGGTCCATGTCTCCGTACTGGAATGTGGACAGTGCCACGTGCCCGACAGCATCCTGATAAAAACCAGTTCGGAGTATAGAGTTCGGAGT
>CAYYLU010000127.1:3780-6059 GCA_964472475.1 uncultured Syntrophus sp. | reverse complement strand
TCCGCAGGTATGACGGAATCGATTGATCTGTACGGTATACCAAGTTACTCTCCCGCAGGTTACTCTCCCGAGAGATCGCCCAAAGGGCGTGTACCGCTAAACACCGAACACCAAGCGCGAAACACGCGATTTGGAGCTGAGGGAGATATTACCGGGAGGGGATAGTTACGGTAGTCCCGGGGACGGCTTTTACTGTTGTATTGTCCCATTTCAGGGTGCCGTCTGAGGGGGCGAGAGTCAGCAGGTGGTATCCGGGTGAGACGTCCGCAGATATATCCAGCCTTTTGCCGCCCGGCGCGGAAAAGACGATCGAGTGTTTTCCCGACTTGATAGTGACGGAGTCCATCACGCCCGAGTACGTGTCTTCTTTCCCGACCTGGGGTGATTCCGGAGGAAGGGTAGCCGTGAGCTGTCCATTAATATAGAGCTCTCCGTTTGTCTTAATAATTGTCTGCTCCAGACGGCCGAGGGGTGTTTCATCAATCAGGACCTCTGCTTCGGAAAATTCCCTGTCCTCTACGTTAAACGTGAGAACTGCAGTGTTGTCCCTCTTCCTGCAACCTGAGGTGGAAAAACCGCCAAAAAGAAGAACAGTACATATGAAAATACAGACCACGGGCCGCAAAGGGACGCTGTTTTTCGAGACGGTGTCTGAGTACCCGGCAGATCTCATATGTGCTTAATATTAACCGATAATCCTTACGGAATCTATTAAAATGTGTCGTCTTAAGCCCAGCATGCTTATTATCTTCAAATCGGGCAGGACAACATACTTAAAGTTTTTTAATTATTTCCTTGACAAAGGCTCATTTGATTGTTATGAATTAAAAAGTTTTAATGGAAAAGGAGGTGGGAAACTCAAAGATATGCCTTTTTTCTATGAAAACAAGTTGTCAAAACTAAAAAAGGAGGATGGAATGAAGAAACTGTTACTCGTAGCACTAGCAATACTCCTTGCAGTTCCTGCAGTTGGCCACGCAGCCGTTGCCAGCAGGATGTGGGATCTCACGATCCAGGGTTATGTGGCAGCAATCGTCCAGTTTAGCGATCAGAACGATAAACTTGCAACCCAGGGTACCCCCGCAAGGCGCACTGGAACAGGAGAAGTCGAGGCTAACGAATTCAGCAACCTTGCGACCAACGTTGATTCACGTATCGGCTTTCTCGCAAAAGGCCCTGACACGTGGGGCGCCAAGACATCAGCTTACATGGAGTGGGATTTTGCCGGTTTCGCTTCCGGTACAAATGGCGCAGCCAGGATCCGTCACACATGGATCAACTGGGACTGGGCAAAAGACAGTATCAGGTTTGGAAACCAGGGCTCAATCTGGAGGGATGTAGGAATGGGTCTTCCTCCGGGTGCATCGAGCGTCATTGCCGAACCGGTTGTCTGGGGCGGCCCGAGAGATTTCGAGTTGAGATGGACACACAGATATTCAAAGCAGTTCGAAACGAAATTCGCCGCCGTCTGGGGCGGACTTGACAAATTTTTTGAGAGTGGCACTGCGAACGAGTACACGCATACAAATCTGCCATTTCTTGCCGGTCAGGCTCGGTGGAATTCAGACTCCTGCGGAAAAGTCGGTAACATGAACCTTGCCGTTGTGGCAAATGCAGTCGTGGGACAGTATGCGAAGATGAGAGATACGGGTGTCGCAGGGCATAACCGTTATTCTCAGACCCATGGTTATGGCTGGCTCGCGAACGCCGCCGTTCAGGTCCCCATTATTCCTGAGAAGCAGGGCAACAAGGCAGGATCAATCGTATTATTCGGTTACCTCGAGGCGGTCCAGGGTCTTCCTATCGGAGTGAACCCGGGTTCGTATACTCGCTCGATTTACACCAGCCCATCTGGCCCGGTGTATGCCAGCGCGGATGATTACAGCTATCCGAGAGGCTACCTTGCTCAGGCAACGGGTTACTTCTATATGGCGAATTCCGTCTTTGTAAACCTTACATATGGTTTGAACAAGTATGAAGGAAGCACCAGGGCTCTGAGGGCTGGCAACACAGTCGACCGGAAGCAGTTCTATTTGGTTTCCCTTGCTTATCAGCCGAACCCTGCATTATACATGGGTATTGAGTACGCGCGATATGTCGCGGACTACAATCATGGCTCTGCATATCCTGCAGGCCAGTCTCAGGGTGTCTCAAACGCAATTCGTTTTGGTGCCTATTACTATTTCTAAGACGCAATCAGGAATGCAACACCAGGGGGCCTCTCGGCCCCCTTTTTTATTGACAAGCATCAGGCTTGACGTGAATCTTTAAATACTCGC
>CAYYLU010000127.1:0-3680 GCA_964472475.1 uncultured Syntrophus sp. | reverse complement strand
AAAGCCCCTCCGCAAACACGCTCTTATACCAATGCTAAATCAAAGCGCTACCTTCGTTGGCATCGTCGTCACTTTCCTCGACGCACATAGTAGTGCGCCTGCGTCAGTTCCTCCTTGCCGCCTCCGTATCATCATGATTTAGCATTGGTATTATTGATCCTACGGCTGTATTTGCCTGCACCGGGCCTCCCGGTCGCAAAGACCGGATTTGTGTCCGGCGATAACATAAGCTCCGATTGACTGATCCGATTTGACAGATACGGCGTTTATACTTTAAAGTGAGATAATTGGAAGAAATAACGTTTGGAGGATTCTGTGGGCATACTGGATGATGTAAGACGGCTTGGCATTGAACTGAACGATGATGACAAGAGGGAAATAGAGGCTATTCGAGATCGTGCAAAGGCGAACGACAAAGATGAAATAGTAAGAAAGGCGCGTGTGGAATACTACATTGGCGAATATTTCACGATCATGCGTCCCGAGATCATGTCGCAGCTGGAGGCAGATAAGACCAGACAGAGCAAGGAATGGATAAACGAGCTTACCCGCATGTACGATGACGCGGGCAGGAGGATTTGCGATGAGGTCGGGTGTGACTCCGTTGAGGGCGTCACAAAATGTGACTTCTGTGAGCGCTCGGTCTGTGCACGGCATAATTTCAGCAAAGAAGGTGGTCATTCCTGCTACGCCTGTCACCTCGAACGTGGTGGCAAACCCATTAACCGCGAATCGTGAATGCGGTGTTTAGCGTCTGGTGTTGAGTGAAAGGCGAGGGCATACCAATATTACGGATACGATTCGGATTCTCGCACCGTCAACCAGAATCTTTCTTGATGAATTGCAAGTACTCCAAAAAACCCGGGTGATTGGTATTAACTGCTGCGACATGATCTTTCGAGGGAACAGCGGTATCTTCTTTTTTTCGAATTCCCGCGAGCAAGATGTGGCGGGAGATCGGCAATCCTGCCCAGGGTAAAGTCATGCGCTTCCTTTGCTAATAAAGGTCCTACAAGCGAAATCCGGTGTCTAATAAGCGGGACAAACGGGATACTGAAGCAAATGTTGAGCTGAAATCACGCAAAACACTATCTTTTACTAAACACTAAACACCCATGATCATCTGCTGTTCTGTATCAGCCTTTTGACCATGTCCAGCAGCCGCTTTTTTTCCTGATCGGAAAATCCTTTGAGCATACTGTGCATGTTTTCGTCACGTTCTTTTTCTATCTTGGAAAGGAGTTTCTTCCCCTTGGGCGTGATCTCCAGGAGTGTCACGCGTTCATCGTTGGGATCGGATTTTCTCGCGATAAACCCGTTTTTTTCAAGTCTTTTTGCGATGCCCGTCATGTTGGCGTAAGGAACAAGCATGATTCTGCTGACGTCGGTAATCCTGTTCTTTCCTTCGTTGGAAGCGTCGAGCACTCTTAATACGTTGTATTGCGGAAACGAAAGGGAATACTTTCTGAAGATTGCGGAAACGACCCTTTTGAAGGTCTCCGCGGCACGGACCACCGCCATAAGCACGCCTTCATCGGCACTTAGATCGCTTTTATAGATGTCTTTGTCTATCGGCAAACTGCACCCTCTCTTGAAAACACAATCTTATACCAACTCATTCAGTGATACAAGGAAAAAATAGAATACATGTAAATTAAATGTGTTGATATTTTATGTATTGACAAAATTACGGTCCCTGTGATACTTTTATACCCGTGATAAATTGGGTGCTTGAGTCAGGTTTTTTCCGGCAATGCAGAACCAGTTGAACAGGCTGAAAGTATTTAACAATAACCTGCCATGATAGTTTGTTGTGCAGCAGCACCGATGGTTATGGGATGAGGTTATTAGTTACCATTTTTACAAGGAGGTACAATGCAGATCAAGAATGAACTCGCAAAATTTGTAGGTACGGATCATGTGAGTGACGCGAGAGAGGAATGCGCGAAGTATGCGTCGGATTTCAGTCTCCTCCCGTCAGGTATGCCGGACGCGGTAGTATGGCCGGCAAGTTCGCAGGAAGTAGCCAAGGTAGTTGGCTGGTGTAACGAACAGAATATCCCTGTCGTTCCCGTCAGCTCGAGAGTCCACTTCCATGGTTGTTCCATCCCGAAACAGGGTGGTGTTGTAATCGATATGAAGAGAATGAACAAGATCTTCGAGATCGATCTCGACAACAGGCTTGTCCGCTTTGAGGCAGGCGTAACATGGGAACAGCTGACAGAGGCCCTCAAGAAAGAAGGCATGCGTGCAATAATGCCGCTTCTGCCTCATCCGGAACGTTCAGTTCTCACTGACAATCTTGAAAGGGAAGTGCCGACCAATACAGTGTACGATTACGGCGAACCCACGCAGTCACTTGAAGTTGTCTGGGCAAACGGCGAAATCTTCAGATGCGGTTCCGCCAGTGTCAACGGTTTCCCGGATTCCAAGTCCAGAGGCGCAAACCCGTCAGGACCCGGACTCGATTTCTACAGATTTTTCCAGGGAGCACAGGGTACGATGGGCATCGTGACATGGATGAGCCTCAAGATTGAATCGATTCCGAAGATCGACAAGATCCTCTTTGCACCGGTTGACGACCTTCAGTACGCAATGGATTTTCTGTACAGAATTCTTCCCAGAAGGGTTGGGCAGGAATGTCTGCTCCTGAACAACGTTGACCTCGCGGCGATCGCTGCCGACGAAATGGAAGATTTCGACGCCCTCTGCGCCAAGCTGCCTCCCTGGTCACTCGTTCTTGTAATCAGCGGACTTCTGAGAAGACCTGAAGAGAAGATTGCATATGAAGAGAAATTCCTCACCGAAATACTGAAAAATGAATTCCCGAAATTGAAACTCGGAGACAACCTTCCGGGATTCCCCGGCCTGGGAAGAAAACTGCTCCCGATGCTGAGAGCTCCCTGGCCGACAAAAGAGACTTACTGGAAGAACCGTCTGAGAGGCGGATGCCAGAATCTGTTCTTTATTACGAGACCGGTTCAGGCACCTATGTTCATGGAAATTATGGAAGAAGTGGCATCACGACACGGATATCCGGTAAGCGATATCGGCAGTTATATCCAGCCTATTGAGCACAACCGTGCCTGCCAGGTCGAGTTCAGTTTCTTCTATGATCCTGAGTTTGAGCATGAAAAGGCACTTGTTGCCGAGATGACACGTGAAGCGGCCCTTGCAATGATGAATGAAGGCGCATTTTTCTCAAGGCCGTACGGAGATCTGGCTCCGATCATTTACGATCGCGCCGCCAACTACACGATGACTCTGAAACGCGTTAAGAATGTTTTTGATCCAAAAAATATTATGAATCCCGGCAATCTGTGTTTCTAAGGAGGATATAATGCCAAAAGATAGATATGATACGCCAAAAAAGAAAGTAGCTTTAGACGTAACAAAGCTCGAAAACTTTGTATACGATATGGACCACTGCATTAAATGCAAGGGCTGTTACTGGGTTGAGCATACCTATATGCCCGGAGTACAGTTCTCCACGAGATGCCCCAGCAACGTATGGAACGATTTCGATTCATACGGCGCGTTCGGAAAGATGAGAATAGGCCTGAAAGTCAACGAAGGAAAGCTGGAATGGACAGACAAGCTGCTTGAGATCATCTACGCAGATCCACTATGCGGCGCATGCGATGTAGGCTGCAAGAGAAATCTTGACCTTGAAATCGGTC
>CAYYLU010000126.1:0-6320 GCA_964472475.1 uncultured Syntrophus sp. | reverse complement strand
AAAACAAATGCCGAGGAACGGAATTGAACCGCTGACACGGGGATTTTCAGTCCCCTGCTCTACCGACTGAGCTACCTCGGCATTTTGGATGCATATTTAAAACATAACTGTTCACGTCCTGTCAATACTTTCGTTTCCATGTGAGGTTTCCGGGTGAAAGTAAACACCAGCGGCTGAAAACTTTTGACACCAAGCATGAGCTGTGTTAAACACATGACCATGTCAAATCCTGAAATAAAACCATTCAACGGTATACTCTATAACAAGGATAAAATCGGTGGTATCGAGCGGGTAGTATGTCCTCCCTATGATGTAATCTCGGATGTACAGGAATACTATCGCAAAAGCGAGCTCAATGCCATCAGGCTTGAACTGCCCGTGGCTCATGAGGGTTCAGACCAATACACTTCAGCAATGCTCACAATGCAAAGATGGATGACGGAGAAGGTACTGCTCCAGGACCCGGAATCAATTTATGTCTATGAACAGGAATTCCACTTTCTTGGTAGAAGCCTTATGAGGAGGGGTTTCGTCGCGCTTCACAGGCTTGATAGAAAAAAAATTCTTACGCACGAAGAAACGAGAAAGAAGGCGAAAGCTGACAGAGAACGTCTGATCGGGACACTCAGAACTTTCACGAGTTTCATTTTCGGTTTGTACGAGGATCAGGATCTTTGTATCGAAGAAATACTATCGGGATCCACAAAGGAACTTATCTACGATTTTTCCGATGAGCAGTCCGTACACAACAGATTTTATCGCATCAGCGACAACGACACCATTGGAAGACTCGCCTCGCTGATGTCGTCAAAGAAAATATATGTGGCAGACGGTCATCACCGGTTAGACGTATCTTACCGGCTGGGACTGATGTATGCACCTTTGTACGTGACAAATCTGTATTCACCCGGCATCACAATCATGCCGTATCACAGAATAGCGAAATTCGAAAACAATCGACCATTGCCCGGGTTGCTTGATTCGCTGAGAAAATACGCCAACGTGGAACAACGACCCTACTCCGATGAATTGATAAATGGAGCATTGCAGGAAATAAAGGACTCTTCTATCCCTGCATTCGTTCTATATTCCAAGGATGATCCTGACAGCTTCTACGTTGCCTATCAGAAATTTCTCCCCCCGCTCTATGATGAAACGAATCTCCATGCCTCGCTGAAGAAATTGAAGGTGAGTATTGTGCATAGCGCGATGATCAATGAGGCGATGCAGATCAGGGATGAAGAGATATCATTCACTCAGGATCATGCGGAAGCTGTATCGCTTGTGAGCAGAAAACAGGCAGACCTCGCTGTCCTTCTCCCGCCGACGACGGTAGAGGAAGTCAAAGATATTGCCGATAACGGGCTTTACATGCCCGCAAAATCAACTTTTTTCTATCCGAAAATACTCACCGGCCTTGTTTTCTACACATATGGCTAGAACGGATGAAAATGAGCAGACGATTGACCGGCTCTGCAATGAAAAACTCATAATTTCTCAGCAAAAACGCTTGTACCGGTTCTCTGTTGATTCCATCTTGCTCGCCAACTTTGTTGTACTGAAAAAGGGCGAGAGGTTACTGGATGTCGGGAGCGGGTGTGGTATCATACCAATCTACATTTCAAAAAGAGGATACAGGAATTCAATGGTTGGGGTCGAAATTCAGAAAGAACTCTTTGACCTGTCGTTAATAAACAAGCGACTGAATAACATTACAACTGAGATTTCCTTCATCCATGGAGATATTAAAAAGCTTACGGGTACCTTACTGAAAAACCGCTTTGACGTTATTGTTTCAAATCCTCCATATACACGTAAAGGGACAGGAAGGGCAAGCCCGGGCAAATCAAGGTTACTGGCACGATACGAACACTCACTCGACCTGCCGGAATTCATCAGGGCCGCGGCGACTCTGCTTGGTACGAAAGGCAGGTTGTATGTGATCTATCCAGTGCGGCGGTTTGGTGAACTTGTCACTACAGCAGCTGCAAGAAAGCTGGAGTTAAAGCGATTGAGACCGGTGTACCCGTATGCTGATCAGGAGGCTAACCTTTTTCTTGCCGAATTCATAAAGGAAGCAGGTACTGGCGTAAAATTTGAAAAACCGCTATATATATATGATAATGGGCACCTGGCAGAAGAAGTCGCAGGCTACTACACATTAGATGGGGACGACATATGACCGACTTTATGAAACTCGTTGAAAAAGACCTGAAGGCTCTCGAGCTCTCAATAGACAGACTTCTTACCACCCGAATCGGGTTCATCAGAGAAATAGTCGACTACATAATAAACTCGGGCGGCAAGAGAGTGCGGCCTGTACTCGTTATGTTAAGTGCCAAGCTGTGCGGATACCGGGGAAACAGACACATCCCTTTCGCGGCCATAATAGAGTTTATCCATACGGCGACACTGCTTCATGATGATGTTGTTGACAATGCACGAACAAGACGAGGAGCGTCCACTGTAAATAGCGTATGGGGGAATGAGCCCAGCGTGCTCGTAGGCGATTTTCTCTATTCGAGATCTTTCGAATTGATGTCCAAAGAAGGTAATCATGAAATCATGAAAGTCATTTCCGCTGCGACGACGGCATTGTCGGAAGGAGAGATTCTGGAGATCATCAATACTGCTAATATCGATACGACGGAGAGTGATTACTACGAGATCATCGGAAACAAGACAGCAATCCTGTTTTCCGCTGCCTGCGAAATAGGTGCAATACTCGGAAATGTGCCCGAAAACAAGAGAAAAGCGCTGCGGAACTTCGGGTTTAAGCTTGGCATTGCATTTCAGCTTCGTGATGATATTCTGGATTACACTTCTTACGATGCAGTTTTGGGAAAAAAGGTTGGTACTGACCTGAAAGAAGGTAAGATCACGCTGCCATTCATCCAAACGCTCAAGCTTGCTTCTGAAGACGAAAAAGCGATGGCGGCAAAGATTCTCCAAAAGAACAACATTTCACAAAAGGATTTTCAGAGGATCAAGAGGCTTATTGACAAGTATAAAGGCATGGATTACGCCGCGGCCGCAACAGAAAAATATCTCGCACAGGCAAGAAAATATCTCGATCAATTTCAGGATTCAAAGTATAAAGATGCACTTCTCTCCCTCTCTGAGTACATGCTCAGTCGCGAAAAGTAGCAGTAGAGACCGTAAATCGTAATTCGAAAATCGAAAAACGTGAGAAAAAATTCGAATACGATTATTGAATGGCGGTCTGAACCTTTCCGGTTAATACTCTTACGTTTTATTCCAGGATTCGCTAAGTCCGGTGGCAGTTTTACTTGCGAGATCTGACACGTATGCAGCCTGCCGATTTTCGAATTACGGCGTTATAGTATCTCGCCTTTAGGTATGACTACAATTCCTTCGTCTGAGACACAGAAACGCTTTCTGTCTTTTTCAAGATCGTAACCTATTTTCATACCGGGGGGTATGTGCACCCCTTTGTCGATAATGGCCCTTCTTATTTTTGCCCTCATACCTACAACCACATTGTGGAAGAGGATTGATTCACTCACCTCTGCATAACTGTTGATGCGGACATTGGGTGATAGGACAGATTTGATGACCTTGCCACCGCTTATAATCACGCCACCGCAGATTATGGAGTCCAATGCCTTTCCTGCCCTGCCGGATTCTTCATCTGCAAAGACGGTTTTGGCCGGCGGATATTGGCCCTGGTATGTCCATATCGGCCAGTTTTTGTCATAGAGGTTGAGCATCGGGATCACTGATGCGAGATCCATGTTAGCTTGCCAGTATGCATCTATGGTCCCTATATCACGCCAATATTTTGCGTCTCTGCCCCCGCCTGATCCAAATCTGTGCACAAAAACCTTTCCGGCCGGGTATAGCATGGGAATGATGTCCCTGCCAAAATCGTGCGATGAATTATTGTCCATTGCATCCTTCTTCAGTACGTCAATCAGAACGTCTCTTCGGAAGATATACACACCCATTGACACAAAAGCCTTGTTCGCATTTCCCGGGATATGACGAGGGTGTTCCGGTTTTTCTTCAAAACCTGTCACTGTTCCATCCTGCCTGGCCTCGATGACGCCGAAGCGTGAAGCTTCCTTTATGTCTGTTTCGATTGCACCTATTGTGAGGTCAGCCTTTTTCGCGTGATGATGCCGCAGGAAAAGGCTGTAATCCATCTTGTAAAGGTGATCTCCCGAGAGGATTACCACAGATTCCGCATCTATATTCTGAAGATGATAAAGGTTCTGGTAGACGGCATCGGCAGTTCCCCTATACCAGTCTTCGCCCACCCTCATTTGAGGCGCAAGATTTGACACGAATTCACCCATCTCAGGATTCAGCATGCTCCACGCGTCCCTTGTATGCTCCAGGAGAGAGTAGGACTTGTACTGTGAAAGGACAAAAATCCTTCTGATACCGGAGTTCACACAATTACTCAACGTAAAATCAATGATCCTGTACTTGCCGCCGATAGGGACGGCTGGTTTCGCCCGGTCTCTCGTAAGCGGATGAAGACGAACTCCAACGCCTCCAGCCAAAACAAAAGCAACCGAATTGTGAAGGATTTTTAATTTCATACATGCAATCTCTTCTAATTATATAACGTGTTTTTTATTTATCAACCGGAAACACTGTTTCTTCAGGTAATTTCTTTTTCCCCTCAACAATAATTACGAACTCGCCCTTTGTCTCATTTTCAGGGAAGGAATCGATTATATCCTGTAGTGTACCCCTGATCGTACGCTCGTGCACTTTTGTGATTTCCTTGAACACGGCCGCCTGCCTGTTACCGAAATACTCCAGCATTGTCGCCAGCGTGTTTTTTATCCGACGGGGTGACTCGTAAAAAATAACAGGATATGAGAGAGGCTCGAATTCCCTGAAGATCTTCTTCTGTTTTCCTCTTTTTATGGGTAGGAAACCATAAAATATGAAATGATCAGCAAACAAGCCGGAGATCGAAACCGCTGCCACGGCCGCGGATGGCCCGGGTACGGCTATCACCTGGATTCCGGATTCGTAACAACTGAGAACAGTAACATTTCCCGGATCTGAAATACATGGAGTGCCGGCTCCCGTTATGAGAGCGCAGTTCTGTCCGTTCAATAGCCTTCTCGTGATATCGGCCGACTTTCTTCCTTCGTTGTAGCTGTTTATCGGTACAATCGGTTTGCTTATAGCGAAATGGCTCAGGAGCTTCAGCGCCCGCGTGGTGCTCTCGGCAACCACAAAATCCACACCCTGTAAGATTTCCACGGCTCTAATTGTTATATCTTTTAGATTTCCGATGGGTGTGGCCACGACGTACAAAACACCTGTTGTTTCCATTACATATAGCTTATACATTAGTAAAACACTTGACAAGTAGAAAAAAGTTTAAGAAAATAGATTATGTATTCAAGGATATTCATCCTGTGGATTTTTTTGTCTTTTTTTGCGTGTAATGCGCACGCAACCGTTTACGGATATGTCGATCAGAACGGAACGTATCACTTTACGAACATCATACCGATTGGCAAAAAATTTCGTGTAATCATTTCGGAAAAAATAGACAGCATTGTAACAAGAAGCATAATGAATAGAGATTATGACCATATTATCACTCAGCAAGCGAGCACACACGGCATAGATCCGTTACTTGTGAAAGCGGTCATGAAAATGGAATCCAATTTTAATCCCAGGGCGGTGTCTCACAAAGGCGCCCAGGGTCTTATGCAACTAATGCCCGACACTGCGCGATCCATGAACGTGGGAGATCCTTTTGATCCCGAGGACAATATCCGGGGAGGCACGAAGTACTTGAAGTACTTGAATGAAATCTTCGCCGGTAATCTCGAGCTTGTACTCGCAGCCTACAACGCCGGCCCGGGCAGAGTCATAGAACACAAAATGAACATTCCACCCTACAACGAAACGAGGACATACGTGGACAGGGTGAAGTCCTATTACAACCAGTTAAAAAGAACGAATGAAAGTTAAGGATGAAACACTACCCGTCTGGACCCTTCCTAACAGGCTAAGCCTCATCAGGATACTCTTCATTCCGGCAATTCTGGTGTGTATGGAATATAACTTTCCATTCACCGCGTTTATTCTTTTCATAGTAGCAGGTATAACGGACGGTCTGGATGGTTACATAGCGCGGCGACTCAGTATGTCAAGCAGACTCGGGTTGTACCTCGACCCCATCGCCGACAAACTCCTCGTCTCGTCCGTTCTTATCACGCTTACCTACGAAAACCTTGTGCCACTATGGATGACGATCATTCTTGTATGCAGGGAATTCCTCATAAACGGATTGCGTTCTTTCTATGCCATGGAAGGAATAG
>CAYYLU010000125.1:0-6480 GCA_964472475.1 uncultured Syntrophus sp. | reverse complement strand
CTATGCGGCGCATGCGATGTAGGCTGCAAGAGAAATCTTGACCTTGAAATCGGTCTCACACTGGAAGCATTGCGCGTCAAGGCGGTACAGGACGGCGCAGGCCCTCTGCCCGCACACAAAAAGATAGCTGAAAACATCGCGGGCAAGAACAATCAGTTCGGTTCGCCCCACGAAAACAGAAAGAAATGGATCACCAAAGACATCAAAGTGGAAGAAAAGGCCGATGTCGTTTATTTCGCCGGATGCTCCGCCTCCTACGCGAACACGGCAATATCACAGGCGACCGCAAAGATCTTCAACGCGACCGGTACCAAATTCATGGTCATGAAAGATGAGAAGTGCTGCGGAAACACCGTATATTCAGCTGGTATGTGGGATGCCGCCAAGAAGATTGCGGAAGAGAACGTTGCCGCCATGAAGGCAACAGGCGCCAAAACACTGGTTACAAGCTGCGCGGAATGCTACCGCATGTGGAAAGTCGACTATCCGAAACTTCTTGACATCGCGACTGCAGATCTCGGCTTTGAAGTTGTCCACCTGATCGAAGTAGCGGACAAGGCTGTCAAAGACGGCAAGCTGAAACTGACGAAACCGGTCGATCTTCGCTTTACCTACCATGATTCCTGCGGTGTGAGCCGTCTGTGCGATCCGTGGACTCCGTGGAAAGGCGAAAGAGGTTGGATGGGAACAGTAAGCCCGGGTCTCAAGAGAAGAAGAGGAAGAGCAGGACTGTACAAAGAAGCACGGAACATCCTGAATGCGATTCCCGGAGCAACATTTGTGGAGATGCCGAGGACGAGAGAAAACGCATTCTGCTGCGGCGCGGGTAGAGGGACAAAAGAGGCATTCCCTGATCTGGCAAAAACATCGGCAGGACATCGTCTGGAAGAAATCAAACACGTGAGCGCTGAAGCAGTTGTATCGGCATGCCCGTGGTGTAAATCCAATTTCTCACAGACAGTGAAAGAAAACGGGGATAATGTCAAAGTGCTGGATATATCTGAACTTATCCTTTCCGCGATGGAAATATAAGGAGGCTGACGATGAGTATAAAAACACAGGCATATAGCGCGTTAGAATCGGTAGTGGGCGCGAAGTTTATCTCCGACGACCCCGCCGTTTGCGAAGGATATCGGTCAGGTCCGGGCGGATATGAGAGTGGTCTGGGGTACGAGCGTGTTATGACGACAATTCCCGGCGCTGTCATTATGCCGAGAACGACCGAAGAAGTACAGAAGATCGTAAAAGTCTGTAACCGTTACAAAGTACCGTATGTACCGTATGCAACAGGTTTCTACGGCCCGCGGTCACACTGCCACGTTGAAAACGAGCTTCTGATAGATCTCAAGAGAATGAATGATTTTGAAATCGATGAAAAGCATTTTTTCATCACGGTAGGCCCCGGCGTCATCTACTCGCCGATTCAGCAGGAATCACTCAATAAGGGCGCATACGTTGTCATCGGCGGCGGCGGCGCACAGGCATCCGCAATTGCCAACCTGATCGGTGACGGCTGGTCTCCATTGAGCCATCGTATAGGCCTGCCCCACAGAAGAATACTGGGTACAGAACTTGTTCTGCCGGACGGCGAAATCGTGAAGATGGGCTCGCTTGCCGAGGGTAGTGATCCTTTCTGGGGTGACGGCCCCGGTCCGGATTTAAGAGGACTCCTCAGGGGTTTCACAGGCCTCCGCGGCTGTCTTGGTATTGTAACAAAAATGGCAATAAAGACACTGCCTTTCCAGCCGGAGCCGCTTGTACCGACAGGTATTTCACCGAATACGGCACTGGCATTACCGCCTAAACGTGTGAAATGGGTAAATTACCAGGTACCTACCAAGGCAGAGCAGGTAAAAGCTATGTTCGAAATAGGCAAGGCAGAAATAGCAGGCGCCGTTACAAAGGTACCGCTGTTCTGGCGTGCAATTGCAAAGGCTGAAGACAAAGAAGAATTCTGGGAACTCTGGGGTAAGGAAAACGAAGAGACGATTAAGAACTTCTTTATCGTGCGCGTGCTCCTGGTCGGTTACACCTCTGAAGAACAGATGCAGTATGACGAAAATGTACTGAACGATATCATGACGGAACTTGGCGCCATCGCGCGTCCGACGAAGCCTTCCGATGAGTCCTGGATCAAAAATGCCGACTCGGCGGGTATGTGGCTCATGTGCGGTTCGTATGTTTCCGTTGATTACATTATTGAGTCTCTCACTCAGGCAACACAGCACGGTGAGAGCTATGCAGACGTAAAGAAGAAATACACCCCGCCGCTAATGCCTGACTACGGAGATCCGGGATGGTTCCAGAGCTTTGAATGTGGACACCAGGGTTATTCCGAATTCCTCATTTACTGGGATCAGGATGAAGATACAAACGGAGTCGACCAGTTCTACGTTGAGACCTCCAAGATGAACATTAAAGAGCGTTTCTACACTTCACTGTTAGGTCCTCACCAGCCATTGTATCTGACGGGTCCGATGTATGGCCCCAACTATCATGAATGGCTACTCCGGGTAAAAGATGCTTTCGACCCACTGTGGGTCTGCCATCCACCGGTACCGCTGGCGCATGATGATTTTGTGAATCGTGCCCCTTGGATGAAGGACATGAAGGACTGGGAAAGCCCTGAAGAACTCCCGATGCCGAAGTGGTAAGATGCTATTTACCGGCGTTCCTTCACAGGGACGCCGGTTTTTTCTTACCGACGATTGCTCCTGCGGGAAGCAGTTGTTGTATATTGTATTATCATGATTCAGAAGTTCTCCCGCTGTCCCCCCTTCCGTCCCCTTGTAGTCCCTTCTCGTGAGAGTGGAGGTCATAATGCAATCGAAAACATCCGGATATACGTCAGACCAAATCGCGAATTACCTTGTGATGCGCCTTAAACGTGAAAACCGCTCTGCCTCAAACGAGCCCGATACCGAACCTGACACCGCAATACGGTTATATCAAGTCGAACAGCGCGTAAGGGAACTGGATCGTCTGCAGGCCGAGAAGGCGGATTTGCTGAAGCAGATCAGAATAGACAGGCACCTGGTTGAAGAGGAGACGCCCGGTAAATTATCGCGTGAAGACATACTTAACGCCATTGGTGCAGCCGGAGGTTCGAATGCATCCGGTATTCGAGGTCTTGCACGTTTCGTTGATCGCAACCAGGGGCTTCAGCATTCGCTCCAAACGGCAAAACAGAGGGTGATCGATGTCTCCGCACGCATTGGTCAGTTCATAACCAATAAGGAAGTAGCAGAGGTCTATGAAAAACACCTCTTACAAAAGATCAACATCATTCATGCGGCGAGAAATATTGAAGCGCTCGACGCGCTCATCGAGAATACCTCTCTTGCCCGGACGGAGCTTCTGGCTTACAGAAACAATAACAACATTTCATTGACACAGGCCGACACACATGCGCTTTCTGACTATAAAGCCATAGAGGATCGATGCAATGAGACAATACATGTCCTTATGGGACATGATGATATTTACTATGAAGCGAAGAGAAGGACTCTTCAAAAATACCGCCGTCAATTATTGAATGACGGTTTCGTTGAGACGGACACTATTAAGCGGTTGATCATCGATATTGTCGGTCATCTTCAGATAGGTACTCCTGTCTTCCTGAGGGGCCATCTTGGAGTCGGCAAGACTGAGCTTGCGCTGCACGCAGCGCGGAAATATTTCGGACACGAACCGGAATTTGTCTCAGGCTCAGAAGAGGCAACGAAGTACGATATGTATGGAAAGACCCAGATCGGCATGCGTTCCGAGCACGACAAAATGCGGGAATTCAAACTGAGAATGGATGAGTACACGCGCATGAATCCCGATAAGGACCCAAAAACATTGAAGAAGGTGGAAAAGCAGTACTACGAGACTATCGTTATTCAGGGAACGACCACAAGCTTCTTCCAGTATGGCCCCGTGGTCCGGGCTCTGCAGCAGGGAAGACCACTGTTAATCGATGAAATAGACGGAATTCCGCACTCGATAGTAATGCGGCTGAACCACGTTCTCACAAGAAGACCCGGTGATACGATACGAATCGAGGAAAGTGGTGGAGAACAGATAACCGTACGAAAGGGGTTTTGTGTACTTGCCACAGGCAATATCAAATCAACCAGATACAAGAGAGAGGAGCTTGACGCGGCTTTCCTTTCCCGATGGTGGTCTCAGGACGTTCAATACGTGCCACCGGACGAGACATACAGTATCCTGATCGCCTCCCTGCTCGACGAGCGTGGGAACCTTCAGGTAAAAAACCTGAACGATCTTGATGATCTGAAAAGGCTTACCGAAGCCGCTGCGGAGATTCAACAGATATTTGTGGGCAACCACCTTGATTATTTTGGCGAGGGTGCCGATGTAGCCAGACAGACACCTGCCGGCCTCAAGAAATCTGTTCTGTCCCTGCGGCACATGTGGAATATCGTAAGACCATGGAAGGCCCGCAATTTCGATCAGTCGCTTGAACAGTATGTTTTGAGGGAATTTATACGGCCTTCGGTCGCAGAGGACCAGCTCTACCTGCTGCAACTGCTCTGCAGATACCGTTTTTTCAAGACCTGGCAGGTCCATGATTTCGGGATTCCCGGATTGACAAAGGCAAAGCTCATGGCATATCAGGGGCAGAAAGCAAGATAAGGGCGGCATAGATGGGATCGGTTTCCGAGAAGCTCATTCCTGTAGAACATCATCAGGTTGTCGACATGGTATACGGACCACCTCGACGAACCTCCGGTCAGGAGATGATCGATGCTTTTCGAAAGAGGCATTCCGGTACGGCTGCCCCCGAGATAAAACCTATCGTTATTGACGCAAGCACATTCCGTGTCTCTCTTGCCGGGTTACATTCCATTCGCGAACCTGTTGATATCAATGGTCGTATGGCATTTCGTGCAATGAAGGAAGACAGGGCTGTGATTATCAATGAAAAAGGCCGCAAAGTAGGGAGGAGTTACGATAATGTGAGCGACCCCTGCATCATAGGGGGCCGTCTTTTCTTTCGGGCAGAGCTGGATCGGACACAATTCATCATGAGTGGAAAGGGTAAGGTTATCGGATCAAGATACGATGCAGTCGGCCTGCCACAGGCAGTAAACGGCAGACTTGCCTTCAGAGCGGTTCAGGATGGAAGACACTTCGTTCTGAACGAAACAGTAGAGCGCATCGGCGGAGAGTATGAAGAAGCGGGCGATCCTAAAGATATTGGCGGCAGGATATTCTACAGGGCAAAAGAAGACGGAAGATGGTCGGTGAACAATGATGAAGGTGAACGGGTCTGTGATTTGTACGAAGAGGTCGGTGATCCTCAGGACATCGGGGGTTTCGCCGCATTCCGGGCAGAGGCCGGTGGAAAGTGGTTCATCATGAACGAAGACGGCCGGAGAATAGGCGGAGAATATGAGTACGCGAATTCACCGGTCAGCGTACGGAACTCAATCGCCTTTTGGGTCCGGCAAGGCGGCAGCTATTTTATTGTCAACGACAGGGGCGAGCTGGTTGGGGACAGGTACCAGGCAGTCGGTGATCCTCAGGATATCGGCGGTCGCATGTTTTTCAGGGCAAAGGAAAACGGTTACTGGTATATCATCTCCGAGGATGGCACACGTATCGGAGAAGCATATGACTCGGTGAGAGATCCGGTGGATATCGGCAATCGCCTTTTCTTCTGGGCGTTTAAGAACGGCAGCTACTTCATCGTCGGTGAAGATGGCGTGTGCGTGGGAGAAAAGTATGAGTTGGTCGGGCATCCACAGGATATAGGAGGCAGAATCGCCTTCAAGGTGCAGTACAGGAAGAGGCAATTCATCATCAATCATGAGGGGCGGCGTGTCGGCGGAGAATATGATTATGTCGATGACCCCGTATCAATCAACGGCAGTATAGCCTTCAGGGCGCGGCAAAGCGGCAGAGAATTCGTTGTCAATGAGAAGGGTATGAAGGCAGATCGGGAATTCGAAGAAATCTATCTCTTACGAGCCCTTCCTGACGGAAGCGCATATGTCATAGCCAGACACGGTGGTTTCATCATAAAAGAACTGATAGACAGGGATTTTTTCCCGGCACCGGGAGCGATGGCTGAGGGTGCGTGCCGATGAGACAGCGTTCGACTCCTGCCGTAAACCGCAAAGTCATACGTGAAGCAACGCGCTTCTTTTCAGAAAATGAGCAGGCGATTGCGGACTATGCTCAACTTTCGGGTATCGTATTTGAACCGGGAGAGCGCTGGACGATCGATGTCAAGAGTGGGAGGGGCACCTTCGACTCTGTGTTTTTCTTGAAAAAAGGCTATACCGAAGCAGAATACATGTGGGCTGTCTGTCATGAAATTGAGCACGTCCGCGACTGGCGCAAGGACCCTGAGGCGTATGCCACATTGTTCGACAAATCCGAAGAGGAGCGGAGAATCGGACTTCTGTACGGTTATATTAATGATGTAATGGTCAATCGCGAGGTCGACAGGAGGTTCCCGGCACATCG
>CAYYLU010000124.1:0-6515 GCA_964472475.1 uncultured Syntrophus sp. | reverse complement strand
ATCCAGTTTTCTTACGGACTTCTGGACCCCGGCGCCTGTGCCCCGCAGGGGTATTCGCCGGGGTGACGGATTGGAATCTATGCAGGCTGGTACTAGTCGAGAAAAGTGTTTACAACTCTAGACTCAATTAGTTGAAGAGCCATGGTCTTCCGGTTTCAAACCTTTAGTCTTTAACCTTTTACCTTTAACCTTTAACCTTTTACCTTTAACCTTTAACCTTGGACCGTCGTTCGGCTACTGTTTGATCGCTTCTGAGATGAGGTCTTTTTGATTTGATTTCAAAATGATAATTTCAATTCTTCTATTCAAGGCTCTGTGTTCCGCGGTATCATTAGATGTAACCGGCCTGTATTCAGCATATCCGGCTGCGGATATACGGTTTGGAGGAAAAGCAAAGCGTTCTACAAAATACTTCACTACTTCGGTCGCGCGTCTGGCGGATAATTCCCAGTTTGATTTGAATTCGTAATTACTGATGGGGACATTGTCGGTGTGCCCTTCAATACGAATCTGATTTTTTGTCTCTTTTATGACAGCCGCTATCCTGCTAAGGGCTGATTTTGACCTTTCCTGTAAGTCTGCCTTACCTTCTTCGAAGCATGCTTTATCGAGTATGCGCACAACAACACCTCTCTCGTCAGAGAAAACGGATACGTCTTTCTTTACGGACTCATCACCCTTCATGCTCTTGATTTCATTTTCGAGTTTATCCTGAACTTCATTCCTCGCACCGGTTATTTTCATTGGAAGCTCAAAAGGGAGGCCCCCTTCTTTGCCCTGGCCGTGTACTCCACTTCCTCCGGTGAATATGGTCTTAAGATGGCCCACAACTTCATCATATTTCTGAGCGTCCTGTTTTGAGAATACGTACATCATTATGAAGAATGCCAGGAGAAGTGTGATGAGGTCGGCATACGTAATGAGCCATCTTTCCAGATTCTCGTGCTCTTCTTCCCTTTTCTTTCGCCTCATATTGTATCCTCGTTTCCCTTGTCAGGAAGTAAAAACGAGATCAGTTTCATGCGTATTACTCTGGGGTTATCTCCCATTGCCAGCGAGATGACTCCTTCAGTTATTATCTCCAGATACAGTGCTTCGCTCTGGTGTTTATGTTTCAATTTATCCGATATAGGAAGGTATATGAGGTTCGCCATTGCGACACCCCATAGCGTTGCAATGAAAGCGCTTGCAATCGCTGACGCCATATTCGAACTGCTCTCCATATTCCCGAGAGCGTGTATGAGCCCGAGCACGGTACCCATTATTCCTAACGTCGGTGAAAAACCGCCGAGCTTGTTGAAGAACATGGCACCTGCCTTATGTCTCTCCTCCATGTATGCCATTTCAATCTCGAGGATCTCCCTGATCTTATTCGTTTCGAATCCGTCTATGGCAAGCTGGATCGCCTTTTTCAGGAATGGTTCTTTTATCTTATCGAGGTCTTTCTCAAGGCTGAGCAGTCCATTCTTTCGTGCTTTCTGGGCAAGATCCGAAATGAGGTCGATAAGCTGGCGCGTGTCCATCGGGGCTTCAAAGAACGCTATCTTTAAAAGGCTAGGGATGTTTGTGAGGGACTTGACTGACGTCGTAATAGCGGCGGCGCCGAATGTTCCGACGATCACGAGGATCATCGCGGGTATCTGCACGAGTGCCGAGAGATGGCCCCCTTCCATGAGGAAGGAGACTATCAGAGATCCGATACCAAGCACCAATCCAAGAATAGTCGCGATATCCATCGTTTATTAGCCTGAGCTTTCTCTTTCCTGTCTCAGACGCTCTCTTTCTTTTTCAAAAATGTATTTGACAAGGACATCCTGATCCCGCTCGTTGATGGCCAGAAACTCCATGCCCGTTTTGAACACATTGCGCGACTGAGGATCGTCGCTAACGGGTTCAGCCCAGATAACCTGACAGAGTACAACTATCTTGGGATACGGGAAGACAGGTAGTGACATCTTCAGCTCAACATAGTCATTCACGTTCAGCATGACACCGGAAACAAACTGTATTCCGGAACCACCAAGACTAACCTCAGTCTTCACATTTTGGAAAGACCCCTTTCCTCCATTCGACAGGAGATCTATTATTGTATCCAGCTTCTGATTGATGACACGCATATAGCCGTAGAGCTCTTCAGCTTCCGGTTTCACACATTTGTAATGAGTAAACTGGTCCTTTTCCGGCTCATCGGGAGTCCGACCGGTATTGGAGGCAATAGTATCCTTGAGGACTTGAAACTCTTCCGGTGTTATTTGCCGGAATTCAAGAGCAAGACGATCATGTATACGAAAATACGATCTTCTTTCATCTTCATGGGCCATGACCATCTCGCAATATGTGAGTGAAGTGATCGGCTATTTCCGGATCAAATTGACTTCCCTTGCAGCGCTTTATCTCTGCCACAATTTCGTCTGTTGTAGCGGCCTTTCGATATGGCCTGTCGGACACCATGGCATCATATGAATCGCTTACTGCTATTATGCGGGCGCATAACGGTATATCGTCAGCCGCCAGATGATCAGGGTATCCGTTTCCATCATACCTTTCATGATGATGCCGTATGATGGTTGCTTCCCGGGAAAGGATTTCAAACCGGCTCATGATCTCCTCTCCATATATGGAATGACTCTTCATAACGTCATATTCATCATTCGTCAGTTTGGAGGGTTTCAATAATATCATATCCGGGATGCCTATCTTGCCGAGGTCGTGAACGGGGCCGACAACCCGCAGAACATCCATTTCATAATCGTTTATCCCAATGCTTTTACCCAGGCGAAGGGCCATGTCGGTGACTCGTTTGCAATGCCCCTCGGTATACATATCTCTCTTGTTGATTGCGATAATGAGCGATTTAAGCGTGTGGAGAATATTCTCGAAAAGGCTCTCATACAGCATTCTGTTTTCAATGTGGGTAGAGGCCTTCTCAGCGATCATCTTCAACATAAAGGCATCATTCTCCAGGTGATTGTTTTTCTTCCCGTTGCCGTTTGTCTCGGTTATTATGTATCCGATCGATTCGCTCTTTATAATCAACGGCAAAAATATCTGCCTGTCTTTGATCACATGCCTTTTTGACCCGTTCATCTCTTGGATCGGTGTATCCCCAAGGGGTATTCTCCTGCCGTTTATCATCTGCTTGTTTTCTTCATCAGCGAATCCCGTGTACATGACAAGTTCGTTGCGGTCCGTATCCGTGACGTAATATCCGCAGGATTTTACATCGAGAATATCGCCAACCATACGCACCATCTTCTCGTATACATCATCATAGATGCTGATGGAATTGAACTGATTCGAGATGTGGTACATGGTAGTCAGTTCCCTGATCTTCTTCTGCAACTCTCTGTTGAGTACTTCTATTTTCTTTTTGTCTTCAAGATTGTGAAGGATCGCTTCTTTTTCGATAAGCAGCTTTCTTTCACGCAGCACCCGCATCATGATAAGCATGAGCTTATCGAGTTCAAAAGGCTTCAGGAGAAAATCGGATGCGCCTTTTTTCATGGCATCGACAACAAACTTTGGATCGTAGTACCCCGTTGCCATGATCACTGATGTCGTTGGCCTGTTCTCTTTTATCGTATCGAGCAGATTGACACCATTGATGTCCGGCAATTTTACATCGAGAATAACGACCTCGATATCCTCTTTCGCGAGCACGTCCAGCGCTTCTTTGCCGGTGTACGCCGTATGAACTTCGCAACTGTTGAGAGTGAAAAAGTCACTCAAAATGTCTATTATTTGTTCGTTATCATCAACGAGTAGTATCTTCGATCCGCCAATCACTTTCCCTGTCTCCGCCGGCCCCTAATCGATGAGGAGTCTTCCCTTTCTCAGCCGCTCAAGATTCCTGATTTCCTGAACGATCTTCTCCGTGTCGCCGACTGAATCCAGTACGGTCTCGGTGGGTTCTTCCCTGTTTTCCTTGTCACCGATGGCGTCAATCGTCTTCTGACGGTATCTCTCTATTTCACCGTAAAAACCTCTGAGAGTCTCGTATAATTGTGCGTTCAGTTTTTTCAGCCGTATCTTTTCACGAACGTTCTTTACAACAACCTTCAATTCTTCCATTCGAAACGGCTTGACAATATAGTCGAATGCACCCAGTTTTATTGCTTCCACGGCGCTGTCGATAGAGGCATATCCTGTTATGATCACAAATTCCGTCACATCATTCTCTTTTTGAATGGTTTTTATCATTTCCATACCGGAAATTTCCGGCATGTTGAGGTCAGTTATAATGAGATCGTATCGGTTCTTCGATTGCTTCTCAAGGGCATCTTTTCCGTTGCTTGCTCCCTCGACATTGTCGCCTTCGCCCCTGAGATATTCTTCAAGTATTTCTCTAAGTTCCCGGTTGTCGTCAACGACCAGTATTCTGAAGTCATCGTTGCTCTTTGTCATAGTTTCTTCAACTTTTCTGACATCTGCTCCCCTATACGATCGTACAACATCTTCTTCATTGCCTCTTTTGAGATGTTTACTTCATCCTCTCTGGTGTGTGGCTCGAGACCAGGCTCCGGCCGTCCCGCCTTCGCCTTCATGCTTTTCATATATGTGCGGATTACGCTGCTTACCTGATAATCGGATATTGTCATGGCCTACTTCCTGTATTAATTTGGTACTTCCTGTACTTCCCTGCTTATCCTTGTTATTTTTATCGCTTTATACGGGATGGACTTAAGCTTTTTTTGAGGTTTTATGAGGACTGAAAACCGGGGGAAACGGGAAACGGGAGGTATAACTCCGGACCGCCTTTTTCTTTTCAGACAATACCGCTATTTTTTCAAGTGTTTTGCGTCTTTCGTCTTCGAGTCTCTTCAAAATGAGTGATTCCCTGAGGCGATATTCATCCAACATATTCCCGAACATCCCGGGTTCGCATTTAACAAGTTGTTTGACATATTGATCACGTTTCAGAAGGTATTCGATAAATTTTTCGCTATCCGGCTCGTTCAAAGCATTTTGTGTGAGCATGACAAACTCTTCTCTTGATTCGTAATCCATTTCTAATCCTCTGGACCGTTTTCCGGATGCGCAACGGTTTCGGAGTCATTTGCGTCGTTCCTTTCCCTGAACCAATCCGTGAGTACCTGTGAATCTTCAATAAGCAGCCTCAGTTCATTCAGCCTTTTTTCAAGTGCATCCTGCTCCTGCCGAAGCTCTTTACCGTCCATTGATGTGCTTTCATCTTTTTGCGCGGCCTTCAGAAGTGCTGCATTTTTATCCGTAAGGTAAACCGACACGAAGGGATTGAGGAGGTAGTTTATCCTATCTGACAACATGTTCCCCATGTTGTTGACGGTTTCAAAAGTCTCCTCCCTTGCTGAAGACAACTGTGACCGCAGGCTGCTATTCTCTACGTGCAGCAACCCCGCCTTAGTAACAGAAAAACCCACCTGTGCGTAAGAAGTCTTTTCCGCAATTTCCGTGAGCACCTGATTGACCGCTCTCCGGGTAATAGCCCTGGCCTCCTGGCCTCCCATCTGCATGATTCGGATCTTCTGAATCAGGCCTTCGGTACCCGAGGCGGTGGCGTCCATTTCCGGAAGAACATCATTCTCCTCCTGCACCATGCCGTTGATCCTTTTGGTCATTATGTCTATAGTGGCAATCAACTTCTGGTTTGTATCCTCCGGGCGTATGATAATGTTTGTCTGCTGTCCCCCATCAGGCGCACTGTATGGTAACATTATCGTTTGTTCTTCGGCCGGCTGCGAAAAGGTTGTGCCTTCTGTGGGCGGGACAAGGGTATACTTCACATTCTCACCGTCTGTCGATGCACGGAATGAAAAGATGACCTGTCTGGTGTTCATGGAAAGCTCTGATGGAGTAACATTCAAAGCGTTTCGAAATTCAGCCCCCGGGGTCTGGTCTGTATCAGTGTCGTTCTGTTTAGCAGTTGCCTGAGGATTGTTGGCGTTCATTCCAACCAGCGGACCTTCATTTAATTCGAGTGGCTGCCCCTGCACGTACGAAGCTTGTATCCCGTTTGACAAGAGATTAGGCGCATCTTCTTCGGATACTATCGTGGCGGTCATCTGATAAATAACTTTCTGCGGCACAATTTCCGGGAACGCCGGCGCATTACTCTCCATTTTTTGGCCCGGCTCCCCGTCAGAAATCGTTTGTGAACCGTCGGTGTTCTGAGCAGTCATCCTGATAAGGAGTGTGTAATTTCCGGAATCACTCTCGTTGATCGCCGCCCTACCCGATCCGGCGGCAAGGTCGAAAGGTTCAGTACTGATCTTTATATTTGGGAGCTTCTGAAGTATGCCGCTAACAAGGTCTCTAATCGCGGGCGCGTCCGTAATCCCGCTATCACTCCGGAACACAACATGCACGTCGTCAGGGTACTGGGTGGATACCTCTCCGCCACTAAATGGAAGCCGCAGAATAACAGCATGGGGAGGCAGAGGACTCGTTTGCACGGCCGTTGCGCCAGCTTCGAGCGAACGGGTTCCCGAAAGGGATGGCAATTCTACTTCAAGATCAGGAAGCTGTATGTTTCTTTC
>CAYYLU010000123.1:2432-6547 GCA_964472475.1 uncultured Syntrophus sp. | reverse complement strand
ACCTTCAACCTTGTACCTGTCTCACAGGATTACGAATTTTCTAATGTATTCAACAATCTCCTGAGGATCGTCCATTATCCTAAAAATGTCCAGGTCATCTTTATCAATGCGGGCAGGATCAAGCAGGTTTGCCTTGATCCAATCGACTAATCCACTCCAATATGCTGAACCGACAAGGACTACCGGAAATGGTTTCATTTTTCTTGTCTGGATGAGAGTAATGGCCTCTGTGAATTCGTCAAGAGTGCCGAAGCCCCCGGGCATGACGACGTACGCCATGGCATATTTCAGGAACATGACCTTTCTGACGAAAAAGTAGTGGAAACTCAACCTTTCGGTGGAGTAAAGGTTTGGTTTTTGTTCATACGGTAATTCAATGTTTATGCCGATTGATTTCACGCCGGCCTCTTTGGCGGCTTTGTTTGCAGCTGCCATGACACCACCACCACCACCGGTTATGATGTTGAATCCGTTCTTGGCGATCAACTTTGCCAGCGCATATGTCTGTTCATACACTTCCTCACCTTTTTTGCATCGGGCGCTCCCAAAAAACGTGACCGCGGGTTGAACATCAGCAAGATTTTCAAAGCCTTCTGCGAATTCTGCCATTATATGGAATAGTCTCCAGGAATCCTTTAGAGTCAGAGTATCAAGCACATACTGTTCCATGTATTCCCCTTTTACCTTGAGATTTTTCGCACCACTATATATTATTTAGGCATTCAGAGTAAGTCAAACGAAAACGCATGGGTGAAATACTGATCGGAACGAGCGGATTTTCTTTCAATGACTGGGTCGGAACTGTTTATCCGTCCGGTCTGAAGAAACAACAGATGTTGCAGTACTACGAATCGTGTCTCGGATTCAAGACGCTCGAGATCAATTATACGTACTATTCCATGCCGACTGCAAGGACTATGGTATCTTTTCGCGACCGAACATCGCCGGAATTCTCGTTCACTGTAAAGGCGCACAAGAGCATGACTCATGAAAGACCATCCGATGTGAAGCAGATATTTCAAGTGTTCAAAACGGGTTTAGCACCGCTCAACGGACGTGTAAAGACGGTCCTCTTTCAGTTTCCGTACTCGTTTGTTCCCAATCGGGAAAATATTGAATATCTGCGCATTGTCCAAGGGGCATTCGAAAAGTACGGTAGTGTGGTAGAATTCAGAAACGTACAATGGTCTTACGAGCAGTACCTTGATTTACTTAAGAGCGTTGGATTGGGTTACTGTGTCGTTGATGAGCCAAAGCTTAAAGGTCTGTTGCCTTTTTCGCCTCATTTAACATCCGACACTGGCTACTTCCGTTTCCATGGAAGAAATACGAGCTGGTTCAATGCCCCGATGGAAGTACGGTACAACTACTCGTACTCAGAAGAGGAGCTGAGACAATTCGTGCAACCGATAAAAGAAGTAGCCGAAAAGGCGAAGGCGACATATGTGTTTTTCAATAATTGTCATGACGGACAAGCGGCTAAGAATGCGCTGATGATGATTGAGATTATGAAAAGCAGTCAATAGCTTAAAGATAGTAAATAGTCGACGCGAAAAAGGGCCGAATGAAGCATTTGGTTGTCAATTGTTCTCGCGACGATTCACCGGTCCTCGCTTGACGGGGGCTGACGGCTATTCACAAACGGGGTTTTTCTTGAGAATAGGAGTCGACATAGGCGGAACGAAGATTGTTGCAGGTCTGGTAGACGATGGGGGACGTGTTGTCTACAGCAAGAAGATTGTAACCGGGCGCGAAAGGGGATATGCCAGGATACGCCAGGATATACTGGATTTACTGCAAGACATAATGAACGAGTTCAGCCTATCCGCCGGCGGTGTCGAAAACATCGGTATTGCAACAGCCGGACAGGTGGAAAGATCGACAGAAGTAATCCTTTTTTCACCTAATTTGAACTGGTCCAAGGTACCGCTGAGAGATGACATACAAACATCTACGGGTATTAGAACTCACGTGGAGAACGATGTGAACGCTGCTACGTACGGCGAGTGGAGGTTCAGTCTCTGTTGTGTTCCACAAAATGTACTTGGAGTTTTCATAGGGACGGGAGTTGGTGGAGGTCTGATATTAGACGGAAGACTTTACCGAGGTTACTCAAATATTGGTGGCGAAGTTGGTCACATAACGCTAAATCCCAAAGGATACCGCTGTAACTGTGGTAACACAGGGTGTTTTGAAGCCTATTGTGGCGGACTTCACATAGTTGAACGTGTAAGTAACAAGATTAAGGAAGGTTATCAAGGAGTGATAACCACTGTCATGAAAGAGAATGAAAACAGGTTGCACGCAGGAATGATAGAGGAGGCATACCTGCGGGGTGATGAGGCATGTACCCTCGTCTGGCTTGAGGTGATTGAATACCTTGGTACGGCAATTTCCGGTCTCGTCAATCTGTTAAACCCCGAAGTTGTTATACTCGGGGGTGGCGTAATCAATGGAACCAGGCGATTGATAGACGATATGAAAGTGGTGGTGAATAGACGTGCCCTTGCCGATTCTCTCAAGGGGTTCAGGATTGAAAAGGCAAAATTGGGCGATGATGCGGCTCTGCTTGGTGTTTCGTGCATAGTCGAATAGGAGGCGAACAATGAACAACGAGATTTTCCGGGAATATGATATCAGAGGTAATGTCGAAAACGATCTCAGCGACGATGTTGTACGGAACATCGGGAAGGCCTTTGCAGTATACGTGCTCGAGAGGGGTAAGAAGACGGTATCCATCGCACGAGACTGCAGACTCTCGTCGGAACACTATAGAGATCTTATCGTGAGCGCTTTTGTTGAAAGCGGTCTTGACGTAATTGATATTGGCTTGGTCCCGACAGGGCTATTTTATTACTCTTTGTTTAATCTTGAAGTGGATGGCGGAATAATGATTACAGGAAGCCATAATCCACCCTCAATGAACGGCTTCAAAATAGCGCTCGGAAAATCAACTCTCTATGGCGACCAGATCCAGGACATTAGGCGGATCATTGAAAGGGGGAACTTCAAACGGGGGAAGGGTTCATGCAAGGAATACAAAAACATAGTAGCGGACTACTATGCCTTCATCAGGACAAATATACACATTTCAAAAAAGTTCAAGGTAGTCGTCGATGCTGGAAATGGCACAGGTGGCGTAGTCGGCGTGCCCATTATGAAGGAAATGGGCCAGGATGTGACAGATCTGTTCTGTGACATGGACGGTAGATTCCCGAATCATTTTCCCGATCCGACTGTGGAAAAGAATATCGAAGTGCTTCGCAGGACTGTGTTAGATCAAAAGGCGGACGTTGGCATCGGGTATGACGGAGATGCCGACCGTATCGGGATCGTAGATGAGAGGGGAGATATTATATGGGGAGACTACCTCATGCTTATATTTGCGCGGGATATTCTGAAAACCAACAAGACAGCAACCTTTGTCTCGGAGGTAAAGTGTTCAAGAAACCTTTTTGACGATATTGAAAAACGCGGCGGCAAAGCTGTCATGTGGAAAGCGGGTCATTCGCTGATCAAGCAGAAGATGAAGGAGACAAACGCGCTTATGGGCGGTGAGATGAGTGGCCACATCTTCTTTGCGGACAAATTTTTCGGGTATGACGATGCTGTATACGCTTCTCTGAGATTCCTGGAAATAATGGAAAAAGACGGACGTCCTGTGTCGGAGTTTCTTGCAGACCTCCCAAAAATGTACTCCACACCCGAGATCAGGTTGGATTGTCCTGACAGTGTAAAATTTGATGTAGTCAGGAAGCTGACTGAAGAGTATAAAAAGAAGTATAATGTTATCGACACGGATGGTGTTAGAGCTACATTCGACGACGGATGGGGTCTTGTTCGTTCATCAAACACACAGCCGATTCTGGTGCTGAGATTTGAAGCTGTGAGCGAAGAATCGCTCAACAGGATTCAGAACATGTTCATGACCGATCTCAGGGGTGTGATGAATCAACTCGGCGTAACGTGTTAGAGACGGTCAATAGTGAACAGTGACTAGTTGTTAACAAAATCAAAAGCAGTGAACCGTCGATGGTTTTCGCAAGTGAGGACAGGGAAACAACCATTCGCCGCCTTTAAGCTGCGCATGTTTATTATTTGAATTTTCCTTTGCC
>CAYYLU010000123.1:0-2332 GCA_964472475.1 uncultured Syntrophus sp. | reverse complement strand
CCGCCCTTGATTTTGTGCAGATCATGACCCTGCTTCAACGCATGGAATTCGCGTGATCCGGGCTTTATTCCGAGACTCTGAGCCAGCGCTCCCCATCCTCTTTTTTCGGCCTTGTATTTTCCGAGGATGAATTCAGGTGATCTCCCCGACATTTCACCAAAACGGAAAATCAGGTACACGTCTGCCGGTGTCGGAACACGGCCAATGATGGCATCAATTTGGGCCGGCCCCGCGTTGAATCTCGCGGAAAGGTTTGCCCTGAACTCGACAAGATCAGCGGCAGCCCGTCTGTTGAAATCCGGCATCCAGGGAAAATCAGCTGAACCGGCTATTGTTGCGAATGACGTTAATGATAAAATTACAAACAGAGCCAACAGTATATTACGTCTCATACTTCCTCCTGTGCTGCGGCTGACTAAATAGTTCTATCTATTTTGCTAAAAATAGTGATGAAATGCAAGTAACCTGCGTCACATCTCAAGAACGAGACTGGAATTTTACCGATGTTCAAAATAGATTCGGTCTTTGTACGGGTTTTAGTGTAGACTGTGTGTCTGTGAGGACGGTTAACGACAATGTTTGAGATTCGCAATGATATCCTGAAACCAGCCAGATACACTGGTATTGAGCCGAACCGGGTCATGAAAAGCCTTCGTGATGTTGAGGTAAGGTTCGGGATCTGCTATCCCGATGTGTACGAGATCGGGATGTCATATTTCGGACATTTTCTCCTGTATGAGATTGCAAACAATATCGAGGGAGTCTGGTGCGAGAGATGTTTTGCACCATGGACTGATTTCGAAGCTTATTTGAGGGAGCGGGACAATCCGTTGTGCACGCTCGAATCACGCACGCCTTTGGTTGCCCTGGACCTTGTTGGATTCTCTCTTACGTACGAACTGAACGTGACGAATGTACTGAACATGCTTGAACTCGGTGGCATACGATTGCATTCGCAGGAGAGGGAAAAAGGGGCCATTGTGATGGGCGGGGGCCCGCTCATGCTGAACCCGAAACAGTTCGAACCCTATTTTGACCTTATTGTTGTCGGCGAAGCTGACAGTGTGCTGGTAAAGATCTTGAAAGCAATGCGTTTACTAAAAGGTCTTCCAAGGCCTGATGTAATTCTCGAACTCTCCCGATTTGAAGGCGTCTATTCTCCTCTTTTTCCGAAGAAAACGGTGAGCAGGCAATACATTCCGGATCTGGACAAATCATACCATCCGGTTCAACCTCCTATACCAACGGTCGACAGTGTCCACAACAGATTTAACGTGGAGATATCAAGAGGCTGCGGCAATGGTTGCAGGTTCTGCATGGCTGGTTTTGGTTACAGGCCATACAGGGAACGTTCTTTTGAATGTGTGAAAGAGATCATCGATGAAGGTTTGCGACGTACCGGCTACGAAGAGATTTCGCTCCTTTCATTGAGTTCGGGCGACTACAGTTCGCTATTCAAGATCATAGAGTATGTGAAGACCAGATATCCCGGTGTTTCAGTTTCACTCCCTTCACTGAAGATCGGCAGCATCGGGGAGGATGAAATCTCCGCAATCGGGAGTATTGCACGCACCGGGTTTACGTTCGCAGTTGAAGCATCCACGGTGGACCTCAGAAACAGGTTAAACAAGGATATTGACGTAGATGATTTAATGAAGCAGTTACCCGTTCTCAAAAGATGCGGATGGAAGAGGTTAAAGCTTTATCTGATGACGGGTTTCCCATGGGAGAAGGAGGAAGATCTTCTTGCCACGAAGGAGCTGATCCGGCCGTTTCGTAAAGAAGGCATCGATGTCAACCTGTCCATATCACCCTTTGTCCCAAAGCCACATACGCCTTTTCAGTGGCTGCCAATGGATGACGTGGGGGCATTGAATGAGAAGATGCTGTACTTGAAGAGGGTTTTGAAAGGGACCGGGTGTAAGGTAAGTTATCGGGATACAGCCATATCGATGGTAGAAGGCATAGTCTCAAGGGGTGACGGGCTGCTTTCCTCACTGTATGATTTTCTCTTTGAACGTCGAGTAAAGCTCGAGGCATGGCGCGAATACTTCTCATCGGGACCATACGAAAAGTGGTTGGAAACGAACGGTATTGATAAACAGGTTTATCTCGGCGGTAGACAGCCGGGATCAGAATTGCCGTGGTCATTTATTACCTCAGGTGTTACCGAGGGCTTTCTTAGAAGAGAATACAGTAAAGCCGATTCTGCTGAGAAAACGAGCGATTGTTACAGACAGTGCTCCGGGTGCGGACTCAATTGTAACGATGTGTCCAACGACAAAGGACTTCGAACTATAGATCTAAACGCATATGAACCGGTCGCTCCTGA
>CAYYLU010000122.1:0-6583 GCA_964472475.1 uncultured Syntrophus sp. | reverse complement strand
CCCATAGGAGGCAGGTTGAAGCCTGCAACCCAGTTCGTCAGGTGCTCGGGGAGGTTACTTGCGGCACAGAAATAATTAAATATCATTGCGCCGACGAGAACTCCATAGATCATACCGGAGGTCTTCATACTTTCAAGGAAGGCTTCTTTTGCCTTTGCCCAGGTAAGTTTACCGCGTACAGCAGCCGACAGAAATGCGCCGAATGCGCCGACGGCGCCTGCTTCTGTGGCCGTGAAGACACCGATGATTAAACCACCGATCGTCAGGATAACGAGAAGGAGGAGCTCCCAGACTTCGGCAAGTGATTTTATCTTTTCCGTCATCGGGACCTTCTCACCGGGAGGTCCGAGTTCAGGTTTGATCTTGCACCTGATCCCGATCATCACGATATACACAAGTGCGACGAGTATTCCGGGAATGATACCACCCACAAAGAGTTTCGCGATAGAGTTCTCCGTGATGATACCGTAGATGATGAGGATTCCACTGGGAGGGATAAGACTTCCGATCGGGCCTCCGGCAGCGAGACATCCGTTCGCCAGAGCAGTGTCATATTTGTATTTCTTCATCTCCGGGAGTGCGACGAGCGCCATGGTAACGGCGGTTGCGATAGCAGATGCGCAGACGGAGCCAAACGCCGCACACGCCATGATTGTTGCCATAGCAAGACCACCGGGTGTTCTCCCGAACCATTTGCGTGCAATCTTAAAGAGATTCCCTCCCTGGCCGGTTGCGAGCAGGACATGGCCCATGAGGATGAAAAGAGGCAACGTCGCAAACGTGTAACTCGACACAAGGTCATACGGCGTGATAGCCATCTTCGCTATTGCCGCCTGGAGCGGCAGGATCGAAGCAAGGCCCACGAAGCCGACGATACCCATACAGACACCGATCGGCAGACCAATAGCCATGAGGATGAATAAGGCGAGAAATCCTAAGCCGCCTATAAGTTCCGAACTCATTATTCAACCTCCTTCAGCTCTTTGAAATTCCTGTAAATGTTATAGATAACAATAACGGCCATCATGAACAGTGCGAAACACCAGATCCCCCTGAACGGAATAATACTGATTTTAAGCAGGTCGGTCACTTCGCCTACCTGCGCTTTGTCGACTGTCACGCGTATCGTCGCGTAGCATATGACGAGCCAGTAGACGAAACTGATGACGTTACAGAACTGTTCAAGCCAGATCTGCGTCTTCCTCTTCATAAGCGTGGTGAGCATGTCTACATTGGTGTGTTTTCTTGCGTACTCGGTATTGGTAAGGGCAAACGATGCAACAAGTACAGTAATGGTCTCGACAAGGTCGTAGGTGCCCGCTATAATGCCGCCAAAGACCCTGTAAATCACATTACTAACAATGATGATCATTACCGCGGCAAGTGCGAAGGTACCGATGTACGTTGAATATTCCACAAACCGGTCTGTAGTTTTTTCGTACAGATTCATTGATAACCTCCAACTTCCAATACGTGAAATGGAGGGGCGCCCCGGGGGCGCCTCCTCATGTGAACAAAAGAATTTTTACTTGTTGTACTGCTTCACGAGACGGCGTGTTTCCTGGTAGATCTTTGTTGCGGGGAGACCCTTTGCGTCCAGGGACTTACATTCTACCAGGTTCTCTGCATCCAATGTGTCGCTGTATTTCTTGAGACCGGCTGCATCCATTTTTACAAACTGGACGCCGACTTTCACTGCATCAGCTCTGCCATCCTCTTCGGGTTTTTTCTGTTCGGCAAAGATTGTATCGCCGAACCAGTCCCTGTTCGCGTCAAAAACCTTCTGAACATCGGCAGGCAGTTTTGCCCATGTCTCTTTATTCATTGCGCGTGACACATATATGCCCCTGTCCTGAACGAAATTTTCTGTCTCGAACTTCACAGTCTCAGTCAGTTTCAGGGATTTATAATCTCCATGTGCGAAGACAACGGCCTGGATAATACCCTTCTGCATGCTTTCAAGCATCTCGACAACCGGCATACCGACAGGCTCCGCGCCAAGTGCTTTCAGAGTCCTCATCATGGCATTACCTGTGATACGGATTCTCATCCCTTTCAGGTCGTCAAGGCTCTTAACGGCTTTTTTGGAAGTCATAAGATACATCGGGATACCGACGTTGACGGCGAGGATATGCACTCTGTCATATTCTTTGCGGATTTCGGGAAACTTATTGTACAGCTCCCAGTATATTTTTGCGTTGTATTTAGGATCGGAGTCGCTGAAGAAATCAAGAATCGCCTTGGTGAGGTCGACACCTGATTTTTCATATATCGGTGTTACGAAAGCGACATCGGCAACACCTTTCGACAACTCAGTCATACTCTCTCTGCTTGATATCAGTGTGCCATTCCAATACGGTTTGAACTTGACTTTGCCATTCGTGTCTTTTTCAATCTTTGCCATCCATTTCTGGTCGGCAAGCGAATACGGATGCTGCGGTGCATACGGGCTCGCATATCTGAGCTCAATTGTCTGGGCCTGGGCCGTTGTCAAAAAAGCCGGTACAAGAGCAAACAGGAACATCATACCCAACAGAACTACCATCAAACTTCTTACCTTCGCCATGATCTCCTCCCTTTTTGGCCCATAAGGACCAATATATTGCTCCGCTCACACCTCATGTGTGCCGCGAAGTCATCTATCCTCAAGCATATCACATCTTCAAACATCAACGTGCAAAAATACATCTGTCACCAAACCACTAGAAGCTATTCTGTGCCAGTTGTAACGTTGTCAATAAGGCAGCAACCTTCACTACCCGTCCGTGCAGATTGACATACGTTCTATGTACGAAATGTATCACACCATACTTTTATACTTTATTACCACAATAATCAACATTTTTTTGTTTCATATGCAACTAAAAAACAAAACACTAAAAAAGTAAAGGATTTTGGTAGCGCCCTAACATGATTTCATTCACGCCCTATCGGAATGATATACTCGTCGCCGTTTGGTATAAAAGGAGTAGGGAAGCCCTGATCCTCAGTTATCTTAAATACATACTTGACGATATCGTCAAACCGGCTATCCCCGTTCCGTATGATTTCCGGTTCGGCATGAGTATTCAGGAATACCGGCAAAAAGGAAACCGTCTGAATCTGCTTTGACGATACCACTACTTTCACAAGCATGGTTTTTCTCGTGTCCGGAGGCATCGGATACTCCGAGTTGCTGTCCCAATCCGGATTCAGACGTTCAATTTCATTGTGTCTGGTTGTCCCGCGAAGATTCTTGTCAAATTGAAACGGCAGCTCAAGCGCAAAATTGCTGAGACTATAGAAAACGACCTTTCCTTTATAGACCTCTATACCTTTCAGGATGTGAGGGTGGTGTCCGAGAATCAGATCTGCTCCGGCATCTATCGCGGTATGCGCGATCTCTTTTTGGTAATCGGCAATAACAGCCGGAATAAAATGGACGCCCCAGTGGGCGGAGACAATTACAATATCAGCTTCGGACCGTGCGCGCTGTATGTCCGCGATCATGGCAGACAGATCCGACTTATCTGTGAACGTGTGGATGCGGCACGGAGTTCCAGGCTGATCATGTTCGATCTGCTCGTACACGGTGTATGCCCTCAACGGCGCACAGCCGGGCCTCGCCTCCTCTGCCCAGTATGCCATCGGCAGCACGGAGTTGTAAGCGAGAAAAGCGATGCGTGAGCCTTTGAGATTATAAAGGGCAGGTTTCCTGGCCTCACGAATATTCTCTCCCGCGCCGATTACCTTTATTGACTGCTCTCGCAATGAACCCAGGGTATCGGCAAACGCCTCTCTTCCCCAGTCCATGCAATGGTTGCTTGCGAAGGACACCACGTGAAAACCGGCATCCCGGATAGCGCGGGCGCTGTCCGGGTCGGCACGCATCGGAAGACGGGCCTGAGGCAGAGGCGTGCCTCTGTCCGAGATATTGATCTCAAGCTGGCAGAAATTGATGTCTCCTCCGGCCAGAGTCGTAGTTACACCAGTAAACATCGTATCCGGATCATCCCTGTTCGGTCCGACATCTCCCGCACAATACATAATCAGCTGATCATCTTTCATGAGATCTCCGTGCACATTCTATTTCTAAGGCTTCGCCGCACCTCTTCACTAGAGTTCTTGTACCAGTTCTTTGATGTCCCGAACGTTTTCAAAGTCCATGATGACTCTCATAACCTGCGCCGCATCGATCGGTTTTGCCGCGTGCGAGGCACAGTTCACAAATTTGGCCATAAGCGTTTCGTCGTCTATCGGATTTAGCGGATGTCCGTACACAAAATCAATATTCTTCGATTTTGTACCAATACCCTTAATCGTTACTTCTATGTAGCCTCCGACCGAGTCCTTCCAGCCATCTCTCGTTTCAGTCTCGTACGTTATCTTCTCTGCCACACTCACTATTCGAGGGTTCTGCAGCGCTTCGGGTGTAAAGCTGTCCAGCGTTACTTCCCTTTGCACGAGTGCAGTGGCAACACTGAATGGAATACTGAACTTTGCATCTATAGCCACTGTCGGATGCTGCTTCTTCTCCAGGGGCTCACACAATCTTCTGTTGATCGATTTCTCACCAACGACCACTTTCACCGATTCAATGTCGGAGGGTTTTACATCATATTCTTTTGCAATGGCCAGAGCACCTTCGATATACGCGTGCGTACCTCTGCAGCTTGGCCATGCTTTGTAAGCTATGTTCTCGCTCTCGAATACAGTACCGAGGTCCTTAATCAGTACCCGTGGGTCGTAGTTGCCTCGCGCGTACAGGGAAAAGAGACCCGCCTTCCCTTCAATCGGTTCTTCAAACCCTATGATGCCCTTTTCTGCCAATATCGCCGAAAGCACACCCGCTTTCGCGATAAACCCCTCGCGTATGGCACGGATAATAGATTTAGGGCTGTAAACAAGTTCTGCGCTGCACGTCGACTGACACAGACAAAGCGAGAAGGCATCGATGATCTGTGCAGGTGTCAACTTGAGAAGTTTTGATGCAGCTACTGTCGCGCCGAAGCCACCAAGGACTGCCGGGGTGTACCAGCCATACTCAAGAGGATTGTCTTTGAGCGCAAGACCAAGCCTGCAGACTATATCACTCCCGAGCGTTATCGCGGTTATCAGTTCCTTTCCGGAAACATGTCCCACCGCTTCCGCCATGGCAATCCCCGCCGGAATAGCTGCTGAATTGGAGTGGACAAGTGCACCCTCATGGGCGTCTTCAAAATCAAGGGCGTGCGCCATCGAACCGTTTGCGAGAGCCGCCATATAGCTCGGGACCCGGACTCCAAAACCCATGATAGTACTCTCTGCTTTTCCGCCTCCGTTCTTTGCAAGATCAACAAATGTCCGGCACCCCTCACCGAGCGTGCCGGCTCCGAGGATGACGCCAAGTCCGTCAAGAATAGACTTTTTTGTTACACGGACAACACCGGGCGGCAGGTTATCATAATTCGTTTCGAAGATATAATCCGCTAGCGCACGTGATACTTTCATTTCTATCCCTCAAGATTGAATTTGTCTCCGACATGGGTGAGATACGATACTCTTCAGCAAAGGACGGATTTGATATCGTCCTTCAATATGATATCCGGAGAACGATTTAAAAAAAGGCGACGGTCCATCTCAAATGGACCGTCGCGGTCATTCCAAACTGCTACTTATTATATTTCTTCACGAGCGTCTGGGCTTCCTGATATATCTTTGTGCCCGGCTGACCCTTGGCATCGAGGCCTTTTGCAAGTTTATCCGCCGTATTCGTGAATGCCGCATAGAACTTTGCCATTTCTTCTTTGGGAAGTTTTATAAATTCCACGTTCTGTTGTTTGCCGAATTCAAAGCCCTGCTTATGAGAGTTTTCAAAATATTTGTCATTTTCCAGTCCCCAGAAATCGATGTTGTCATCAAAGACCTTTCTGATATCAGCTGGAAGCTTATTATAGACCTGCATATTCATGGCCCTGCTGCCGTTATGAGTCCTGTACAGACCGATGTACGTATAATACTTCGCAACCTCGGCAAGTTTGAACGATTTGAGGCCTTCGAGACTTCCCATCAACCCATCCATGATCCCCTTCTGTACCATTGTGTAGGTTTCAGGCATCGGGGCATTTACACCTTCGGCGCCAAGTTCCTTGAAAACTGGCGCGAAGTCTGCCGTAATTTTGATTCTCATTCCTTTTACGTCGGCTATTTTCCGAACAGGTTTGCGGGTAATCAGGTCGTAGTCAACACCTGATGTGTAGGCAAGGACTTTTACACCTTTGTACTCTGCATCTATCTCGGGAAATTTTGCCCTCAGTTCTTTGTATATGCGCCGCCCCGTTTCCTGGTTCGCCCCGTACGTGAAAAGATACATAGCTTTCAGGATCTCAAATCCCGACCTTGAATACGAAGGTTGGACCATCGCTATGTCGACAACATTGCTCGTGAGCTCGTCAAAGCCACCATCCTTGCCGGAAAAGAGTGTTCCATTCCAGTATGGCTTAATCTTCACCCTTCCTTTGGTCTCTTTCTCAATTTTCTCAATCCACATCTTGTCGACCATACTGAAAGAATGATCTGGACCGTACGTGCTGCCGTATTTCAGTTCAATTACCTGCTGTGCTGA
>CAYYLU010000121.1:0-6607 GCA_964472475.1 uncultured Syntrophus sp. | reverse complement strand
GCGCTGTTTCCAAATCCTTCACATACAGCCAGGTCGGATGAAGGCTTTACGGTTGTTTGTCTGACAAGATCACGCAAGGCTGTTCGAAGGCCTTCTTCAATGACAGGGTGATAGTAAGGCATTCCCAACAGCTCACCTGCAGTCATCTTCCGCTCAATAGCCAGTGCGAGAAGGTGGGCAAGATGCTCGCCGTCAGGCGCGCACATCTCTGCACCAAGAAGTCTGCCTGATTCCTTTTCACCGTATATCCTCAGTACGCCATTCGCCACACCCGCCGCGAGGGCCCTCCCCTGTCTGCCAAAATCAGACTGCCCGATCACAGTTGTGTCCCGGGCCATGTTTGAGAAGCGTTCTCCCACCATTGCAATCTCGGGGTCGGAGAAAACTATCGCAAGAGGAACACGTCTCGCATATCCTGAAACCTGGACAGCCAATGCGTTGCGGCCGGCAATGTAACCCTCATCGGCAGCCTCATGCATGAAAGGTGCACGATTACTTGCATCTCCCGCAATAAACACGGGAAGATCAGCAATTTGCATACTGCAAGGATCAAAGGTAGGGATACCCCGTTTATCGAGAGGAACACCGAGTTCTTCCAATCCGATGCCATCAATATTCGGACGACGCCCCAGTGCAGCTACGACTTTCTTGGCAACAATCTGAAAATCTCCGGCCTTGACAAGAATTCCCCCCGCGTCCGGAGACAATTCAACAGGAGATCCGAGATGGAGCCCGAATTCTCTTGAAAGATGCTTTATGGCTTCGTCATTCACAGTTGAATCGGTAATTCCCGCAATACGGGTCGCAAGATCGAAGGCGTCTACCCTGATCCCGACACGTGATAGCGCCTGCGCCATTTCCGTTCCGACAGGTCCTAACCCGATTATTGCAATCATATCGGGCAAGTCCGTTTGCTCAAAGAGACTGTCTGTAGTGAGCAGATGGTCACCGAACGCGTGCCAAGGTTCAGGGACAAAGGGTCTTGAACCTGTAGCAATAATGATCTTACCTGCCTTGATAATACGGTCGTTTACAGAAAGTGTATCAGGAGCAACAAAACGTGCGCGCCCCGGTATATTGCACTCTTTAAGGTTATCTGTTGTCCTGAGGGTACCTTTGACAAAATTATCACGCAGTTTGCGGACATGGGCCAGGACTGCGGGCATGTCCACCTTCAATGCCTCAGCTCCTCTGAAACCGAAGTCCGCGAAGAGAGTGCGTTTATGATAGGCCCGGGCTGCTTCAATAAGCACTTTTGAAGGCATGCACCCAACCCTCGCGCAGGTAGTCCCGTATGGGCCATCATTGATAAGTACGAAATTATGGGTTTGTTTTCTAACTTCATTCAAAGCGGACAGACCTGCCGTTCCCGCACCTATGATAGCAACATCGTATCGCTCGGGCATTTCATTCCTCCTGTCGTATGTTTTATTACATCACTATCTATAACTATTGTATGTCATGATCGTCGAAGATGCATCAGTACCATAAGGTTTGCGGCATACCGAAACTTACCCACCTCTTCAAATCTCAAGATCTCGATGGTAAAAAGATGAAACAAACCCGATTGTGCAAGCGTTTTGGCTCATCCCATCCTGTGTATTCCAATCGCATGACTATTTATCGCGGGAGAATGGCCATGCCATAATGCCACCTTCCATAACTTTCACATTTTTCCAACCGCGGGCCTCAAGCACGCGTGCGGCCTCATAACCCCGAAGCGATATCTTACAATAACAGATGATTTCCCTATCTCTATCTTCGGGAAGTTCTCCAAGGCGTTTTCTCAACGCGCCTATGGGAATCAAAGTTTCGCCCACGCCAAGACGCATTTCTTCATATTCGTCGGGTCCTCGCGTATCAAGGAGGAAAATCTTTTCCTTGTTATCAAGTTTGTTCTTGACCTCCAAAGCTGTTATGCCTTTCATGCGTCCCTTTAGCTTATTCTGCATAATATGGGCGGTAGCGATGGCATGGTCGATGGCAAGAGAGAAAGGTGGGGCATAAGGAAGGTCTGCATTTACCATATCTTCGACTGTCAGATGACCCTTTATCGCAATGGCCCACTGGGCCAGCTGTTTACTCACGTCACCGGCTCCCACACACTGGACGCCGAGTATCCTGCCTGAAGTTTTTTCAGTCACGAGCTTAGTTATTATCATTTTACCCCGCATAAACCCCGGTTTATCGGGACTTGCATTGATAACCGTTTCAATGTCGTTGTATCCCAACTGTCTTGCTGATTTTTCTGAAAGCCCCGTTGAGCCTGCAGCATAGTCAAATACCTTGCAGATGCCTGTCTGAATCGTACCGGGAAATGTGACACAATTGCCCAGCACTGCGTTTTCTCCGGCAATGCGCCCCTGAAGATTTGCAAGATCTCCGTAAGGCGCATGTACTTTTTTTCCAGTTATCATGTTGGGTAGTTCTATACAGTCTCCTATGGCATAAACATCAGGGTCCGAAGTCTGCATATATTCGTCCACAAGGATTCCCCCTGTTTCTCCGATGGCAATGCCCGCTTCACGGGCAAGTTTCGTGTTTGGATTGACTCCGATGGCTATTACCGCGAGTTCACAGGGGAGTTCTGTCCCATTTTGCAGTTTCACGCCGGTGAGTTTTCCATTTTCACCTAGGAAGGCGGCAAGACCATTTTTCTTGATGATGTTAGCATTTTTGCTCTTCACATGGTTTTCAACCAATTTGGCTATTTCCCAGTCGAGAAAAGTGAGTAATTGTGGCAGCAGTTCGATAATTGTTATCTCCATCCCGGCAAGCTCGAGGGCCTCACTGGTTTCAATTCCAATGAGTCCTCCCCCAATTACGACAGCTTTCCTGATTTTATGTTCATCCCTGATTTGTCGCAGATAGTCGGTATCTTTCATAGATTGAAGGGTTGTGATGCCGGCCAAGTCAGCTCCGGGCACCGGAGGCAACTTCGGGGTTGATCCCGTTGCGATAATAAGCTTGTCATATGATATTTCCTCGTTTTCTCCCGTTTTTCGGTTTATACAAACAACAGTTTTTCTTTTTTTGTCAATTACCTTTGCTTCGGTTTCGGTTTTTGCGATGATGCCCTTTGCGTTGATATAGAATTTCGGATCTCTGGTTACTCCGGTAGGTGTGCTTAACAGCATATTTCTGTCGTCGAAAAACCCACCTACGTAATAAGGATAACCGCATGATGCCATGGAAAGATCCGGATCTTTCTGAATTATAATGATTTCAGCGTCTTCATCCAAACGCCGCGCTCTGGCGGCAGCCTTAGGACCGGCTGCTGATCCGCCAATAACTACGATTCTTCTGTGCTGTGTCATATATGCTTCTCCTCTTTGATAATTGATGTAAATTGCGGTGAGCATGACTCTTTTATGTGTGAGGCTCGGTTCAAATTAAGTCAATGATGCGTTGCGTGATTCAAACAATTGTCATGTACTGTTCTCAGAAACTTTGTTTGGCTGTTATAAAGAAACCACACAACGTGATAAAAAGTAAACCCTTTGTGAATGCGCTACTAAATTTCCTGCCAGGTCCGCAGTGGCATACCCTCAGTATTTACAACAAAAAGCTATAATTTGTGGCTCAAAACCTTCCATATCCCTCCCTAAGATATTGCAATATATGCCTACTTGTGTTTGTTCCTGTGCATCGGCTGTCCAGTCAATGTTTTTCTGTAATATTTCACCGGCAGTGTTTTAGCCCTTGTGGAGAACGAAAAATGCTATAGTACCTACCCCCAGCAGTATAAGCAGGAACTGCGTAATACCTACCCGGACATTAGGATTTCTGTGTAAACCAGGGATCAGGTCTGCCAGAGCAATATAGATAAAACTTGATGCTGAAATAGCAAGAACGTAGGGAATAGCAGCCTGTGCGGTTTTGAGGAAAAAATAAGCGATCACCGCGCCGGGCAATGAGGTTACCTGCGAGAAGAAGTTGTAAAAAAATGCCTTTTGCCTTGTATAACCGCTTTCAAGGAGAATTGCAAAATCACCCATCTCCTGCGGGATTTCATGGGCAAAAACTGCTACAGTGGTTGCCACCCCGAAAGATATATCCGTCATAAAGGCTACCGCAATAACAATGCCATCGACAAAATTATGGAAAGCATCTCCAAAAAGGATGAGCGTACCTGCTCTTGTATGAATCTCACAGTTGTCATCGTGGCAGTGTCGCCAGATCACCAACTTTTCGAGGAGAAAAAAGAGCAAAATACCAAAGAGGATTAAAGCCGGGACTAATGGTGTCGAAGAAAGTGTCAATGCCTTTGGCATCATACCGAGAAATGCTGCCCCAAGGAGTGTTCCGGTGGCATAGCTTACAAAAGGAGAAATAAGCATCCGGCTTTTACCTTTAAGGCAAAGGAGCATAAAGGATGTCCCCGCAATCGCACCGGTACTTCCCAGCAGAGTAGCTATAATGATCCATGATAAAAGCATCATATTTATACGTCTCCTTTTTTATTTTCTGCTTTTCGGTATGGTAAACCAGAACCTACTACCTTTTCCTGGTGTACTTTCTACAGATATTGTCCCATGATGTGCTTCAACAACCGCCTTTGCAATGGATAGACCAAGGCCCGTACCCTCTGTGTCCCGATTTACACGGCAGAATGCTTCGAATATGCAAGACAATTCTCGTTCATCAATACCGATCCCGGTGTCCAAAACCTCAACGAGGATATTTTCATCTCCGCTAGTGAGTTTTATCTTTACCGTTCCGCCGAGGTTTGTGTATTTTATTGCGTTCTCAATGAGATTTGAAAGCACCCTATCTATCATTATGCCATCGGCATGTACAATAGGTAAGTGTTCCTGGGTATACTCGGAATAAATCTGTATTTGTTTATTCTCTGCCGCTATTTTCATCAACTCGATTTGCCTGTAGAGAGCTTCTTCGAGGTTATATGAACTTAGAACGGGTTTGTATTCCTTTCCCTCTAGCCTGGAAAAGTCGAGAAAGTCTGTTATGAGTTGCTGTAGTTTTGCAATTGCCCGCATTGCGTTGGCGAGATAGTCCTTCTGTTTTTCCATCAAAGAGCCTGCCTTCCCTGAGAGGAGTCTCGTCAAGAAGCCTCCGGCTGCAACGATCGGGTTCTTCATATCGTGGGCAAACATGGATAAGAGATTCTTGTGTTCCCTTTCCAGGCGTTTCAGTTCTGAGATATCCCTGAAAAGTTCCGCACCACCAATGAAATCTCCCGCGGTGTCGAAAAGCGGGAAAGCCACGACGTGTAAGGCAATTACTTCACCATTTTTTTTCTTCAGTACCGTTTCAGCGTCAACCGAAGGGATATGTTTCTCATAAACATTCGTGAATAATGGGCATGAACTTGGTTTTTCTGACCCGTGAATAATTTCAAAATGGGATTTACCGATAACCCTTTCTTTTGAATAACCGGTGAGCCTTTCTGCCGCAGAATTGAATTTTAGGATCATACCGTCTCTATCAACAAGGGAAAATCCTATTGGAAGATTACCTATAATCGTAGCATAGAGCTGTGGGTCAGATAAAAGACCGCCGCCATGTGAAGCCCTGTTGTTGCTTTGATTTTGTACACTCAAAATTTTTACTCCCCGAGAAGCAGTGTCAGCGTCTCCTTACAATAGATTCGACCCGCATCATGGGGCACCCGCTTTCTGTTGCTCTATTTCCGATTCCTCTGCAGGATGTGGCGCTGTAATCGGCTCGATTGCACCGTTGTGGTATCTCTCTATCAGTTGATGCACTGTCTCACCAGCTTCTGCCCGATAAATATCGATAAAGCTGTCTTTCAACATATAAAAAGAGATTTCCCCGATCTTAGAGGTAAAAACGATATCCAGATTATGTTTAATCACGGCCTTAATAACTTTGACACCTATGTGTACGGAATTCTTTTCACCGAGGAACTCGTTGTAATAAAAATCTTCTATTTCCACGTCACCATTGTCATGCACTTTTAGAATTATGAAGTAAGGCGCTCTGCCAAAGTGGCCATGGATCTTTGAATCCAAGCCATCGATCTCTTGAACCGGGACAATAACAGATAGGGTATTCTGGATTACCGGTTCAACATGTACAAAAACAGATTCGATCTGGCTATAATCCTTTGCTATGAGATTTTCGATCTTATCTGCCAGTTCATGTGCCTTATATACGGAAATCGAAGGACCTGTCGCGATGTTGCATTCCACCATTTTGAATGGTCCGGACTGGCGCATCTTCACGTCATTCACGCCCTTAACGCCGTCGATGGTGGATATCTTCTTCTCTATTTCTGCCTGTAGTCTTGGATCAAGGTTCGCATCCAGAAGAACCAGAATAGGCGTCCATATGTTTTTCACGCCAAGTCTGATAATAAGCAGGGCGATGAGCATCACAATAGAACCCTCAATATAGGGGATCTTTGCATGGGCTAAAAGAATGCCTATGAGCACGACCAAGGAGGTGCCAATATCGAGAAAACCCTCCGATGCGTTCGCCTGAAGGGCTCCAGAATTGATGTAAGAGCTTGTTTCTTTTTCCATTTTTGCCACAAAATATGATACGAAGACCGATACGCCGCTTACCAGGACAGGCAAAACCGGAAACGCCTGATCAGGAGCCAGGAGAAAAAACTTCCTGT
>CAYYLU010000120.1:0-6698 GCA_964472475.1 uncultured Syntrophus sp. | reverse complement strand
TCATGATACCCGTATTTGCCAAAAATCTCGCCGTCAGTTCACGAGTTGCCGTGGCGCAGGCAGGGGAATCGCTGGGCGACATTGTGGTGCCCGAGGGGAAAACAGGCCTTGCGACGGTTTGCAGTATTATCGTAAACGGCGTGCTTCTCAAGTACGGCATTCCCATTGATTCCAAATTCGGCGGCATTCTTCAACTGAGACACGACCAGGGCCTGCGCTTTGTGGAGCTGATTCATTACGCCAGCTCCTCGCTGGACCCATCGGAAATATTTATTCGCGGCAAGATGACCTCCATCGGGCAAGTGGTGGCGCAGGGCGACGGTAAAATTCTGGCCAATTTTCGCGAAATCCCTGCCTTGAGCCGCAGCCTGGTTGAAGGCGTAATCGATGACTTCACGAACACCGGCATCAACGGCGTCTTGGCGTTTGGCGGCATCGGAAATCCCGTGTGCCAGACCCATGTCGATATAAATAAAATCGGAATGATTCTGATCGGAGGACTGAACCCGGTGGCAGCAGCCTGTGAAGCAGGCATTCATGTGGATAACAACGCTATGTCCACCGTGATGGAATTTGAGCAACTGCGAGATATTCAGTTAGTTGACCATCGACAGTGACCTTTTCTATCCGTCAACCCGCGCATTTGCTGTCTTGGTTTTCTTTATGGACCGCGCATAACGGATAACCGGCCTTTTTTGCTTTTTCCAGTTTTTCCCGCAGGGTCTTTCTGTCGATCCCCAATATTTTTGCGGCCGTGGTTTTATTGTTGTTCACGCTGAGCAAAACGCTTCGGATATATTCGGACTCGATGGCCGCCAGCGTACGATTGGGAGACGCGGACTGCAGAGCCGAAAACCGCATCACGGAAGGCAGGTCCGGAATGTCGATGACGTCCTTGTCGGTCATCACGATAAGGCGCTGGATCACATTTTCCAGCTCTCTAACGTTGCCCGGCCATTGATAATTCCGAAGCACCTGCAGAGCGCCGTCCGAAAACAGCGGCGCGGGATGCCCGAGTTCCTCGGCAAATTTACCAGCAAAGGACCTGGTCAAAAGAAATATATCGTCTTCCCGTTCCCGCAATGGAGGCAACTCCGCCGTGATGACGTTGATCCGATAGTAAAGGTCATCGCGAAACAGCCCTTTTTGGATGAGGGTGGGGATATGTTTATTGGTGGAGGCGAGAATGCGCACATCCACTTTTCTGGTGCGGGTTGCCCCGACCATGCAAACCTCTTTGTCCTGAAGGACTCGCAGAAGTTTGACCTGCATGGAAAGACTTGTTTCACTGATTTCGTCGAGAAAAATGGTGCCGCCGTCCGCCGTTTGGAAGAAGCCGGCGCGCGTTTCGTTCGCGCCGGTAAAAGCGCCCTTGATATGGCCGAAAAGTTCGCTTTCCAGCAGCTCTTCAGGGATGGCGCCGCAATTAACGGGAACGAAAGGCGCTGAAGCCCTCGCGCTTTTGTAGTGAATGGCCCGGGCCACAAGCTCTTTGCCGGTTCCGCTTTCTCCGGAAATTAAGACGGTTGCCGATGTCACTGCCGCCTTGTTGATGAAGCTTCCTATTCTCAACATCGCTTTGGATTCGCCGATCAGACCGTGCGGAGAAAAAATCCGGGATTTGCCGGCTGAATGGGCCGTTGTACGAATCTGGAGATTGCGCAGCGTTCTTGCAACAGCGGACAAAAGCTCTTCGCTGGTGAAAGGTTTTGCCAGGTACTCTTCCGCGCCTGTCTTGACGGCCTCCACCGCTCCTTTCACGCTGGGATAAGCTGTGATGATAATGACAGCGATGTTGGCAAAATTTTCCCGGACATGCCGCGCGAGTTCAACGCCGCTTAAGCCCGGCATTTTGATGTCGGTAATCACCAGATCAACCGAGACGCGTTCGATGACCAGCAGGGCCTCGGCAACATTGGTGGCCTTCCATATTTCGTATCCGGCGGATGACAAATTCCGTTCGAGAAGTTCCAGCGTCGCCGGTGCGTCATCCACAATAAGAATAGAGGTTTTTTTGCCTCCAGGTGATTTGCTCTTTTCGCTATTCAACATGCCAGACTTCTTCCGGCCGGCAGCTTTATTCTGCATTTTGTTCCGGTACCGACCTGACTGTCAATTTTTATAGTGCCGCCGTGAGCTGTAAGGATGCCGTGAACCACCGGCAAACCTAATCCCGTTCCGATGCCGACGTCCTTGGTTGTGAAAAAAGGAGTGAATATTTTTTGAAGAACGTCCTCTGTCATGCCTGTGCCGGTGTCTTCAATAATTATAGAGACTTTATCACGCTCCCTGCGTGTCCGGATGGATATGGTTCCACCCCGGGGCATGGCCTGTATGGCATTTACCATCAAACAGACGAAGACCTGGCTTATTTGTGCGGGGTCCGCATCGATCTCCGACAGATGGGGACACAGATTGCATTTTATTTTTATGCCTTCACTGACGCAGCGGGATTCCAGAAAAGTCAACCCCTGCCTGATGATCTTGCTGAGGTCTGCTTTTGTTTTCTGCCCGCAAGCGTGCCGGGAAAAAATCAGGAGTTGCTTTACAATTTCCCGAGCGTGGAGGGAGGTGCCTAATATTTTTTCAACGTCAGCCCTCGCCTGAACGGGGAGGTCGGGGCATTTCTGAACAAGCTCGGCAAATCCCAGGATGTGCCCCAGCGGTTCATTGAGTTCGTGGGCGACGCTGGCGGCCAATTGACCGATGGTTGCCAGCCTGTCCGCATGCCGAAGTTGATCTTCCAGTTTTAATTTATCCTGTTCCGTTTCTCTGCGCCGGATCATGGCGGCAACTTCCCTGGCTACGGTGTCGAGAAGCGTCTGCTCTTCTTCCAGAAAAAGGTTTCGATTTTTCGCTCCCTGTTTCTTGAGATAGGCCACTTCAATATACCCGCGGCGTTCGCCGTTAATGGTAATGGCTGATCTCTGCCGCCGGACAAAGAGCGGATAATTTGGATTTGAATGTATCCGGTTATCAAAGGCAATTTTTGCACAGGCGTCATCCGGATATTGCCAGGCCCTGGGAAGAATGTGAACAATGCCCGCGAGCAGCTCTTCAACGCTCAGGGTCGTGTCGGCGGCAATTCGCGCGATATCATAAAGGCACGTCAGCTCCTTGACGCGTTCCATCAAATGCAAGTGAGCGTTATCATTTTGAGAGCGAGCATCCATTCTGCCATAGTTTTTCAGCATAACAATACCACAAGTAACCACTGCCGCATCAGAGGCGCAGGTCGCGAAACACAGTGATCATCAATCAACTACAAAATTTTTTGATAACTTAACAGAATTTGCAATCATGTCAATATGATTTGGGGTATTATTTGGGGTATCGGCCTTTAATCTTGAAACATTGGAACAGTTTTGATACGCTCCGCTGTACATTTTTGTAACGGGAACGATTTTGTTGCGTGTTGTTCTCTCAGAAAGGACGGATTTCATGAGCTTTTCCCAACGGATTTTTTGTGGCGAACTGACGGCGGCTAAGATTGACCAAATCGTGCAGCTTTGCGGCTGGGTGGACGCCTACCGCGATCACGGCGGCCTGATTTTTATTCATCTGCGCGACCGCAGCGGCATTGTGCAGATTGTGTTTAATCCGGAGACGACTCCCCAAACCATCTGCGAGGCGGCCTCGACGCTGCGTGCGGAATACTGCGTCACCATTGCCGGCATGGTCAGGAAAAGGCTTCCCGGCACGGAGAACCCCAATATCGAAACAGGGGAGCTCGAAGTGGCGGTGAGTGATCTGACAATTCTTGCCGAATCCGATCCGCTGCCGTTTGCGATTTCCGACAAGGCCATGGTCGCGGGCGCGGAAACCGCCGGCGCACAGAGTGTTGCTGAGGAGTTGCGGATGGAGTATCGCTATCTGGACATCCGCCGCCCGGCCATGCAAAACAATCTGCTCCTGCGCCACAGGATTTTTCAGTGCGTGCGCGAATTCCTCGACGCGCGGGGCTTTGTGGAGGTGGAAACACCGGTGCTCACGATGAGCACGCCCGAAGGAGCACGCGACTATCTGGTGCCCAGCCGCGTGCATCCGGGAAACTTTTACGCTCTGCCTCAGTCGCCGCAGTTGTTCAAACAGCTTTTGATGATCGGCGGCCTGGAGCGCTATTTTCAACTGGCGCGCTGTTTCCGCGATGAAGACCTGCGCCCCAACCGCCAGCCGGAATTCACGCAGCTCGATATTGAAGCGTCTTTCATCGACGAGGAATTTCTCTACACGCTGATCGAAGAGCTCACGGTGAAAATGTTCGCCATCGGTGGCATCGAGCTTTCCCGGCCTTTCCCGCGCATGACCTACACCGAAGCCATGGACACGACCGGCTCGGACCGTCCCGATCTGCGCTTCGGCCTGCGCTTTGTCGATGTCACCGACGTCTTCGCATCCACAAATTATTCCATTTTCCGCCAGATCCTGAAGCGCGGCGGCTGCATCAAGGGCATTAACATCAAGGGCCAGTCCGAACACTTGAGCAAAAACGTTCTGCAAAACGAGTACGCGAAAGAAATCGCGCCGTCGTTTGGCGCCAAGGGCATGACCTGGATGCGCGCCGAAGGCGGAAAGCTCGAATCCAACATCGTCCAGTTTTTCAGCGCGGCGGAGCTCGATGAACTGAAAAATCGTTTCGACGTGGCCGATGGCGACGTCCTGATCATGGTGGCCGATCCGTCTTTAGCAACGGTCATCTCTGCGCTGGGGCAGCTTCGTCTGCATCTGGCAGGCCGCTTGGGGCTGATTCCCGAAAAAAGTTTTTACCCGGTCTGGGTTACGGAGTTTCCCCTGTTTGAAGCCACGGAGGAAGGCGGCGTCACCTCGAGCCATCATCCCTTCACCGCGCCGGACCGGACGGATTTCGACCCGAAAAACGTGGAAGAGCTTCTGGGCATGCATTCGCGCGCCTACGATCTGGTCATGAATGGCGAGGAGCTGGGTGGGGGAAGCATCCGCATCAACAACCGCGACCTCCAGCGCAAAATCTTCGCGGCGCTGGGACTCACCGAAGAAGACATGAAGGAAAAATTCGGCTTCTTCCTGCGGGCCTTTGATTACGGCGCGCCGCCGCACGGAGGACTGGCGCTGGGCATGGACCGCACGGTGTCGATGATTCTGCAGACGTCTTCGATTCGCGAAGTGATCGCGTTTCCCAAAAACCGCTCCGCCGCCTGTCCGCTTACCGGCGCGCCATCGGTGGTGAAGCGAGAGCAGCTGGCCGAACTGGGCCTGCTGAATCTGGAAGGCAAAGAGGTTTTACCCGGAAGCGCCGAGAAGGAAAATCTGCTGGATCGCGTCTCCTGGGTATCGCGCATCGGCATTACGACCCAAGAGCGACCCGTCATGGAAGAGATTCTGCAACAGGCGGAGGCGCTCGCGAAACAGGCCGCCGATTGCGCGGGCGGCGAAGAGCCGATCCGTTCGGTCGTGCCGCATGTTCACCGAACGCGTGAGGGTTTGGAGGCCAGACGTTCGCAATGGGCCGCATCCGGAAAACTGCTCAAGAGCGCTCCCTCGGTCAAGGGCAATTATTTTAAAGTCGCCAATATTCTGGAATAAAGGAAAGTCTATGGATTCGATATTTTGCTACCGCAACACCGATATCCCCGATACATCGTCCGGTTTGCTTCAAGGAAGAAAAATTGCCACCCAGCCCAACATTCCGGTGGCCGGCTGGCCCGCTGAAGCCGGATCGCAGGCGCTGGCCGGATTTAAAGCTTTGGAAGACGCAACCGTCGTCGAGCGCCTGATGCAAAACGGCGTAAAAATTGCGGGGGCCATGCACATGAGCGAGTTCGGCTTCGGCTTGGCCGGAAGCACGGCAGGCCTCGCGATTGCACAAAAGGCAGTCGATGCCGAGTTGATGCTAGATCTCGCGGGTGAGGCCCGTTTGGCCGCGGCCCGCGCCGGTGTGTGGGGATTCAAGCCCGGCTATGGTCTGGTTCCCCGCGTGGGCATCACCGGCCTGATTCCGTCCATGGAAGCCTGCGGCATTCTGGGGAAGACCCCCGGCGATATCCGCGCGGTTCTTCAAGTGGTCGCGGGGCCGGACGAAAGAGATTTTTCACAGCCCGATCAGGTGCCGCCCGATTTTTCTTCAGGCGGTGTCGATCCGAAAAAAATAACGCTTAGCGTCATTGACGAGGCAATCAAAACGCTGTCCGTCCAGGACCACGACGCCTTTGAAGAAGAAATTGAGGAACTGAAAAAAGCGGGCTTCAGCGTCAAAACGCTGTCCTGGCCGGACTATGCGCTTTGCCTGACGGTTCATCGGATTATCGGGTCCGTCGAAGCCTCCTCGTGCGCCGGACGCTATGATTCCGTGCGCTATGGAAAGCGCGCGCCGGGCGCTAAAAACTGGAACGAGATGTATCTGCAATCGCGCGGCGCATCTTTCGGAACGCTTTTGAAAAGCTACCTGATCCAAGGGGCGTTTTTCCAGTTTGAACGATACGCCGCTTACGAAAACGCCTGCCGCATCCGCGCCCGCCTGGTAAAAGATGCCGAGCACCTTGCCACGCAGGCCGACGTCCTGGTTTTCCCGGTGCAAAACGCCGCCGCGTCGGATGCCCCCGAAACACTGGCGGATCTTTACGAACAATTCGTGCATACGGCGCATGCCAACATTACGGGCTGCCCCGCTTTGTGCGTGCCGCCGTCGGCCGTCAACCGGCCGGCCGTGCAGCTGGTGGGCC
>CAYYLU010000119.1:0-6936 GCA_964472475.1 uncultured Syntrophus sp. | reverse complement strand
ATATTTAATATTACAGGCTATTTTCTCGGTCAGTAGAGTATTATGTATCTCAGACAGGTACTCACATAAGTACATGCGTTCGAAGACTTCCTCTTCGGGTCGATAGATTGTCAACTGTATGGGGGTGGCTGAATCATTTGCCTTGCCGACCGTTTCAGCTTCATTTGTTTGGTATCTTTCGATCATCTATCAAAGAGAGGCGACGAGAATCACGAGAGCGAGGGCGATTCTGTAATAAGCGAATATGTCCAGAGGGTGTTTCTTGAGGTATCTTACAAGGAGCCCGAGGCTCAAAATGCCGAATACAAACGCCGAGATCGCTCCCCACACGTAGATGGCCATATTGCCGTGCTGGTACTCAAAGTGCCTCATCTCGTAGAGGGCGGCTCCGAGTATAATAGGGATAGAGAGCATGAAAGAGAAATCTACGGCTTCCCGGCGTCTTAAACCGAGAAGCATGCCCATCGTAATCGTTGCCCCGCTCCGGGATGTGCCGGGTACCAGGGCTGCCGCCTGCGCTACTCCGATTGCTACGGCGACCGGATAGGAGACGTCCGAGCGGTCAATATGGATTCTCTCTGCTATGATCATCAGTATAGAGACCAGTGCGAGCATATACGCGGCCACAAATGGTGTCCTTGTGTACTGCTCGATAAAGTCCTGAGCTAGAAATCCCACCAGCGCAGCCGGTATGGAAGCAATAATAAATTTGGCCAGGAGAGATTGCATGCCGCAGCCATTCTTGAAGTCAACCAGCCCCTCCACTACAACGCGGGCAAATTTCTTGCCGTAAACGCATAGAATAGCTGCGAGTGTCCCCAGGTGGAGCATCACATCATATGTAAGTTTGTTTACATTACCTTCCTGAATGTTGAAGAACCACGGAATGATAATTAGATGTGCTGAACTGCTGATGGGCAGGAACTCGGTCACCCCCTGGATGCCGCCTAGAAGGATGCTCTGGAGAATTGTCAACTAAGGTCCTCCGGACGGAATCGAAAGCCCAATTCAAGATTCTCTTCCCTTATTGAAGCCGGTATTCGGGGCAGGGGCTCTGCCGCCATTATAGCGCGGCGAATCGATTCATCATATGTACGATTTCCAGATGGCTGATCTATGTTGATGTCGACAACTACTCCGTCCCGTCTTACTTTTATTGTTAACAGAGTTTCTAACCCTTTTTTGGCTGAAACTGGTTTTCGCCATGCAGCCGCTATCTTTTCGCGAATGTCCACATGGTATTTCTGCATCACAGGATCTACAACTCCTCCACCACCACCTTCTCCGAAACCGGCTAAACCTGTACGTCCAGTTCCCGAGCCAGCTGTACTGCCGGCAGCCGACTTGCTCACGTCAAGATATTCAACCTTTCGTTTGATATTCCTGATTTTCTCCTGAAGGCTTTGCAGTTCATCCTCGTTTGTGCCCTTCTTCTCCGGTACCTTTTTCTTGGAGAGGGAAACAAGATCTTCCTTTTTGATGGGTATCGGCTTGTTCTTCGCAGGGGCTGAGGTTACTTCCTTGGAAGGAACAGATTTTTCGGGGACTTTCTTTGCCTCGGTTGTTACCTGTTTTCGAACTCCTCCGCCCCCGCCTCCTGGTCCGCCAACCAGATTCACGGAATATGACGACGACAGATCTATCTTCTTTCTCGTGTGCTTGAAAGGGATGCTGAAAGCCCCGATTATGACAAAATGGAGGGCGAGAGAAACGGCAAGCATTTTATACCAGGTTTCTTCACTCATTCTATTCCAATGGTTTAGTCACGATATTAATTTTCTGAATGCCCGCTTCGCGAATGATTCCCATACATTGTGCCACATAGCCGTAAGGTACATCCTTGTCGGCCCTGAGGAAGATCTCCTTGTTTGTTTTGTTATTAAACAGAAATTGAACGGCAGCTTTCAGGTTTTTCAATTCAAGCTTCTTCTCATTGAGTATGAGCCTTTCGTCTTTCGTTATGTTCAGTACCTGGGGCTCATCTTTTGAAGGTAGCGGACTGGCTGTTACATTCGGGACGTCAATACCCATTCCATGCTGCATCATAGGGGCGGTAATCATGAAAATGATGAGGAGGACGAGCATGATGTCGACGAGAGGCACCACGTTTATTTCGGAAAGGGGTCCTTTTGAGTCTTTCTTGATATTCATTTCTCAATTATGTTGAGGAGGTATAGCGAAGCATTTTCCATTCTTGTGAGTATCCGTTTAAGTCGTCCAAGACAATAGTTGTATCCCAGGACGGCAGGTATAGCCGTCGCCAAACCGATTGCCGTTGCAATGAGTGCCTCGCTGATACCCGGCGCGACTACTGCAAGGCTGGTCGTTCCCCTGACACCTATCTCTCTGAAGGAATCCATGATCCCCCACACTGTTCCGAAAAGCCCTATGAAAGGGGCGGTGTTTGCTGTGGTGGCGAGAAACGTGAGTCGTCTCTCGAGTTTAACTGACTCTTCGGCGATGGTGATTCTCAACATATTGTCAATTGCGGGTATTTCATCCGGACGTATCGGGCGCCCCCCATCTTTTTGCCTGGAAGTGACCTCTTTATAACACGCGAGCACCAGCCGATAAAATGCGTTATCAGAGCTGTCCCGGTAAATTGAAACCAGTTTCTTGAAAGAGTCGACGTCTTTGATGACCCGAAAGAACCGGTCAGCCTGCTCCTCAGTCTTCTTAAACTGCCGGATTTTAACGAAAATAATAGTCCATGAAATTACGGAGAAAAATGCGAGCAGGCCGATCACTGCCTTGGCCATTGGTCCTGCAGTATAGATGAGCCCTAAGAGTCCCCCGGAGTATGAATTTAAGCTGCCCATGCTGTGCAAAAAGCATACAATAAAATCAAGAGCATTGTAAAGAGAAACCCCCTGGGTGGGTGCCCAGGGGGAAGGGGGGTTATTATGAGAAGCTTATGGAGGTGAATTTCAGTTTAGAGTTTGTGAATATTTACACGTGCTGCCTACTTCAGTGCTCACTTCTTGATGCTCAAATATTTCTGGTACAAAAAACGCTAGTAATTCCGAAGTGTTAAAATTTACTGTATGTGAATTAATGAACATAACTGCAATTATAGTACAACGATAGACATGAGTTGTCAATAGTTTTTTAAAACAGGGTAACAAATCAGGAGGTAAGCAGGACTGGTATGCGATCTGCAATTACATAGCCATGTATGGTAGGAATTAACCTCCCCCTTTCTAGCTTAACCTTCTTGCTCTTGATGAGCCTCTGTAACTCACCTTTATCCAAAGATATTGCTTTGATATCATTCAGGCGGACACCTTTGAGTGTCCTTATACCAAGGAAGAGTGTTTCAAGGTCAAATTGCTCAGCCGAAAGGCTTTCGGTTCCGTCCATTGTGCTTATCGTGCCCTCAACTGCCGCACAGTATTGGCTAATCGATGGTGAATTCCACCATCTCTTGTTACCGATGAAAGAATGGGCGGCCGGACCAAGGCCGAGATAAGGCGTGTGGTCCCAGTACTTCATGTTGTGCCGCGAGCGATACCGCATTCCCCGCGCAAAGTTGGATACTTCATAGTGCACGTAGCCGTTTTCAGTAAGTAGTCGCGAAGTGGAGAGAAAAACATCCCTTTGTCTTCTCTCTGATGGGAGCCTCAAGTTGCTGGATCTGAACATCTTCCCAAAAGGAGTCCTGTCGGCAATAGTAAGCTGGTAACAGGAAATGTGTGCCGGCACGAAAGAAATAGCCTCCTGAAGCGTTGCCTCCCATCTCTTTCCAGACTGTCCCGGCAGACAGTTCATCAAATCTATTCCGAAGTTCCTGAATCCTGCATCGCGTACCAGGTTGATTGCCTCCCGGGCTTTCTTTGCTGTATGTCGGCGTCCAAGAAACAGCAGATCCCTTTCATTAAACGATTGAACTCCGATACTTATCCTATTTACCCCGATACGCTTATAATTCCATAACTTGTCGGCCGTTATGTCATCCGGATTTACCTCTACGGTAATCTCAGTATCATCAGGAAATGAAAAATGCTGGTGAAGGGCGGCAAAGATGTGTTCGAATTCTCTCTCTTCAAGAACGGATGGTGTCCCGCCGCCAAAATACAATGAGTCGAACGCTGAAAAACCTTCCGGCTCTGACGATATTTCCTTTACGAGCGCGGCCACGAACCTTTTTACATGCTGTTTTTGATCGCTTACAGAGTAGAAATCACAATAGGGACATTTGGTTCTGCAAAACGGGATATGCACATACAGACCGGCAGGCGCCGACTTCTTACTCGTCATCAGTCTTGAGAGCAGCAAGAAAGGCGCTCTGTGGTATCTCAACATTGCCAACCATGCGCATGCGCTTCTTGCCTTTCTTCTGTTTTTCAAGGAGCTTTCGTTTTCTTGTAATGTCACCGCCGTAGCATTTGGCGGTTACATCTTTCCGGAACGGAGAAATCGTCGATCGCGAAATGATCTTACCCCCTATTGCCCCCTGAATGGCTATCTTGAACTGTTGTTTCGGGATTTCGTCACGGAGTTTGTCGCACACTCTGACGGCCCGTTCCCGCGCATTGTCTCTGTGGACCAATATGGAAAGAGCGTCAACCTTTTCGCCGTTCACAAGAATATCAAGCTTCACGAGTTCGCTTTCCCGATAGTCGGTAATCTCATAGTCAAATGAACCGTACCCCTGGGTAATACTCTTTAATTTATCATAAAAATCAAAGATTACCTCAGCGAGAGGCATGTCATATGCCACTTCTATTCTCCCGGGTGCCGGGTATCCCATATGCGAGTTCACGCCCCGACGTTCCATACACAGCTTTATTACTGCTCCGACATACCGCTCGGGTATCAAAATGCTCGCCCTGATGTAGGGTTCTTCAGATTTTCTGATTTTCGCTGGATCGGGATAATAGAGAGGGTTGTCCACTTCCAGCATCGAACCGTCTTCAAGATAGAACTTGTACTGAACACTCGGGGCAGTCATTATGATTGACTGGTCAAATTCCCGCTCCAGTCTCTCCTGTACTATCTCGAGGTGCAGCAATCCGAGAAAGCCGCATCGAAAGCCCTGTCCGAGGGCAGCCGAGGAATCCTTCTGATACACCAGTGCCGCGTCATTCAGTTTATACTTTTCGAGTGCTTCGGCAAGTGATGGATAATCATCGGAAGCTATGGGATATATGGAAGAAAACACAACCGGTTTTACTTCAATGAAACCTGGCAGGGGCGCCGGCGCTGGATGTGAGTCCAGAGTAATGGTGTCTCCGACACGCGTGTCACTCACCGTTTTGATACCGGCGATAATGTAGCCCACCATGCCGGCCGTAAGCTCTTTCTTTGGTTCGCGAGTGAGACGAAACACCCCGACCTCTTCAACCCTGTACGATGTGCCGTTCGACATAAGCAGGATTATATCACTCGAGCACACGGTGCCGTTGAATATGCGGCAGCTGACAATGGTACCCCGAAACGGGTCGTAATGAGCATCAAATATAAGAGCAGACAAAGGTTTCTGCGCATCCCCTTTTGGCGGAGGGATTCTTTCTATGATCGCCTGAAAGATGTCCTCAATGCCGGTTCCCTCTTTCGCCGAACACAGGATTGCTGTGTCTGGATCAAGGCCGAGTTCACGGTCTATCTCATCTTTTACGCGTTCGATGTCTGCTACCGGCAGGTCGATCTTGTTTATTACCGGAATAATGACGAGATCGTGTTCCAGTGCGGCGTACAGGTTACCAAGGGTCTGCGCCTCTACTCCCTGGGCTGCATCAACAAGGAGAAGCACCCCTTCGCATGATGCGAGTGCCCGCGAGACTTCATAGGAAAAATCCACATGTCCCGGAGTATCGATAAGGTTCAACTCATACGAGATGCCGTTTTTGTCGGTGTAGGGAAGGCAAACGGTTTGGCTTTTTATCGTAATGCCGCGCTCTCGTTCGATGTCCATGTTGTCGAGGATCTGGTCCCGAAACTGACGGTCCTCAACGAGGTGTGTGTACTGGATGAGCCTGTCGGCGAGCGTGGACTTCCCGTGATCTATGTGTGCTATGATGCTGAAGTTTCTAATATGTTTCATATTTTAATCGCATAAAGGCTGAAGGTTCAAGGTTAAAGGTCCGAGGCCAAGCTCAGGTATTTCCTCATTTGTTCTGGTTCCTTGCTCTTTACCGTTCTTGTCCGTCGTCCTTTGGCTGTGTCGGGCTGAGCGCTACCCCTTTTTTACCAGCTCTACATCTACCTCTGCTCCAAATTTCTCCAGGAGCGCCTTCTCCAGCCCTTTAAAAGCTTCTTCATCCGCAATCTCGATAACAAGCTCCCTGTCATCAAGCACTTTCAGTTTTCCGTACTGCTTCACCACTTCCGAAACCTGATTGGGATCAGTGGTAACCCACCCCTTCATTCTTTTGACGAGTTCTTCGCCGGAAAACGCCCGTTCAATGGTAAGATCCACTCTTCTCTTTTTTGCTTCCCATCCCACAAGTGCAGGTTGCGCCACAACTGGTGTGACCGGGTCGTGCATTGCAGCACATCGAAACCACAATTTCGCTCGGAGCATTTTCGTTCCTCCATAGCTGGTTTTCAGTAGAAGAAATAAGACGTATATTAAGGGTTTACAGCGCCAAAGTCAAGCTGATGGCCCTATGCACAAGACCTAATCGGCATTGGTTACCTTGTTATTATTGTAGGTTGCCTTTACTCTTTTTGACTTTCGTATATACCAGAACCATGCTGTGGCGTACAGCATAAGCAATGCGTTGTTCAGTGGATTCGCTTTATATATGTCCGTGATGGTTTTTTCGGACAGACCGAACAACTGAGGAAAGAAGATAGTCAAGAACGAGTAATGAAATAGAATCAGCAGATACCTTTTTGCGTTTTCTACCGCATGAGGCCAGATTCTCCAAAGAGAAAATCCGACATACATGCTGTAAACCATCAGGCATATGTTACATATGCCGCTGACGAGCA
>CAYYLU010000118.1:0-6999 GCA_964472475.1 uncultured Syntrophus sp. | reverse complement strand
TAGGGTCGAAAGAATAGAAATGTGTTTGGTGTCTGGTGTTTAGTCTTTCGTGTTCAGTGTTTGGTGTTTGTCGACTTGTCTCCATTTCTCCCCGTCTCTATTTCAACTTTTACTGAAAACTCCGAACTAACAACTCGGTACGCCTCTTTGCCTTTGCTCCGTTTTGCCGTTTCTCCCTCCCTCCGTTTCCTCTTTTAAGAACTCCGAACTCATCTGTTCCCCAAGGGGGGGGAACTAACAACTCCGAACGCCTTTATTCATCAAACGTCCCTCGTTCTACTTAAGCATGTGCTTCCGCCCAGTTGCTACCGGTGCCCATGGAAACCTTCAGCGGTACGTCCAGAGTCACTACATGTTCCATTTCATACCTGACAAGGTTCTGCATATCCGCGAGTTCTATCTCTTTTACTTCGAATACGAGCTCGTCATGGATTGTCATAATGAGTCTTGAAGCGTATCCGGCCTGATCAATTTTCGACGATATGTTTATCATGGCCATTTTGATAATGTCCGCAGCCGTTCCCTGGATAGGTGTATTCATTGCAGTTCTTTGCCCGAGTTGGCGTACCATCTGATCGGGGTTGTTGATTTCCGGTATGAATCGAATACGGCCGAAAAGCGTCCTTACGAACCCCCTTGACTGTGCCTCCTCGACAATAGCTTCAATGTAGCCCTTTACTCCTGTGTGTATTGAAAAATATTGTTCTATGTACTGCTGCGCTTCTCTCTGTGAAACACCGAGTTGTTTTGACAATCCAAACGGGCTCATGCCGTATACAATGCCGAAGTTAATCACCTTGGCAGTGCGCCGCATATCCTGTGTAACATTTTCCGCCGCAACTCCGAAGATGTCCTGAGCCACTGTTGAATGGATATCACCATCTTTGAGGAATGTCTGCACAAGAACAGGATCCTTTGATATGTGAGCCAGAACACGAAGCTCTATCTGTGAATAGTCAGACGAAAGGAGTACGAATCCTTCTTCCGGAACGAAGGCGTGACGTATTTTCATGCCGTCTTCACTCCTGATTGGAATGTTCTGCAGGTTCGGATCCGAGCTTGAAAGTCTTCCAGTGGAGACGACCATCTGGTTAAAGCTCGCATGGATCCTTCCTGTACGAGTACTGATAAGCGTCGGCAACACGTCGACGTATGTGTTCTTCAATTTTGTGAGTGTTCTATATTCAAGGATCTTTCCGGGCATCGGATGCTCCAGGGCAAGAGCTTCCAACACTCCTGTATCTGTAGAAAAACCGGTCTTTGTTTTTTTGACAGGTGTGAGCTTTAGAGTCTCGAATAATACTTTTGAGAGTTGTTGTGATGAATTTATGTTAAAAGGACCACCTGACATTGAATATATTTCTTTAACAATCCCCGTCAATCTTCCGTCAAAACCGCGCGACAACTCCGCAAGACCGCTGCGGTCAACCTTGACCCCATTCCTTTCTATGGCTGCCAATACCTTGACCAGTGGAAGTTCAATGTTCGTGTAAAGCTCCAGTAGATTTGATGATTCCATCAGATCTACAAGTGCGGCCTTCAGTTCAAAAAGATGAGAGACACACTCGGTCAGACTCGAATGGACGTCCTGCAAGGTCAAGCAGATATCAAGATGTTCTTCGACGCAGGAACCTACGCCGTATTCCTTTCTCAGAGGATTAGTAAGATACGTAGCAAGCATGGTATCGAAACATCTTGAAAGGTCCATATGTCTGTTTGTCATATTCTTCATAAGAATTAGAAGCGGTTTCAGATTATGGACAATTATCTCTTTGGCACCATTCATTATGCGAAACAGATCATCTTCGCTTTGCGAGAAAAATACACCCTGCTGATCGAATGCAGCAAACGCATCAAGCTCAAGACTGTCCGCATTTTTCCCGCGAAATGAAGCCAGAATGGCAACATGTTCCATATCGAGCTGGCCCAGATCTATTCTGGGCCATTTTTTCCTGGTGTTGTTTTCGCCCTGAATTTCCCTGTAGAGTGACGTGAATTCGAGTTCCCGGTATATCTTTCGTAGTCCCTGAAGGTCTTCCGGGGCTGCAGTTAAAGTCTCGATGCTTACATGTATGGGAACGTCTGTTTTTATGGTGGCAAGAATTCTGCTCATTTCCCCGGATTCTTTTCCGGTGAGCAGCCGTTGTTTTACTGAAGCCTTCGTGATGGTGTCGACATTCGCGTAAATGTTTTCGAAAGCTCCCATTGTGCTTATAAGCTCCCGGGCGGTCTTTTCGCCAATGCCCGGAACGCCGGGAATATTGTCTGATGTATCTCCGCACAAAGCGAGGTAATCTACGACAAGATTAGGTTTTACTCCCAGCTTTTGGATCACCTCAGTTTCGCGTACAATCTGATTTTTCATCGAATCATAGATTGTTACGCGGCCGGAAATGAGTTGCATCATGTCTTTATCGCTGGTCACTATGTATGTTTCTATTTCTTGCTGTTCTTTGAGATGTTCAACTATGGTGCCTATGATGTCGTCCGCCTCATACCCCTCTTTTTCAAGCATCGGTAATCCCATCGCCCGAACAATGGCTTTTACGTATGGAATCTGTGCGGCCAGGTTCCCCGGCATCGGCGGTCGTTGTGCTTTGTATTCCTTTGATATTGCTTCACGAAACGAAGGTGCCTTCGAATCAAAAATCACAACGAGCATGTCCGGATTTTCCGTGTTTTGGAGTTTCTTTAACATACTGATGAAAGCATAAACGGCATTCGTCGGGATTCCGCGTGAGTTCGACAGGTGGGGGGTTGCAAAGAATGCACGATACAGATACGAATTCCCGTCAATAAGAAATATCCTTTTCCTCGGAAGGCGCGATGCCGGGCCGGTCGAGTCTATATTGTTGTTTGAAAAGCCGTTTACCATGTTTTCCTGCGTTTGTTTGTAATTAGTTGGAATAGTCTAAACAGTTTGAACGGTTTACACAACAGCGAAGATCAGACCGGAAAGAACGTCTTGATCTTAAACGTCTTCTTCTCGGGAAATTTGTAGATCGCCACTCCGAACTTGCTCTCGAGCGTTTCAATTATGCCGTTTATGCTGTCCATAGATATCCCGATAATCGTGAACCAGACGTTAAGTTCTCCTTCACGCTCGTAATTGTGCGTAACACCGTCTTCTCTGTTGATGTCCAGTGCGAACGCGTCAATGTCCTTCTCATTTACATGGACACCACAGAGGACACCGGCATATCCCAGTTTTTTGCGTTCCAGTATCGCTCCTATTCTTCGGATATAACCATTTTCTCGCAGACGCTGAATTCGTTCACGCATTTCGCTGTGACTCAATCCGATGCGGCCTGCAAGAATTTCGAATGGTTTCGGAGCTATCGGAAATTCTTCCTGGATAAGATTGAGTATCTCCCGGTCAAGACTGTCCATTTCAGGCGAATCGTTCAAAACGTTCCTTGTTCGCTTTGCAAATAGGACATATTTCGGGAGGCCCTTCCCTGGCACACAAATAACCGCATACCTTGCACCTCCATACGGGACATGAAAGACCTGAGAGAGTTGCTCCAGAGGGCGATGAACCCGTGTGGCTGCCACGTTCTTCCTGAGCAGGTCTTCTCTCAGGTATTGATGTTACTTCCCGTTCTTTGTTCACGACGGCTTCTGAGACATACAACGCACAATAACAGGCTCCGAATTCGTCCAGGTCAGCGTCCCTGTAATCGCAGGGGCAGATTATATCCATGTCCTCATTTTTGTCTCCGCTCGCAAGCCTGCACGGGCAGCAGGAATACCCGTACCTTTTCAAGTTATCTGCCAGACCGGAGATAAGCTCTTTCGTGAACTCCGTGTCCGGATTCAGGTGGTACCCCGCACTACTTGCTGCTTCCGAGATGCCTGCGTACAGTCTGTCAACTTCCGGGATCGGTCCTTTACTCATACCCCGAGTGTTTCCTTGATCTTCTGTTCATTGTATCCGATGATGCATTCTTTCCCGTTAACTACCATTGTTGGAAAAGAGCATTGCGGATTATGCTGCTTTATTTCAGTCAAGATCTGTTCCCTTTCATCTCCTTCAAGCTTATCCACTTCCACAAAGTTGTAACCGATTCCAAGATCATTGAGAAATGCCTTGGTCTTCTTGCACCAGACGCATGTACTCAGGGTATAAATGATAAGATCCCCTTTATCTGCGCCTTCGACGTGATTTACCTTCATGGGGTCCTCCCGGTTTTTTAGCGGCACTGAGGGTATTTGATATTATACCGGACACCCGATCTGAATACAATTATGAAGAGCGTCCAGTGTCGATGGTGTTAATTCAAAGCATTTTCACTGCCGATAAAGGTCTGATTGACATTACCTCAGGGTTGAGGAGACATGGAGGTGCTTCACCGCTCAATACAGAAATGATGTTCTTTGCCGCGATTTCCGACATTCTGGAGCGGGCCTCCATCGTTGCGCTGCCTATGTGAGGTACAAGGACAACATTATCGAGGTCCAGCAGAGGATTGTCGAATGCGACAGGTTCCTTTTCGTAGACGTCAAGTCCTGCCCCTGCAATCCAATTTTCCCGCAAAGCCCTGATTAAAGCCTTTTCATCGACCAGCGATCCCCGGGATGTATTGACTAGAATAGCAGTTCTTTTCATGCGTCTCAGGCACTCTTCGTTGATAAAATGGCGTGTCTTTTCAGTTGCCGGCGCATGGACGCTTACGAAATCTGATTCCTCGAGGAGTTCTTCAGAGCTTGCATATGAGACGCAGAGCTGTTTTTCTTCTTCAGGATCGAGCCTCACAGGATTATTGTACAATATGCGCATATTGAAGCCGGAGGCCCTTTTTGCCACTGCTTTTCCGATCTTTCCGAGTCCTATAATTCCGAGCGTACTCCCCCACACGGGTTTACCTACAAAAAACAACGGTGTCCAGGACACTTTCCACTCCTGCTTTCGGACAAACCGGTCACCTTCAGCCACCCTGCGCCCGGCGGCGAGCAGAAGGGCGAACGCTAAATCCGCCGTAGCATCTGTGAGTACATCAGGAGTGTAGCCTACGTAGATTCCTTTCCGCGTCGCATAATCTACATCTATATGCTCAAAACCTACGCTCATTGTGCTGATGATCTTCAGATGGGGAGCTGCATCGATCAAATGCCTGTCAATCCTGTCGCGAACCAGACAGAGTATTGCATCCACCTCTGATACTTGATGAATCAACTCATCTGTGGCAGGTCCCTCTTCTCCTTCACAGACGGAGATGTCACACAGTCTGCTCATGTTGCCTATTGCGGGAAATGGTATTTCGCGGCTGATGTATACCTTTGGACGCACGTGATACAATTCCATAATCAATCGAAAATATCAATCGAATTTCTTTGAGACTATATGCGATTTTTCCGGCGATTATCTTGGCCATACCGAACTGTTGATCCAGCCCTGCTTCTTGAAAGTGCAGACCTTCGCGCCCATATATGTGTTGCACGGCAGTCAATACTAGCATACAAAGAAGAAATCAAAAAAAGGATCTTTACATTCCAGTATCTATCTTTGTGTCGTTGTGCTTGAAGCTTGAAAATTTCCGCTAAACTATTGAGTCAATTAACCGAAAACACTCTATACTGGTACTCTATTTCTAAACGGGTGGACGTCGAAGGCGACACAGGGGGTCCAAACGTACAACGTGGGGAGAGAATATGCTTTTTGCGGGGAGAAAAGCTGATGAAGAAAGTCCTTATTGCAAGCAACAACTCTGATGAGATAAAGAAATTTAGAAAATGCCTGGAGGGCTCATTTGACGTTTTCTCGATCATAGCTCCGGACTATCCTAAAGAAGAACTGCGCCAGCTCGACCTTGTTCTTGTAGACCATGCTTTCGGAGACAACGCAGGTGTGGACTACGTCACGCAGGTAATCGAGGCCGCGCATATACCGGTGCTGATGCTCACACCGCCTGACGACGCAAGTTATGCTATAGAAGCGATCCGGGCAGGAGCATTCAACTACGTAGTCAAGTTCGGTCCTTTTGAAGAAATACTACCAGTCACGATTGATGAAGCCATCTCCAGATTTAATGAGCAGGAAAAGATGAAAGCTACGATCGCTTTGCTCAAGAAAAGAATCATGGAATTGGAGGAAAAATTAAGCGGATTCCCGAATGAAAGCGTGGGTTCTCCCGGGGTACGCTCAACGAAAGGTAATGCAAAAGATAATGTGGATATCGTAAAAGAAATTGTCAGCCGCTTTAAACAGGGGGAAATAAACCTCCCTTCACATCCGCAGATAAATGTGAAATTTCAGGAACTCATAAAGGCTGGCGCCGACTACCGTCAGATATCTGCGCTGCTCAAGCGTGATGTGGCCATTGCATCAAAACTAATCATGGTCTCGAATTCTCCGTTCTACAGAGGCGTTGAGACCAACAAGACATTGGAACAGGCAATCGCCCGCCTGGGAATCAGCGTAACCTGCCAGTACGTAAACGTTATCAGCAACCGGGCACTATATACAGTGAACAATAAGAAATATGTGCCAATGATTGAACGGCTCTGGCACCACTCTCTCGCCTGCGCGCACGCATGCCAGGTACTTACAAACTTGCCTGACCAGAAGATGCAGTCCGAAACAGACCCCTTCATAATGGGACTTCTGCACGACATAGGCAAGCTGATTCTGATACAGGTCATTGGAGAACTGGAAGGCAAGGGAAAGTTCACTAGTGAAATTTCCATCGAAGAAGTCGAGAACATAGCGGAAGCATATCACAGCCAATTCGGCGCTGCTCTCTTGAAGAGATGGCAGTTTTCGAACGGGTATATAGGGGTTGCCCAGTACCACGACAACATCCAGGAAGCTGACCCGATAGCACGCGAACTGCTGGTCGTCCATTTTGCCAATATTTTGGTGAAAGAGCTGGGGTTTGTCTTCAAACAGAGCGATGTCGCGGGTGTAGAAACCTGTGAGTCTGCGCGGTTCTTAAAGATAGAGCCGGCGACAATCGCGTCGATGAAGAAGAACGTCGCGGCTTACATGGATGATGTAGG
>CAYYLU010000117.1:0-7057 GCA_964472475.1 uncultured Syntrophus sp. | reverse complement strand
TACAGCTGGGCCAGCCGAGCGACACATGGACACCCACAGTGCAATACGTTGAGAAAGCGGTACGCATGCTACGGCAAAAAGGAAGCCACGATGCTTATGTCGTTGAAGGTTATCTACGATTACCAATTTCCGATCGATCTATCACGTGGCATATGGAGGATTGGCTGGGACCCATACGACGTCTCTATAACTCCGATGTCTCGACAATCGACTATACACCTATCAACTTTGGCAGTTCTGAAGCAATTCTTGAAGTCGGATTGGTGAACTATGAATATTGGAACAAAAGGCTACTTCTGCAGGTCTTCGTCAGACTAGTTGACCCCAAGACAAAACAGGTATTAGCGCGCTCAAGAAAATCCTCTTTCACGAAGACCGGGCCGTTGCTTCCCTTGCTGGACAACGATGCAGAAGGGATGAGACGTTTGATTCTGGAAACAGGGGAACGTCTGCTTGATAGTTGTCTAAAAGAAATAGGGTTGGCTGATGAATAGGAATGTAATAGGCATTCACACAGAACAGATTGAGAAAAGAACACGGCCAATCCAGCGGACATTCTACGGTTTATTTCTTTCAGTAATCTTTGTCTTACATGATTACCCTAAGCTAAGAACTTGCAGGTGCTATACGTTATTCAGTATATGAGCTTAGTATCTGAAGAGGCCCCGCCTGTTCTCACGGGCTTCTTTGTATGCTTTTGAAAATATGTGCTGATACCGTACGTTTGGTGGATGGGTCATGGGGCGTGCATATCCCGCGCGTATGATTTTTTCGTTGAGCATTGTGCCGTCCGATAGATGGACATAGCACAGCATGCGCCCGTACTCGTCCCGTTTCTGCACGTCGAATTCTATGCCGATCTTGTCGCCTCTTTTCACCAGCGTCCTCACATATTTTGCCGCCTGTTTTCCCATGGTGGTTATTTTCTGAACACTATTATGGGTTCGCTCGGCATCTTTCAGAGCTTTATCATTTGTACTGCTTTCCGGTGTATCAATACCGATGAGTCGGATTGATTCTTCCTGGTTTTTGTAGACAACATAGATTGTATCGCCATCCACGACTCCTTTTACGATTGCGTTCTCGAAGGCTCCCGCAGTTTGTGCGAAACCCGCAGCAATAATACTCACTAATAACCCACAAAACAGCAAAATCTTCGTAAATAATCTCGTCAAAATCATCTCCTGTTTTTGGAGTTACTTTCTTCCATTCGTGCAGGAAAAATCAAGTTAACAATACTCACGTGGATAATCTTTAATGCGGGATAAACAATGGTCGAGAAGCCTCTCTCTACTTTCGCCCAGGTTTTATGTTGAGATAAATAAATACCAGCAGGATGCCCAAAGAACAAGTAAAAGATTTGCCTGGCGTTCAAATTCACAGAATCCTTCCTGCCATACGCCCTGCTTTCGTTTGTGAAATTAGTTCTGACAAATTGCCGACAGGCAAAGCGTCATACAAGCATAGCTCAAATAAGGAAATTGTCCCTTCTATATATTCATATTCGTTTTGAATATGCAGAAGTCGTGTTGTCTGTTCCTTTCCGCTTTCGTCAGTTTTCCGGATGCCACTGTGATGATTTCGTTAAGTACCCGCTTTCCGGCCGCCTCTAGCGTTTCTCTTCCGTCGATAATCCGGCTCATGTCTATGTCCATACAATCGCGCATAGTAGAATAGGTAAGCCTGTTTGCCGTGATCTTGATGACTGGAGCTATTGGAGAACCTACAGGGGTTCCCCTCCCTGTCGTGAAAACGGCTATTTGAGCTCCTCCGGCGATCATACCGGTAAGCTGTTCGATATCGTGGGCAGGCGTATCCATGTAGACCAATCCACTTCTTGAGGGGTGATCAGCGTACGCGATAAATTCCTCGATCATCGTTGTTCCTGCCTTGTAAATGCACCCGAGAGATTTTTCTTCCAGAGTTGTAATGCCGCCCGCAATATTCCCCGGGGAGGGATTTGCATCGCGAATATCCTGGCCGCCAGCGATAGCTCTTGCTTCCCACCATGCTGCCGCGTCGAGAATGCTATTAGCAATTTCCCGTGTCCCGGCCCGTCTTGCGAGAATATGTTCGGCACCTATGATTTCCGGAGTTTCTGAGAGTATGACTGTCGCGCCTTCATCCACCAACATGTCGGATGCAACGCCTACGGCAGGATTAGACGCGAGTCCCGACGTGTAATCCGAACCACCGCACTCGGTTCCCAGAATGAGTTCTTTCACGGGAATCGGTTCTCTTTTGAGCGCCGATGTTTTGGCAAGCATTTCCTTGACGATCTTTCTGCCAAGTGAAATTGTTTTTCTCATGCTCCCGATGTCCTGGAGAACGAGGACTTCGCTCTTCTTATTTGTTCGACTGATTTCCCGGGCTATCTCATCGGCAGGCAATTGCTCGCATCCATTTCCGACAACAAGCACACTGGAAACGTTGGGGTGAACACCAAAACCGACGAGTGTCTTTTTTACAATCGCACGGTCCTCCCCGATCTGACCGCAGCCCAGGATATTCGGGAGATACACGGCATTCGGCAGGTTACGGGTAATCTGCCGGGCAACGCCCTGCGAGCATCCTACACTTGGTATAACGAGGACATAATTCCTTGTCCCCGCCTTTCCGTCCGCTCGGCGAAAACCTTCAAAGTGTATCATCTGCTGTTCCTACTCTTCGGACTTATTACATTGTGCGTATGTACATGCTGGCCGCGTTGTATTGTTACGGTACTCCGGCCGATTGATTCTCCGTATTTGATAACATCAGTACTTTCTTCAATTTCTGTGGTTGCAAATTTGTGTCCTGAGGGCACATCACTGAGAAGCTCTATGCAACTCTGTTCACCGCGTATTATTATGGATACCTGTCCACCTGCATATAGGTCCTGCAAGGCGGTCGCTACATTATCCTTGTCGTTTATTATTATTGCTGATGTTTTCTGCTTCATTCGCTCTGCTAATGCGAGAGACTCAAGTCAAAGTTTCTCGCCGGCTATCGGCACGATCAAGCCGCCGGACGGGAATATTGCGACCGTGGCGGTTGGATAGTCAATCTTGAGAATCCCTAGCGCTTCCTCGATAGAACGGGCATATTCAAAATCCATCACGTACGCCTCTTCTTTTGAAATCAGAGGCGAAACCAGTATGACTCTGATGTGCTGCCTCAGGAAAGGTGTTGACATTGCCATGTTGTAATCGATCGACTTATCGGGGAGGTAAGCCTGACCTCTCGAAAGGTGCTCCCGTATGTACAGCGCAGGGTTGCTCGATTTTTCTTTTACGTAACTAAACGATTCTATGAATTCTGCAGAAAGTCGGGTTACCATGGGAACAAACAACAGAATAGCCCCCGACCTCTTTGTTACCGCGTCGGGGGCACTGAGTCCCTTAAAAAACTGATGACCATGAGTGTGCGGGAAAGCGGAAGCGATAGTAACGTCCACTTTGCTGACAAATCTGTGTCCCAGTTCTTCCAGACAGACTTCGATTGCCTTCTGGAAAGCACTTTCCAGACTGCCCCCGATGATCCGTACGATCTGTCCGTTCTGATTGTAGACGCAATTCAGCGAGAAAGTAAGCCCCACAGCCCGCGCAGCTTTCATACATGCTTCATGAAATGGATTTCCGTTCGTGAGTCCGGCTGTCGATCGCGGGTTTGCAAGATGCGTCATGTGATGACCGCGGATGAATTCGTAATTAGCCACTCCCGGCATTATGATTTTTGGTCCTCCACCGTAACCAGCCATAGGGTGCGGAAGTATAGAACTTATACCTATCGTGCAGTCCGCATGCGCCACCGCAGGATTGATCTTTAACGCGGTCTCTTCATCTGCGATCTTTACGGGAACAAGATCAGTTGCCCATGCGTTGTGCTGCACTACTCTGAAATGAGCCACGACTTGATCCCCCAGTCTCTCGAGAAGCGCATTCTCGTCCATCGCCTTATGTGTACCGAGCGCAACTACTATCGTGATTCTGTTTTTCTCGAAACCGGCTGCCTCAATGTATGAAAGAAGCTCGCTTAATATCTGGCGCACGGGGGTTGGTCTTGTGGCGTCATCAACGATTATGGAAATACTCCCGGCGCCGGACAGAACGTTAGACAACGGACCGGTACCGGTAGGATGAGACATTGCATCCCGGACCATCTGCTCAACAGGTTGAGAAGGCCGGTCTTTCCCTGCTTCTACAAAATGTTCAATCTGCCATTTGGCCGGAACCCTGAAGGGAACTGTCTCGTTTTCGTCGACGCGGAGGTAATACGTTTGTCCTTTCATGTTTAGATCATTATTATTGCACTATATTCATCCGTGCACAACACTTTTGTTATCCAGTTTCCGCGATTCTCCACAAGTTTGGCAGTGTTTTTATTATTATTTTCTGCTAAAATTAAAATTGAAACCAAGAAAGGGAGGGCTGTATGGCTGAAAAAAGCAAACAGAAAAAAGAGAATAAGAAAGCACCACAAAAAACCTTGAAAGAGAAGAGAAAAGAAAAACAGGAAAAGAAGGCAAGCCGATAATTAGCACACAGGGCTGAAAATTAAATACTATCAAGGAGGCAGTACAATGAGAGTTGTTTTGCTAGGTGCTCCCGGTGCGGGTAAAGGTACAGTAGCCAAGTTGTTGACCCAATATGATGGATCGGTCCAGATTTCGACGGGTGACATATTGAGAAATGCCGTGAAAGCAGGTTCAGAGCTGGGCAAGAAGGCTCAAGGTTACATGGAACGCGGCGAACTTGTTCCTGATGACCTGATCATGGACATCATGGAAGCACGTATGAAAGAACCGGATTGCGCGAAAGGTTTTCTGTTGGACGGCTTCCCGAGAACAATTCCTCAGGCGGAGGCGTTGAAGAAGCTCCTCGCTAAACTGACCATTTCGCTGGATCTTGTTATTAATCTTGATGTTCCCACCGATGTTATTCTCGACAGACTTACGACAAGAAGGACATGTTCGAATCCCGACTGCCAGGAAATCTATAACATAAAAAGCAAGCCGCCAAAGCCGGACGGAACATGCTTCAAGTGCGGCTCGCCCGCTATACAGCGTGCCGATGAAACTGAGGAGGCAATAAAGAAGCGTCTTGCGACATACAATGAAAAGACCGCGCCTCTGATCGATTTCTATAAGAAAGAAGGGCTTCTGAAATCGATCTTCTCATTGAGCAGTGAAGAAATCGTGGAGCAGGTAAAGAAGGAACTGAAGAAGTAACAGGTAATTTTCTATTTTGATTCTGATGACCGGTGTCGGTTGGCAACAACCCGACACCGGTTTTTACATGCAGAGCTGACGACCCACCTTCCAAAGCGGCGCGGAAGACAGTCGCAAGCCCGAAAACAAGGCACGGTACAGGCCGCACAGCGGCCGAGAGGGGGAGGCCGGGGCACCCGCTATTGAGCGGGTCGATGCTTTGCTGCCGGAGGGGGCGACCCCCGCCCAGCGAGGACAGGCACAAGCCCCAGAACAAAGTGAGCAGTTGATAGGGAATAGGGAATAGAGAAACCAAAACGGCACTGAACTCAGTCAGGCCGCACAGCGGCCGAGAGGGGGAGGACTCCAGCGGCTTTGCTGCCGGAGGGGGCGACGCAAGCCCCACTAGTTGACAGGGGGGGTGTTTGGTTCTATAATAGTTTGGATTCACTGGTATTTTCCGAGTAAATTAACTCGCCACATAATAAGGAGGAAAGGTATAACCATGGCTATTATTGATTTTGGCGGCGCGAAAGAAACGGTTGTCACGAGGAAAGAGTTTCCTCTGACGAGGGCACGTAAGGAACTCAAGAAGGAAGTCATAGCTGTTATTGGCTATGGCGTTCAGGGACCGGCACAGGGACTCAATATGAAGGAAAACGGTTTCAACGTTATTGTCGGCCAGTCAAAGGAATTTAAGAGGGACTGGGACAGGGCCATAGCAGATGGATGGGTCCCCGGCAAGACACTATTCCCGATTGAAGAAGCGGTAAAGCGCGGCACAATCATACAGCTACTGGTTTCCGACGCGGCACAGCGGGCAGTGTGGCCGACCATTAAAGCAAATTTGAAGCCCGGTGATGCGCTTTATTTTTCACACGGTTTTTCAATTACGTACAACAAGAAAACAGGGGTAGTTCCTCCGAAAGACGTAGACGTTATAATGGTTGCACCGAAAGGTTCGGGATTAAACGTGAGACGTAATTTTCTATCAGGGGCGGGCATCAATTCCAGTTATGCTGTCTGGCAGGATGCTACCGGACGCGCAGAAACACGCTGCCTTGCTCTCGGAATTGCCGTTGGATCGGGTTATCTTTTTCCTACAACTTTCCCGAATGAGACTAACAGCGATCTGGTGGGTGAACGTGGTGTTCTTATGGGCTGTCTTGCAGGTGTCATGGAGGCACAGTACGCCGAATTGAGAAGACATGGTCATACACCTAGCGAAGCATTTAATGAGACAGTGGAAGAACTGACCCAGAGTCTCATCAGGCTTGTGGATGAGAATGGAATGGACTGGATGTATTCAAATTGCTCAGTGACTGCACAGCGCGGTGCTCTCGACTGGAAACCGAAATTCAGAAAGGCAGTAGCTCCTGTATTTAAAGAACTGTACAAGCGTGTTTCATCAGGTATGGAAGCTGAGCACGTTATTAAAACGTGCAGCGGCAAAGACTATCAGAAGGGGCTTTCGAAAGAATTGGCTGAAATGGCCAATTCCGAAATGTGGAGAGCTGGTGCAGCTGTCAGGTCCCTGCGTCCAAAAGAAAAGGCGAAAGTTATTGATAAGAACACCAAGGGGGTAGGCGGAAGGAAGTCTTAATTTCTCCACCGGCTTAATTGATTGGCTGACAGTAGGATCTGTCAGCCAATTTTTTTGTCATCTGCACGTGATTTCAGTATTGCATACAAGCTGCGGATCGTTCCCCTGGACGCGCGTATTTCCTTGACAATACAAGCATTAAAGAGATATATACATGACGAATAACACCGTTAGTCAGCACAGTTAAAAACCGAATCGAATCTGCGGGCTTGAGGTTGTATGAACGATCTTACAGAACTAAAAAAGATAGAATCCCTGGCCGATCA
>CAYYLU010000116.1:0-7061 GCA_964472475.1 uncultured Syntrophus sp. | reverse complement strand
GGGTCAAATCTTTATATTTGACATTATCCTGCCTCCGTGATACCGTAACCTTATATCCCGTCCTTTACATATCCAGTACAGGACTGGTTTCAAGGAGAGTTGACTCCAGGAGGTTACAAATGGCACAAAGCGAAACGAGGAGTCTCGTGCCCATATTCACGTAGTATGTTCGGACGGAGAGGCAAAGTACTGGCTGAGGCCTGAGATAGAACTTGCAAGAAATCACGGCCTCACACGGTTACATCTTAAAGAGATCGAAGGAATTATCGAGGTGCACTATGAAGAGTTCACGGGCGCTTGGGAAGAACGTCTCCGTTGAAATTACCCATATTTCCAGTAACGGGGTTTGGCTTTTGGCAGGAGATCGAGAATTGTTCATGGAGTATGATAATTTTCCCTGGTTCAAAGATGCCTCACTGGGAAAAATCCTTACTGTCGAGGAACCGTATCCGGAGCATTTTTATTGGCCTGATCTTGATGTAGACCTCACTGTCGAGATTATAGAACATCCCGAAAGGTTTCCGCTGAAGGCAAAATAAAGGGAGTATAGTGTCACGTCCTTTACGTATCCAGTACAAGAATGCGTTATACCATGTGACATGCAGAGGAAACGCTCGTCAGAGCATCTTTCTTTCCGATCATGACCGGCAGAGGTTTCTGGAAATCATTCAACGTTCTCTTGAGATCTATCAGGTCCATCTCCTCGCCTTTGTGCTCATGACCAACCACTTCCACATAATCGTAAGGACACCCCAGGCAAACCTCCAGGACTTCATGCGTCATTTCAATATATCCTACACAGGCTGGTTCAACAAAGCCCACAAGCGTTGCGGTCATCTCTATCAGGGACGGTACAAATCCTTTCTCATCGATAAGGACAGCTATCTTCTGCAGGTCTCCAGATACCTTCACCTCAATCCCATACGCGTCAATCGGTTGAAGGATGCCTCTTTTAATGAAAAGAAGGAGTATCTTGATACATATCAATGGAGCAGCTATCAGGATTATGTCTCCTCTCCAGACAAAACCTTCCTGGCCGTTGATGATATCCTTGCCCGTTTCAGCGGCAAGACTGCGTCATACCGGAGATTCGTTGAAGAAGGTATACTGGAATCGGTCAATCCTTTTGAAAATGCCGAAGGACACGGCGTTTTGGGAGATACATCCTTTATCGGTACGATTCTTAAGAGTTTGAATAAATCCCAACCCTCACGTGAACAACCCGCTGTAAGACGGATGATTGTACGGACAAAACCTGATGTGATCATGAAGGCTGTGGCGGATATCTTTCATGTCGCCCCTCAGGATATCGTCCGGAAAAACTATAAAGGTCCGGCAAGGAGGGTAGCCCTGGAGTGCCTGTATCGATACGGCGGCATGAACCAGCGTGAAATCGGGGACATGATGGGTGTGGACTACAGTTCGGTAAGTGTTGCACGTAAGAGGCTTCATGAGGCTCTTCCGAAAGACCCTGTTCTGCAGAGAATCTTCCGGAGGCTTGAGAGTCTTCTGAGTCAGGTATAAATAGCCTGCCGTTCTCGAACCTGTTGAATTGGCCGCTATGTTCGTGGCATGATTCATTCCTGCCAAAGGAGGTGACATATGCCAAGAGCCGTAGTTTGCAGAGAATATCAGGTGAAAGGTACAAGGTTAAAGGTAAAAGGGAGACCACGATTCGAAAGTAAGAAGTCAAAAAACAGGGGTGTTGCTTAAGGAAACCCGACATACCAATCGATCACAAGGGGGGTGTGGCAAATGAAAGATACAGAGAACAGGACCCCGTCAAGTGAGGACCGGCGGATCGTCAGTGGTCTGGAGAGAATATCAGGTGAAAGGTATCCCCGCTGAGCGAGGACAGGCAAGGTTAAAGGTAAAAGGGAGACCACGATTCGCGAGTAAAGAGTGACGTAAGGATATCTGATCACGGTTACGATGAACTCGCAGCAGATAACATTTTCGTAAGGGAAATAGTGGATGGCATCGTAAACGCAGTTGTAATAGAAGATTATCCGGATTATCCAAAAGGTCCCTGCGTACTTGTATTACAGAGGGACTCTGCCAACAGGCCAATTCACGTTGTGTGGGGTATTCCTGCCGGGTTATCCTTATGATAATGCAAAGGCAAAGAGCTTCATGAAAACATTGAAACAGGAAGAGGCCTATCTTTTTGAATGTCGCAACATACAGGAAGCACGACGAAGAATTGATTACTTTATCGGTGAAGTATGCAATGAGGACAGGTTAATGCCAGAAGCAGAAGCTTAACTGCCTGTCTCATCCAGGGGGGTTGACTCCCTATTCACTTATATATATATTTATGTTTATGGATAATGCCAGTCCAAAGGAGCTCATCTGGATTGGCACAAGTAGAAAGGATATGCAGGAGTTTCCGCTTAGTGTGCGCCGGACTTTTGGTTATGGGCTTTATGCAGCTCAAATGGGCAAGAAGTCGCACGACGCAAAACCTCTTAAAGGCTTTGGCGGGGCCGGCGTATTGGAGATAGTCGAGGATTATAAAGGCGACACGTATCGAGCGATCTATACGGTGCAATTTGCGAATGCAGTGTACGTATTGCATGTTTTTCGGAAAAAGGCAAAACATGGGATTGGAACGCCAAAACAAGATCTTGATCTGATCAGGGAACGTCTAAAGCGCGCCGAAAGTTTACACAACAGGAGAGATAAGGGAGCACCGGCATGAAAAAGGACTATGAAGAAAGCAGCGGTAATGTTTTTGCAGACCTCGGATTTCCAAATTCCGAGCAAGAGCTTGTGAAAGCCAAGCTCACCGTACAAATATATGAACTTTTGAGAGAACGACGTTTAACTCAGTCTGAATCAGCACAATTGCTGGGTACAACACAGGCGCAGATGTCGGCACTTATGCGATGTCGTCCGGTATCGGTCTCCATAGGACGTTTAATGGAGTTTCTTACAATCCTTGGACAGGATGTAGAGGTAACAGTCACGCCGGCAGTTCTTCACAACAAAAAACGACTAGGGCGAATGTCAGTTACGGTGAAATCCTCTCAGCGACAAGCTCGCTGAACACGGGGAAGCCACAGGCTTTATAAGACGGTATGGATTGGCGACCCGCGGGTAAACATTCAAAATGACAAGGGGCGGGCTAAGACCTATCAGGTCAAGCAGGTGCTCAGAGCAATAGACCGCCTGGAGGTGGAACATGGCACGAAATAATGACAAATATACTTATCGGGTTACACTCCCGGCGAATGTAACGGCAGTAGCGTGATACATCAGCCACTCAATGGAGAGGGTGCGGGGTGCAGAGAAGACAGGGGGTAAGGGAGTGAAAAATGGGGTGTAGGGGTGTGGAGAAGACGGGGGGGTAAGGGAGTGAAAAACCGGGTGTAGGGTGTAACCGAAGAGTGTTGAACCTTCAACCTTAAACCATTTCTTCATCGCCTGCCGTGCTCGAGACGCAGAGAAAAATAGATTTGTTGACCCGATACGAGGAAAGATGCATCGGCCCAACGCTTCGGGCACTACAAACACAGATATGAAACGAATTGAGAAAGAATGGTCAGGGATAATAAGCAGTTTTGTGTCTACCATTGTGATAAAACAGCAACGGTGATCACATTCATTTCCGCTAAGGCGGATAAATTTCAGGGTACTTGATTTATATAATCTTAGCCTGTATCATCTTTTTGGCATGAATCAGACACTCCATAAAATATTAAGACTTGTAGAACTTGGTGACGTAAGGATATCTGATCACGGTTACGATGAACTCGCAGCAGATAACATCTTCGTAAGGGAAATACTGGATGGCATCGTAAACGCAGTTGTAATAGAAGATTATCCGGATTATCCAAAAGGTCCCTGCGTACTTGTATTACAGAGGGACTCTGCCAACAGGCCAATTCACGTTGTGTGGGGTATTCCTGCCGGGTTATCCTCTCCTGCTGTCTTGGTTACGGCATACAGACCGGATAAAGATAGATGGTCAGATGATTTTTTGAGGAGAAAAGTATGAAGAAAAGATTACAGAGAAAGCTTGTCCACGAGGGTAAGTATATTGCTGAGGTCGCCGTCGAACTGATTGATACCGACGAGGGTTGGTCACCCTATCTTTCTTTAGAAGATGCACAAAAACTGGACAATGTGCGTGATTGCCTTCGAAGGGGAGACCTTCATTCCGCGGCCCGATTGGCCAACCTATATACTCTCACTGCTGTCGCAGTTTAGGCGACTTGACTTTAGCTGAGGGACAGTAAGGGAAAAGAGTAAAGGGATTTTCTTGATACATCCCGATAGGGGGTTTAAGCCATGAAAATAAACTATTATCCCGAAACCGATTCTCTGTATATTGATCTTTCGGAAAAAACAAGTGTCGAGAGTCGTGAAATTTCTGAAGGTGTTGTCCTCGATTATGATGCTGACGGTATTCTCGTGGGCATTGACATAGACAATGCAGGCACAAAAGTTCAACTCAACGAAGTAAGCCTGCAGAAACTACCGGCGAATGTAAAGGCGGTAGCATGATGCGGTGGAGAAGATAGGGGGTAAGGGAGTAAAAAATCGGGTGATAGGGTGTGGGGAAGATAGGTTAAAGGTCCAAGGTGAAAGGTGAAAGGCAGTCGTTGAGTCATAGGGTCATAGAGTCGTTGGGTCATAGAGTCAAAGGCGTGTTTGGTGGCTGGTGTTTCGTCTTTAGTGAAAACATATCTAGAAAAGTACGGTAAGAAAACGTTTGATATTTTGGATTTTGTTTGGGATTTCGATATTGGGATTTGTGATTTGCTTTCTGCTTCCGTGCCGGTAGGTACTGAGAACATGAGGAGGATTTATCCTTCCTCGAATTCTACTCATCAATACACTCGCCTTTCTCCGTGAACTCTGCGCCTCCAGTGAACGGGTGTGAGATACAGAGAAAGAGGCATGCAATTGACAAACGACGCTGAAAATGTGTATGCTTATACACAACAGGAGGTGTCGCATGAGAACTAACATTGTGCTTGACGAAAACCTTGTTACGGAGGCCTTGAAATTGAGCGGGGTAAGAACCAAGAAAGAGCTTGTTCACCAGGCCTTGCGGGAATTTGTCGAGAATAAAAAGCGGCGCAGCCTTCTAGATCTGGAGGGGAAAGTCAAGTTCGCGCCAAATTACGATTATAAAGAACTCCGCAAGGGACAATGATCCTGGCTGACACGTCGGTACTGATCGACTTTTTCAAAGGTGTAAAAAACGAGGCCGTGCAGAAGTTGGAAGGAGCTTTGAGGAGAGGCACACCAGTTGGCATCAATTCATTCATTTTTCAGGAAGTGCTCCAGGGCGCAGCTTCTGACAAGGAATACAAACTTCTGTACAGTTACTTGCGGACACAACGATTCTACCACCCAAAAGACCCTGTTGAATCCTACGCCCGTGCGGCCAAGATATACCTGGAGTGTCGGAAGAAGGGGATCACCGTCAGAAGCAGCATCGATTGTCTGATCGTGGAAACGGCACTGGAGTATGATCTGTTCCTGCTGCACAACGACAGAGATTTTACTGCAATGGCACGCATTCTTCCGCTGAAGGTGTTCTGAGGCAAGGAAAGGTACAGGGTCTTGAAGACAGTCGTTGGGTCATTGGGTCGTAGAGACAAACAGGTAAAAAGCACTACCATCCTTGTATATTAAAACGCGTATGTTAGATTTGCAAGGCACATAGCTGGTGACCATAGGGTTCATTGAGTGCGTAGGGTTAATAGAGTTCGTAGAGTAAGTTGAGTTCAACCCAAAGAACACGATAAACCCGTTAACCCGATAAACCCAAAGAACCCAGATATATGGCTGATTCCATGTTTACTTAGCCACTCTTTGTTGTACCTCATGCTCAACAGCCTGCAGTATAAATTGATTCAGTGTTTTCCCTTCAGTCATTGCAATACGAAAAGCCTTTTTATGCAGCTCCGGATTCAACCTGACGTTAAATGAACCCCTAAATGATTTTTCCGGTGCTTTATTTTCCTTTTTGCAGAGTTCAATATAATCGTCTACAGATTCCTTAAATGATTTCTTGAGTTCCGCAACACTTGCTCCTTCAAAAGTCACAAGATCATCGATTCCTTCAATTTTCCCAAAAAATATTTCATCATCGGTACTGTAATGAACAGAACCGATAAAATCTTTGTAGGTCAGTACATCTTTCATTTTATTACTCCTTGTGATTTCAATTCAGCATATATGAATGCCATCTGGTACCTCTTCAATATTGTTCCCGGATGAGGTTTATGAAGTCTGATAATATGTTTTGTTTTTCTTTGTACAAAGGCAATGCGTGAGCCCGAAGTTTTTCCCCTGTTGTCTTCAGCATAACCAAACCCTTTTAACAGAGATATTAACTCATCATAGGAAAAATCATTCGGCTGCCGGCAAAATCTTTCAAATAGCTTTTCAAACCTGCTCATTACAATATAATATAATGCCACTGCTTAGCAGTTGCAAGGATTTTTATTTAAGAGAAGAAACGGTGGAACATGGCACGAAAGAATGACAAATATACGTATCGCGTTACATGGTCCGAAAGTGATGAGGAATATGTCGGGCTCTGTGCTGAATTTCCAAGTTTAAGCTGGCTTGCCAAGACACATGAAACTGCCTTAAAGGGCATCCGTAGACTTGTGACTGAAGTCATTACAGATATGGAAAGGAATAAGGAACCCGTTCCGCAACCAATTGCCACAAAGCATTTTAGCGGAAAGTTTATGGTGCGTGTCCCCCCGGATGTACATCGTGAATTGGCTGTTCAGGCGGCTGAAGCCGGGGTTAGCCTGAACCGACTGGCGAGTGCAAAGCTGATTCACTGACACCGTAGACCCTGAAGCCTTCGTCATGGAATCGTTCGGGTCTTGAATTATCAGTTTGACTTTCCCTTGTGTGTATAGGGTTCATTGGGTTGAACCCAAAGAACTCGATAAACTCGTTAGTTCAAACGGCTCGAAGTTCGTGCAGTTTGCTCACGGGAAGCGCATAGGTCTCGTCGCCCAGAGGATACATCTCCTCACCGGGATAGACTACGAACTTTCTTTTGCAGGCCGAGTCCTCGCAGG
>CAYYLU010000115.1:0-7125 GCA_964472475.1 uncultured Syntrophus sp. | reverse complement strand
AACCGGTGACCACTTCCTTACCAAGGAAGTGCTCTGCCGACTGAGCTACGCGGGCATTTGGAGCGGGAAACGGGACTCGAACCCGCGACCCTCAGCTTGGAAGGCTGATGCTCTAACCAACTGAGCTACTCCCGCCTTCTTGTCCGGTTCTGAGCTTTTTTGTTCCGGGTTTGGACTAAAACTCCTCAAATACAATTATTTCAACATCGGAACGCTTCAACTCCGAACTCATAACAAAAAAATGGTGGAGAGGGGAGGGTTCGAACCTCCGAAGGACTGCGCCAACAGATTTACAGTCTGCCCCCTTTGGCCGCTCGGGAACCTCTCCATGAGCTGGTGATGGGACTCGAACCCGCAACCTGCTGATTACAAATCAGCTGCTCTGCCGATTGAGCTACACCAGCAAAATTCAGTTATTATAACACAAGAAACATTCCACATGCAATACGATAATCATTGAAAAACACTTATTTTTAAACTATTTCGCCCACATTGTCAACAAAAATTCTGCGTGATTTGATCCGTTATATTTGACGCCCACTCCAGTTGCCTCTTGACAATTCACCCAAAAATATTGTTAAATAACGAGCTTTTATTTATAAAAATGAGGTGATGCCGTTATGGTTTGCGAAACACTGAAGAAGGGTGCCGAGTGCCTTTTCATGAAAAAAACCGGATGTTCATACAATGGCGGAAAATGTTATACCATTGTTGAAAGTTGTGATGGTTGCACGAGAGTCGTTGAATTTGAGACAGGAAAGTACTGCGCCAGTTTCCCCTATCCTGAACAGAAATGGCAGAAGGGCAACTGTCCCATGTCTACCCATGTAAAGAAGACAGCAAAAGAAGAACAGAAGATCAATCCATTAAAAGCATCCAAGAGAAATGCTGGGAAGAAGTAGTCTTCCGTAATTGGATTACTGACACAACTTGAAGAGCGTTTTAGATGTGTTACGAGGAAACGGGAAGCGTTATGCTTTCATTTCGCAGGTCACTTGTGACCGAACAGTTGACTTTTGACGAAAATGAATGATAAATAAAGCATACTTGAGAGGGAGGAACAAAGATTGAAGAAGAATAAGTCTGCAATAAAAAAGGCAAAGCAAGCTGAGGAAAGGCGCGTCAGGAATGCCCACGTGAAGACCGGCATGAAGACCCAAATCAAGAAAGCACTCACCTCTATCGGGGCAAGTGATAAAGAAAATACCGAAGCGCTTCTCAAAAATGCGATCGCCTCAATCGATAAGGCTGCCTCGAAGAATGTCATCCATAAGAGGAACGCATCCCGCAAGATCTCCAGACTTGCCAAGAAAGCCAATAAAGTTCTTCAGGTAAAAAGTTAGTACTCCCTTTTTAATAATTGTCAATCAAAGCCGGCCGCAGGGGCCGGTTTTTTGTTTGGCTGACATGCACTGTTTTCGGTATTGACGATTTGCTGAACGTCGACTGCATGTGCGCGCCATCATCTTGATATCTTTGCGGATGCCTGGATTATTTTTTCTTTAGCCAGGCAAGTGCTTCTTGCTCGTTCCGAAAGATGGACACCAGATTGCCATGGCTGGCGGAAACCGTTTCCAGAAATCTATGCCCGCCAACCACTTTAAATGGGCACACGAGAGCGTAACGCAGGTTCCGGGGCAGTATTGTTCCGAATCTATTAAGCCCGAGTGTATCGGGTAACACTTTCTGTTTGGAAATATCCACGTGCAGGTCGAAACAGTTGTGTTCTTCGCTCAACTGTTCGATGATAAATAGTGATTTCAGCCATTCCTCATATGATATCTCTCCCACAAAAGTGACCTTAATTACATCCAGTTCGCTGTCGTAGGTGATTTTTTCCGGCCTATACTCCCTTACTCGATGATAGCTCTATTGAAATAAATACACGATTGGTTATCATGGCAATAGGGCAACCCACGGAAAAGAACCCATTTTCTCGTGAGAAACAAGGGACGTACAACATTGTGTAGCAGCAGATACTTCAAAATTTGTTGATTCGAAACGATCTTGTGGTGTCAGTTCGATCAATTCTAGGAAATACAGCAATTTGCGGAAAGTTCATTACTGGCATCGGTATTGCTTATGAAGAAAAAGGGAGTAAGAAAATTATATGAATACGTCAATGAATTTAAAGCTCACCTTAGGCGGAAGACGGGAGAATACGCTGGAATTGCAGCCATTACGTGAGTATTTTGACCTGTATAAAGAGAGCTGTGAAAGATACGAATATCTCAAGGAATCGGGGGTCTCGGAATCAGTCCTCTTTGTGGAAAAGGGACTTATGCGCAGGCAGCTGCAATTTCTGCTCAATTCCTGTGAAAAGCTCACAGATTGAACAATGCACTGGTATTAACTACTCAAAATTATTTTATTCAGCCACTTCTCCCCTGCCTTCTCGTCTCCATAAGTATATTTGTACAATCCCGTTTGAAATGCTGTCAATTAAGCCTTCATAATCTCCGCATAGCTCATACCGGCTTCAGCTGTTCCAGCAGTGCTTAAAGGTATACTCTCCACGATGCTTCTTACAATGTAGAAAGGCGCGCTGAAGATAAGGTCAGAATCTTTAAAACCTTTCACCATGTGCCTTGTCGAAGGATCTATGATACTGATGTTTGGACGCCCCGTAGAAAGTGGGTACGTTATGGCAGCTCCACAACTTGATCCACTCAATTGTCCCTCGAGCGGGATTCCGGTCTCAAACGAAGAAAGGACAATAAGACGACTGGCCTGAGCGGGGCTGCAAACGAAGAGTACGAGATCGGGCTTGAGCTCAGACTGCTCCATAGGGCCAATTACAACAACCTTCCCTACACCCACCGGCGGCTGTCCTTTACCAAGACATCTGGCCCGAAAGAAACTGGCGGAACAAGATGCAAACTTCTCTCCTTCAATCAAGAACTTCTGGACTGTCGCAGCCCTTTGAGGTGAAGGAATGGAAAAGCCAAGGAACGTAGAGCCACCGGGACAGGAACACGTCTCGATTGTCATGTTGAACGTGGTTCCTTTTCGGGCAGCCTGATAGAACGCAGCACACGGCATAGTCTTGGTTGATTTGCCGTTACCGACAGGGCTGTTGCTGAAGGTGACTGCTACAGGACTCCCGTCAAGTCCCAACACATCTGTCAATTCCTTTGCGTACTCTTTCCAGATCATATTTCCTCCTCCTACAAATATCATGGCTCATCACGTCTCAGTCAATCTGTACATTATTCGCAGAAATCAGTCAAGACCGGGTTGCGGCCCGGCGATCCCTTTCTTATATCCCAGCCGATAAAGCCCTGAAAGACATTTTTGGGGCAGTTTTCAAATAGATTTTGCTGCATCAGCCAATTGAGCTTGAATATGTGTTTTTCTCTGTGGGATACTGTTGATAACGTATACTCAAAGGACGCCTTTGCCGAAGCCATTGCAGAACATCCTGACGCGTGATTTCGTTCTCGGATTTCTTGCGCTCTTCACCTTTGTAGGGGCGATGTACACACTCATGCCTGCACTTCCGGTTTACCTTGATAAACTGGGTTCAAATGTAAGAGAGATTGGTATACTGATTGGCGTCTATAACATCTCAGCATTGATTTTCAGAGTCATTGTTGGAATGGCCTTGAGGAAATTCTCTGCAAGATCTGTCATGATGACCGGCGCTCTTCTGTTTTCCCTCACGTTTTTAGCCTTTTTCGCAGTCCGTCCGTTCTGGCCTTTTTTAATCCTACGATTCTTTCAGGGGGCAGCCTTTTCGTTAATGGACACCGCGGCTTTCGCCTTTGCAGTGAGCATCATACCTGTCGCGAATCGGGGACAGGGCCTCGCTACATTTATGGTCGCGATTACGCTCGCGCTGGCACTCGCCCCTGCCCTGGGCATGTATATCATCAATAACTTTGACTTCACAACTTTATTCCTGGCGTGCGCAGGGTTCTCGCTTTTTGCGTTGCTGTTTTCGTGGAAGCTGCCCGGTCCATATATGATGAATGGCAGCCACCCGGCTTCAAGAGAACGGCTTCTGGAGTTGAAGATTATTGTACCTGCCATTGCGTGTTTTCTCTTCAACTTCGTATGGGGTGCAGCGCTCGCCTTTGTTCCTCTCTATGCAGTACGAAAAGGGATAAGCAATCCAGGATATTTCTTTACATCCATCGCGGCCATGATTCTTCTTAGCAGGGTTGCGGCGTCAAGGATACTTGACAAGTACAGCAAAGATCATATGATCATGATTTTTGTTCTTGTATCCGCTGTTGCTATGGTGCTGATTTCAATCTCTGCGAATCTGTGGACGTTGATTCTGGCCGGCCTGCTCTGGGGGACCGGCTGCGCGTTCTTCTTCCCGGCCATGATGGCATACGCCTTTGATTACGCGGGTTCTTCCGGCGGTCCTGCTATCGGCACCTATAGAGCGGTCGCCGATCTTGGTACAGCATCCGGCCCGGCAGTCATGGGTATTGTTGTTTCATTCGCCGGTTATCCGATCATGTTTCTCTGTCTTGCCCTGGTCTGCAGTCTCGACATGATTTATTTCCATTTTGTTCTGAGAAGGAAAGGCCGCGCGATATCATAATCGAAAAGAATGTAATAGGTGGTTAGTCTCTCAAAATCCGGGGCACTGATTAGCAAACATAACCGTCACAATTGTTCTTTCTGAGTGCCTTCATTGTCCGTTCGACCCTCAGGTTCTGATACCATCGATGAAGATCTGTTTCCATCAGCTCCTCCCGCCTGAAACTTCTATTTTGTTGTGCTCCTCGTGCTCAGGGACTTGACCGGCAACAGCAGTAACACCGCCAGTATGGCAGTTATCGATGACAGTATGAAGGCCGGTTGATACGTGCCGGTCCTGTCGATAATCCAGCCGCTGAATATAGGAGCGATCACAGATCCAAGGCCGTGGAACAGAGTCCACAGTCCGATTATGCTCCCGGAATATTCTCCGGGAAATAAATCCCGGGCAGTCGCCGCATACAGAGCCCAGATAGTACCATAACCGATTCCGAAAATTGCAGACAGGAGGTATAAAGCCGGTAAATGGCGGGCATAAGCCATTCCCAATGCTCCGGCTGCCGCAAGGAATCCACAGAGTATAATGATATTTATTCTGCCGGCCTTATCGGATATGTGTGCCAGAATCAGTTTACCGATAGCACCCGCGACCGCCACTATTATGAGAAGACTCGTGGCCACTGCATACGGCATCATCAGCTTTTGTGTTACGTGGCTTACAAGAAATGTAAACGGGATCAGTATCGAGAAACTAATTAACAGGTAAGAGATTCCAATCAGGTGAAATTTGGAATCGTGTAGAATTGCCCTGTATGATTCCTTTATCGATGTATGCGGGTTCTGTGCTGCATTCCGGCTCTGAATACCGGCCTGAGTATCAGGATAATTTCTTATTAGAAGGAAATTCATACACGCAACAACCAACGCGGTAACGCCCAGACTGATCCATACCGTTCTCCAGTCGTAATAGCTGATGATGACCGGGACGATGCTGCTCCATACTGCGATGCCGGCGGTGGTCCCAAGATCTACAATAGAAACAGCAATGCCTCTTCTTTCCGGACTGACCCATCTCATGACGACCGACACGATTGGAGCCCAGCATGCTGAATGTCCGACACCAATCAACGCGAAGAAAATGGAAGCTTGGACCACGGAAGAAGCCGTTGACATGAGACAAGCGCCGATTCCCAGGATGGCAACAAATGCCGCAAGAATGATCCTGGCGCTAAACCGGTCTGCGAGAATACCCATTACAGGAGAGAGAACAGAAGCAGTCACAAAATAGGCGGAGAAAATAACTCCGGCCTCGGTTTTTGATATTGCAAGCGAAGGCAACATATAGGGCAGAACGAGACCGTAAGAGTATCTGACGGCAAATGCGATAAAGAGCGTTAAGAAGCCGGCGCTAACAACAGCTATGGTGCGTGGTTTTATCATAATTTCAGCCCTCGTGAGGACATTGTCATCCAGTTCAGGATTGTTTGCAAGTAAAAAACTGGAATCTTCAATGGCCACGCGTTCGTAAATCGAGCTGAGATTGTTCGTACGCTAATCCGCGCTATCTCGCTCAGTTCTCCCTCGGAACCCGCAGACCACACATAAACTGGCCCTTGCCAGGATCTGTGAAAGGCAGAACTCAGCATCCAGCATCAAGAACTTGCCTGAGCTATATCGAAGTTAGTGGTAGCGATGGAATGACGTCGCGGTGTAATGAGCAAGAATCAATAAAATGAATTCAGCTGATGACGATCATGGACGTTTCACTTTAGCGCACGTCAATCTTGATGAGCCATTTCACCCATCGGTTTCCCTCCATGCCGGGGAAGATCGCGCGTAACGGAAAACCATGCAGTTCCGGAAGGTATTTACCTTCCCACTCGTAAGCAAGAAAATTCTTGTCGGCCAAGGCAATTTTGATGGGCACCGTCATGGAATAACCATCCGCGCTGATCAAGTCTATCGTTTTTGCATCCGGGCGCAATTTTGCCATTTGCAGAATATGCTTGAGTGGAGTACCGGCCCAGTTTGCTACATCTTCAAAAAAGCCGGGGCAAACGAGTTTAGGGCGCGCCTGCACGCGCGGCATGCAACGAAGATCGTCAATAGTGAGTCTGAGAGGATTATTTACCTTTCCCGTAACCTCCAAATAATACGTCTTGATGTCAATCATTTGCATGGTACCCGTGACGTGCAAACCGGTAGACTCGTCCAGTTCTGTGTACCCGGGCAGCCTTGCGGGAGTCAGCGGCATCTCCAGCGGTGACAGAGTACATGTCTTCCCCCTGCTTTGTCGTACGGCAGGGCTTGAGATAGCCGCAAGAGAAACACTGATGAACACAATTACCGCCATGATGAAGATGTACTGTGCCATTCTATTTCTCGGGTGGTACATATGATTCCTCCTTGGATAACAAGAAGATAATACTTTGCAGGCGCAACTGCAAACAAGTGTGGAACGCCTGGTTTCAGGAGACGCAGGCTATTCCTTCTTTGTGAGTAAATCGAAGGAATAAACCAATTATATGTTTTATAATAGGCATAACCTATTCACGAGAGAGGGCATATGAAAAGTGATGTATATTTCGTACCCGTCGAAAACGCGACGAACATTCCCGAAGTCAACAGAAG
>CAYYLU010000114.1:0-7367 GCA_964472475.1 uncultured Syntrophus sp. | reverse complement strand
GTGGGGGGTATAGTCCTGGCACACGGGTTTCCTTTTATCCTTTAACCTTTATCCTGTTTCTTGAAGTCATTGAGTCAAAAGCGTGTTTGGCATTCAGTGCTTGGTGTGATGTCACAACCTTCTGGCTCGATTTCTTTTGTCTTGTTTATTTGGGATTTGTGATTTGAGATTTGGAGATTGCTTTACTTTTGAACATATACTCCACCGATGATCGGGTCTCTGTTGTTTCTTTCCATGAGGACCTGAAGCATGTGTTCCTGCAGCTTGATGCCTTTAGGGATCAGCTTAACACCACTGGATGCGAAAACATCTTCTACGATAACCATCCCTGCCTGCAGTTCTTCAACGGGGAGCTTGCATCTCGTGCTTGAGAACTCCCGATCGCTCTCGATGATATACTCGGCGAGGTATGTCGCAATAGACGGGGCAATGATTTTGTTTGCGGATAATCTGATACGCTCTACGATTTCATCCCTGGGATATCCTCTTCTAAACATATCTTCCTGATAGACAATGGCTCTAAGAATACGCCCTCCGATGAATATCTCCTCGGCGATCAACCCATCAGGAGTGCCCGAACCATCATAGTTTTCCAGTTGTCTCAGTATGGAATCAGTGGCCGCCTTGAAACCGGAGATTCCGGAGATAATGGAAGAACCAATTACAGGATACTGCTGGAACAACGCCTTTTCAGATGGCCCGACAGTATCAATGGTCTTATCCGCAACATGATCGGGCAACGCAATCTTACCAATTTCGTGAAGCTGAGCGCCGAATACGATCTTGTGTTTTATATCTTCCGGCTGATTGAGTTTCACACAAATGTGCTCTGCAATCTTTCTTGCCGTCTCGGCCCTGTCGGCAGCGCCCGGTAACCTCAAATCGATTCCTCTCAGGAGGATAGCGGTGAGCTCACTGAAGTTACGCTCCAGTATTCCGTTTGCATGAAAAAGCTTGTCCTTTTCGATCTGCAATTCATTCTGAAGTTGTTTGATGCGGAGAAATGCCTGTATCTTGCTTGTAAGCAGAACGGCTGACGTCGTTTTCTCAATATAGTCATCTGCACCATGCTCAAATGCCTTCACCTTACTTTCAACTGATTTTTCCGTCGTAAGAATTAGAAAAATCAAGGAAGAAAGCTGGGGGACACTTTTGATTCTCCGGCACAATTCTATCCCATCCAGAACAGGTATGTTGATTTCGCTGATAATAAGATCGGGTCTCATCTCGAGTGCTAACCGGTAGCCTTCTTTCCCATCCCTTGCCTCAAGAACTTCAAACTCGGGATATTTAGACAAAAAAGTGCTCAGCGCCTTTCGAAATGAACTCTCATCATCTATGAGCAGTATTCGGGTCGAGACTGATTGCCGGGGTGATTGGCTCATTTGGTCCCTGTACCGCTGGTCACACCCGGAGCCGGAACCGGAAGAGCGCTGGACGCCTGCGGCTTTGGAGAGGCAAAGTCCCGCTCTACTTTGTCCGGCGTTGCCGCCACCAGTATACTTACCCTGCGGTTCGATGCATCCATGGGATTTTCAGGATGTTTCAGGTTCCTGTCCGAGAAGCCACGCACCTGTATGATCTGCTTGTCTCTGACACCGTTCTCCTCAAGTATCCTTCTCGCGGTATTTGCCCTGTCCGTAGACAGTTCCCAGTTCGAGTATTCCCGATTCACATAGGGCCTGGAATCGGTATACCCTTCAATCATAATGAGGTTATCGAGTTTGCCGACCTCCTGTCCCACCAGTTTTAACAGCTTTACGGTTTCGGGCTTGACCTTAGCACTGCCCACGTCAAAGAATAGTCCCGTCGAATTTTCAACAAGATCAATTCTAAGACCCTCCTTTGTCACAGTAATCTGAATCTTATCCTTGAATTTATCGAATTCAGGTGTCTGCGCTATCTGTTCTTCGATCTTTTTCGCTTCAGCCTTGAGGCGTTCCATTTCAATTGCTGAATTGGAAACCGGATCAGGTGCTGAGCCGGATGCTCCCTGGAGGATGCCACCCCCCTGCCCGCTTTCAAAAACACCTGGGTCTTTAAAATACATGGATATTGACTGTTTTACTGCGTTGCTTTGACCGACGATCCACAAGACAATAAAGAGTGCCATCATGGCCGTTACAAAATCCGCGTAAGCAACCTTCCATGCACCTCCATGGTGGCCGGCATGTCCTCTTTTCTTTTTGACAATGATCCGGACGGGCGTCTGATGATCGTCCATACCTACTTGATCCCTTTTACGAAGGTTTCCATTTCCTGGAACGTTGGCCTGTAATTCGTGGGAATTGACCTGCGCGCAAATTCGACGGAGACAATAGGGTTGAACCCTTTGGCAAGAGATATGATACCTGATTTGATCGCTTCATACACCTTTGCTTCCTCCTCTGCCGCGAGGTCCAGGTTGGTTGCCATGGGTTGTATAAAGCCATAGGAGAGAAATATCCCCAGAAATGTTCCTACGAGTGCAACTGCAACTTTATGGCCGATTTCCTCCGGAGGGCCGTTGATCGCCTGCATGGTAATAACGATTCCAAGAACTGCGGCAACAATGCCAAGCCCCGGCATAGAGTCACCGATTTTCTGAAGTATCATCCCGGGTTTTGATCCCTCTTCATGATGTGTATCTATATCGAGGTCCATCAGGCTTTCTATGTCGTGCGGCGCTATACCGCCGAGAACGATCAACCGGAAAGTGTCTGTCATAAACGTAATTATCTTTTCCTGCTGCGTTATATTCGGGTACTTGGTGAATATTTTACTGTTTTCCGGGTGCTCGATGTGCGACTCCAGCGCTATAAGGCCATCCTTGCGCGTTACCTGAAAGATCTCATACATTAGTTTGAGCAGATCCAGGTACAGTTGCTTATCGACCTTCCCGCCTTTTAAAGAACCCATCACCTTTGCGACGATCTTCATCAAGAGGCTTTTCGGCGCCGAGATGACAAGCGCACCTAAAGCTGCGCCGCCGATAATCATAAGCTCAACAGGCTGGATGATAACCGCCATCGGGCCCCCCTCGAGTATAAAACCCCCGAGGACAGATGCAAGGACAACTATAGAACCGATTATTACAAACATATATTCTGGCCGCCGATTGACCGAAAGCTCCCCGGCGGGGCTTTCACCGGGTTGCGTAGATAAGACAGGTTTCCGCTCATAACGTATTGCACTGAGTATGTTATCGGATTAGACACGCCAAAATATAAGGATTAACTCGAAAAAGTTTTTGAATGAAATGTGATCAGGCGGTGGTCCGGACGGACACGTGTGGCTAACTTTTAATGTACTTGGAATCTCTATACACGATCTTGCCTGCAACCATAGTCAAGAGATTCCTTCCCTTGAGTTTCCAGCCGTGAAACGGCGTGTTTTTTCCTTTCGAAAGAAACAGCTTCCGGTCAACCGTCCATTCAAGAGCCGGGTTAAATATCACGATATCAGCAGGCGTGCCGGCTGAGAGATTTCCCGACGGCAGCCCTAAAAATCTTGCCGGGTTGAGACTCATTTTCTTTATGAGGTCGTCAAGACTGAGCAGGTCGTCGCGGACAAGGCCAAGTGACAAAGCCAAGGCAGTCTCAAAACCGGATATACCCGAGGTCGCAATATTGAATTCTACATCCTTGGAAGTAAACTCATGAGGGGCATGGTCTGTCGCAATGATGTCAATTATGCCGTTCCTCAGACCTTCCCTGATGGCCTCCACATCCTTTCTTGACCGCAAAGGCGGATTTACCTTTGCGTTTGTGTCGAATCCGAGCGTGGCTTCGTCCGAGAGGCTGAAGTAATGAGGACACGTGTCACAGGTGACTTTCTTGTATTTCTTTTTTGCTCTCCCAATGATATCCACACTCCCTGTTGTTGATATGTGCGTGAGATGGACGGGGGAATTAACATATCTGGCAATTCGTATGTCCCGTTCAACAATTATTTCTTCCGCTATTGAGGGAACCGAATCGAGACCAGTCACTAAAGACGACAGCCCCTCGTTAACAAAGCCTCTCGAGAGGGTTTCGTCTTCACAATGAGATATGACGGGGAGCTTGAATATTTTTGAATACTCCATGGCCCTTTTCAAAAGACCTGCATCTCTCACTGACTTACCATCATCTGACAGCGCAACTACGCCAGCCTGATACATTTCACCTATGTCCGAAAGCTCTTCGCCTTTGAGACCGCGGGTAATCGCTCCGCAGGGCAGGACCCTGCACGACCCTTCAGATACAGCCTGCTTAACGATGAATTCTGTTACGCTCCTGTTGTCATTCACAGGGGATGTGTTCGCCATGCACACGACTGTCGTAAAGCCGCCCTTCGAGGCCGCCATCGTCCCTGTCTTTATTGTCTCCTTGTATTCAAAACCGGGTTCACGCAAGTGTGCATGCACATCAATCAGACCGGGAGAGACTATGTGGCCGGATGCATCGATCAATCGCACCTTCTCATCCGCTTCCCGGATATTCTTATCTACGCTTTCAATTGTAGTACCACTTACGAGTACATCGAATTTGCCGTTGATTCCATTCGCCGGGTCTATGACGTGTCCGCCACGGATGAGGGTTCTCACAGTTCCCTCCCTATGAGAAGATACAATACTGCCATGCGGACAGCCACACCGTTCTCTACCTGATCGAGGATCACTGAATATGGTCCGTCAGCAACCTCATCGCTTATCTCTATACCGCGATTCATGGGACCTGGATGCATAATAATAACGTCGTCATTCGCCTTATCCAAATGCTCAGACGTAAGGCCATACAGTCCTGCATACTCTTTCACCGAAGGGATGGAAGAGAAGCCTCCCCTCTCCTTTTGTATCCGAAGCATCATGATTACATCCGCGCCTTCTATGGCCTTTTCGAGATCATACTGCTTTGTAACCCCGAGCGATTCTATATACGGCGGGATCATAGTCGGTGGCCCGCAGCATACAACCTGATTATTGAATTGTTTCAACGTGAGTATGTTTGATCGCGCCACTCTGCTATGGGCTATATCACCCACAATCACAACCTTCATTCCATCAATACGGCCCTTCTTCTCACGGATTGTATAAAGGTCTAACAGGGCCTGCGTGGGGTGTTCGTGCGCACCATCGCCACCGTTGATTATGGAAGAGTCGAGGATACGGGCAAGCATGTGCGGGGCGCCGGGCATACCATGACGGATCACCACCGCATCAGGCCTCATCGATTCCAGGTTCAACGCGGTGTCTTTGAGCGTCTCCCCTTTTACATAGCTGCTCGTGCTCGATGATACGTTTATGGTATCGGCGCTCAGCCGTTTCGCCGCTATCTCGAATGACGTACGCGTACGGGTAGAAGGTTCGTAGAAAAGCGTTATGACCGTCTTGCCTCGGAGCGTGGGAACTTTCTTGATATCTCTTCTGGATATTTCTTTGAACGAATCGGACGACTCGAGAATAAACAGTATCTCTTCTTTCGAGAGTTCCGATATTCCCAGCAGGTCTTTTTTATTCCACTTCATGATGATTTCACGACTACAACTTCATCCTTGCCATCGATTTCCGTCAGTCTCACAAGCACTTCTTCTTTGCGATGAACCGGATACACAAGCCCCGCGTAATCAGGATGTACAGGGAGCTCTCTATCGCCTCTATCTATCAGTACCGCGAGTTGAATACGCTTCGGTCTGCCCAGATCCATAATCGCATCGATTGCAGCACGTGTAGTTCGTCCCGTGTGCATAACATCGTCGACAAGGATTATCGTCATATTGTTGACGTCGAAGGGTATATCCGTCCTCTTGACTTCGGGCGATTTTATCTTCGATAGATCATCCCGATACATGGTAATATCGAGAACACCGACAGGCAGATCTATACTCTCAATTTTTTCTATTATCTTCTGGATACGGTTGGCTAGGTATATGCCGCGTGTCCGGATACCAATCAGGGACAATCCCGAAGATCCCTCGTTCTTCTCCAGGATCTCATGGATTATTCTGCTGATCGTGCGTTCTATAGCTTTTTTGTCAAGCAGGACTTTGGTCTTCACAAATCATCCATATGCATAGCTTTTTGCGGGCAGACATTGATGCACGAGCCGCATTCAATACAATCTTCAGGCATCGCAACCCTTACAAACTATTGCTCATCCTGCATTACGTCATACGGACATGCGGCTATGCATTCGCCGCATTGCTTACACAGCTGACTGCTGATGTACGGCCGCACCTGTCGAGTACTATAAATATTTCCTGAATAAAAATCAATCAGGATTATTATGCTGTCTAAAATTCCTTTTTCGGCGCCTGAAATTAAGGGGCTGCGCTTACGAGACGTATCTGCATGTCATCTTCAGCAACTGGACTTTCGTCAACCGCTGTGTCTTTTAAGATGTCCGATTCCTGCTCCGTGCTCCGGTGCTCCATTTTGTACTGTGTCCGGTCCATGGCGGCAGATCCATTAAAGGCGGCTCCGCTTTCGATCGTGATGAACGGCGCGTGCAAATCGCCTGTATGTACTGCAGTGTTTTTGAGGATGATCTGTTCAGATGCTTTTACATTTCCCACGATCACTCCATTCGACACCAGGGTCTTTGTAACGATCGTAGCCGTCACCTTTGCTCCCTCTCCAACCACAAGCAGGCCCTGGGATTGTATCTCTCCCTCAAAGATGCCTTTGAGCATTACAGATGTATCAAACCTGATTGTGCCTCGGATTTCCAGGTCTTCAGCTATGACGGTTGTAATCTTTTCTTCATTTGTGTCGGGTAATACGGGAATCTGGACTGCCATGGTTTCCTCCTGTATAGATGTTTGCGACGGTTATTATCACATTACAACGATATCTTTTGCCCTCATTGCGCAGGAACCGTTGAAAACAGAGCCGTTTTCAATAATAATATTCGGGGTTGAGATGTCCCCGTTATGCGTCGAGGTGCTTTTGAGCATTACCTGATCGGTTGCGGACACATTCCCCGCTATCTGGCCATGTGATACAAGCGTCTTTGTCGCAATGGCGGCGTTGACCGTGGCAGTGGGGCCCACCACGAGTAATCCGTCTGACTCTATTTCTCCTTCAAATAGCCCCTTCAACATCACCGAAGATTTGAACCTGATTGTGCCCTTGATTTCCAGGTCATCGGCTATAACAGTTGTGATATCTGTTTCATTAATATCGGAACCGTTTGTTTTCTTCTCCTCGCCCGCCATTGTTTCTTCTCCTTATGGTGTATTTGCTGTGCTCCATCACTTAGAATGCAACAAATGTACCACCGCGGCTACCATGCAGGAGGGCCTAAGTTTACATTGAGAGCGGAATATGGTAATTAAAACGTGCAGGTCCAAACATAATGCGCCCATAGCTCAATTGGATAGAGTGTTGGACTACGAATCCAAAGGTT
>CAYYLU010000113.1:0-7423 GCA_964472475.1 uncultured Syntrophus sp. | reverse complement strand
AAACAGTGAATCGGTTTTTATGGGCTTAAAAGGTAAGTTACTCAGAAGGTTTTTTATTTTGGATATCAAGGTCAGAAGGAAGGAGGAGACATAATGAAGAAATGCGGTCATATGGGATTTTGTGCGTTTCTATTTTCTGTGATTGGTTTGTTTCTCTTTGCGGGCATTGTAAGTGGAGCTCAGGCACCTGCAAAGGCTCCAGCCAGGCCGGCTGCCAAACAGGTGTCAGCTGAAAAACCACAGTCCGGAGGTATCCTGAAGGTCATCGAAGCCACAGGCCCTAAAACACCTTTTGGATGGCCGGTTGAAGGCGTCGGAGAGGCGTCTGTAGCCAATAAGCCCGCGTTAGAATCGTTGATACGCCAGTGGTATGATGGCCGGCTCGAACCGTGGCTTGCTGAATCATGGAAGATTGCGCCCGACAGGACATCCGTTACATTCAATTTGAGAAAGGGTGTTAAGTTTCATGACGGCACTGACTTCAATGCGGAGGCAGTCAAATTTAATCTCGAGGCCATGAAAGCAGGCAAAAGACCGGGAACAGAGGACTGGGCTTCCATAGAGGTCATCAGCGAACATGTCGTGAAGATAAATCTATCCAAATACACCAATATATTCTTAACAAGATTTGCCGGGGGCGGCGGTGTACAGGTTTCACCAACCGCGTTCAAGACAAAGGGTATTGAATGGGCAAGGTGGAATCCGGTTGGGACCGGACCTTTTGAATTTGTCAGTTTCGAACGTGACGTGAGAACGAAGTATAAACGTTTTGAAGGCTACTGGCAGAAAGGCAAGCCGTATCTGGATGGCATGGAGTATCTTTATGTCAAGGATCCTATGACACAGTCAGCCGCCATGCAGGCAGGAGAGGCTCAGGTACTGAATACCGAAACCGGAAAGATGGCTGCAGACCTCAAGGCAGCGGGCCTCAACGTCATTACCGCCGATACAGGCACGGTCGTACTCATCCCTGACAGCGTAAATGCCGATTCACCACTTTCAAATAAGAAAGTCCGCGAAGCCGTGGAATATGCCATAGATAAGGAAGCAATCGCTAAAACGAAAAGCTATGGTTTCTGGAAAGCGGCGTATCAACTTCCGAACGAAGGGACCATAGCATATCAGAAAAACTTCCAGGGACGTCGGTACAATCCCGCGAAAGCGAAACAGCTGCTGAAAGAAGCAGGCTTTGAGAAGGGTTTCAAGACAAAGATTATCCCTCACTTCGCGATAGACAGGGACATTATGGTTATCATTCAGGGGTATCTCGCAAAAGTAGGGATAACGGCGGACATAGAAGTAGTTGACCAGGGAAAGTACAATGAACTGCGTCGGAAAGGTTGGAAGAATGCGTTCATGTGTCAGCCCTTCGGTTCATATCCAAACTACGGCCAATCGCTTGATGTCTATCTGTCACCCGATGCACTTGATTTTCCAAGTATGAAAAAGCCGGCGGGCCTGGATACGGCGATAAAGGAGTGTCTGGCGACAATTACTCCGGAAGCTGCAAAAATCCAGAAAGCACTGAAGATTGTGTACGATGACGTTACGGTGATTCCGATTCATGCAACCGGCCGTGCATCGGTTCAGCAGAAGAATGTACGTGATACCGGCCATCTTGCTCTCGGTATCTGGACAGAATGGACACCGGAAAGACCATGGATAAAAAAATAATAAAATAGCGGAGTCATGAAGCGGTCCGGTGGGTATCTGCCGGACTGCTCCGCAGGGGAATACGTTTTATGACTACATACATTATTCGCAGATTGCTACAGTCCCTTGTAGTTCTTATTCTTGTGACCTTCATGATTTTCTTTACCATGAGGCTTCTGCCAGGTGATCCGATACTGATGTACATGACGATGCGTGACGTAGAAGGCGCTACGCAGGCAGAAGTAGATGCGTTGAAGAAAGAATTCGGACTTGATAAACCCATGATGGTGCAGTATGTAAAGTGGGTTTCCGGTGTTGCGCGTGGGGATCTCGGAAAATCTATTCTTAACCGCAGTAGTGTCGGTGAAGAACTGAGAAGGAGGATACCTATAACGTTCTACCTCGGTTTTCTTTCTTTGCTCTTCAGCATCATAATCAGCATACCGGCAGGAATCATAAGTGCCGTCCGAAGAGGCGGATGGATGGATTCTGTGGCAACGACAATAGCGAATCTCGGCATGACTGTTCCGATATTCTGGCTCGGCATATTGTTGATTTATGTTTTCGGACTATATTTCCGATGGCTGCCCGTTCAGGGCTACACATCGCCCTTCGAAAATCTCTGGCTGAGTATAAAGCAGACGATAATGCCGGTTATCTGTCTGGCGATCTTTTCCATAGCCTCCGGCATGCGGCAGACGCGTTCAAGCATGCTTGAGGTGGTCAGGCAGGATTACATCAGAACCGCATGGGCAAAGGGTCTCAAGGAACGTACTATCATTTGGAGACATGCCCTGAAGAATGCCCTGATACCGGTTGTTACGCTTACAGGAATGACAGTCCGTTACGTTTTCGGCGGTGCCGTCCTGATTGAGACAGTATTCAATATTCCCGGTATGGGGAGGCTGACTGTTGATGCGATCATGTCACAGGACTATCCGGTTGTACAGGGTTCAGTGCTGATAATTGCTATTACGGTGCTCTTGGCGAACCTGGTTGTGGACCTGTCCTACGGCTGGCTTGATCCGCGAATACGATATGATTGATAGAGAGGGACGAAGAGCGATGAAAAATAACAAGCTTGTGAACGGAACAAAAACAATGCGGACGAGTGAGTTCAGGCGCATGATGCGTATTTTCCTGAGCCGCAAAATCGTTATCCTCGGCTTCTCAGTAATTCTTATCCTTGTGATAGCAGCCTTGTTTGCGCCATTACTTGCGCCCTACGACCCGTATGAACAGAACCTCGAAGCGGCTCTAAAATCGCCCGGCGCTCAGCACTGGCTGGGAACCGATGCAATAGGAAGGGACACACTCTCCAGAATAATTTACGGCACACGGACATCTCTTTTGATCGGTATCGTTGCCATTTCAATAGCAGCGTTCCTGGGGATGCTGATGGGCCTTGTTGCAGGCTATTTCGGGGGGAAGACATATGCCTTTTTCATGCGTTTCATAGACGCACAGATGTGTTTCCCGCCAATACTGATGGCGCTGGTTGTCGCGGGAATTCTTGGTTCAGGCCTCAAAAACGTGGTTATGGCTATCGGAATTTCGCTGATACCTGCATATGGAAGACTCATGTGCGCTCAGGTACTGACTGTGAAGGAAAACGATTATGTACTTGCCGCGCGCTCAGCGGGCGCCAGCAATATACGCATCATGATGCGTCATGTAGTGCCGAATTGTTTTCCTCCCCTCATTGTGCTTATAACAATGAATATCGGCATGGCGATACTCTCGGAAGCGGGCCTTTCATTCCTCGGGCTTGGCATAGCACCACCGGGAGCCGCATGGGGAGCCATGGTGAGTGACGGGTACCTGTACCTGAAAACACATCCGATACTTTCATTTGCACCGGGACTGGCTATAATGCTCGTTGTTTTTGCATTCAATATGGTTGGTGACGGTCTGAGAGACGCGCTCGACCCGAGACTGAGAGGGACATTATGAGCATTGCGGGCCTTTTAAGCAGACACACATGTGAGGGATAACATGGAGCCGGTATTAAGAGTCGAAAACCTCAAGACACAGTTCAGGACTGAGAACGGGATAGTGAAGGCGGTGGATGGTGTTTCCTATCATATAAATGAGAATGAGATTGTCGGCATCGTAGGAGAATCAGGCTGCGGTAAATCGGTAACACAGCTTTCTGTGCTGCAGCTCATCGCATCGCCACCCGGGGAGATAGTATCGGGAAAAGTGATGTTTGAAGGAAAAAATCTGCTCGATTACAGCCCAAAGGGCGAAGAAATGTATTCGGTACGGGGCGGAAAGATAGCCATGATATTCCAGGAGCCCATGACATCGCTCAATCCCGTTTTGACTATCAGCCAGCAACTCACAGAGATGCTTGAAATACATATGGATCAGAGCAGGTCTGCTGCCAGGATGCGTGCGATAGAACTTCTCAGGCTCGTCGGAATACCGGCGGCCCAGAAGAGGATAGACGATTACCCGTATCAGTTCTCCGGCGGAATGAGGCAAAGGGTCATGATTGCTATGGCACTCTCCTGTAATCCGAAGGTTATTATCGCCGACGAGCCGACGACGGCCGTTGATGTCACGACCCAGGCACAGTTACTGGAGCTGATGAAGAACATGGTGAATGAGTTCAAGACATCTCTTATTATAGTCACGCACAATCTCGGTGTGGTTGCCAGGTATGCGCAGCGCATCTATGTTATGTATGCCGGTCGTATTGTAGAATCAGGGACGACAAAAGATCTGTTTTCAATCCCGCGGCATCCCTACACGATAGGGTTACTCAAAAGCGTGCCGCAATTGAACGAGGCACCGGGCGTGAAGCTGGTTCCCATCAAAGGTATGCCGCCCGATCTTATTGATATGCCTCCGACCTGTGCATTTCTGCCAAGATGCGAATATCGCACACGGCAGTGCGAAGAAGAACCGTGGCCGGGGTTGAAGCATGTAGATGGCGAGCATTATGTCTCGTGTTATGCAGATATCAGGGAGAATCGACGTGACAAATGACAATCTGGTGGAAGTCAAAGATCTGAAAATGTATTTTCCCGTTACGCGGGGTCTGTTCAAAAAGAAGGTGGCTGACGTAAAAGCTGTTGACGGTGTCAGCTTTACCATCAAAAAGGGTGAGACGCTCGGCCTGGTCGGAGAGTCCGGTTGCGGCAAAACCACCACCGGCCGGTGCGTGATGAGATTGCTTCAACCAACATCAGGAGAAGTATATCTGGACGGAACGGATATAGCGCAATGGCCGGAAAGCAAGGTCAGACCATTGCGGCGCAAGATGTCAATTGTTTTTCAGGACCCGTATGGTTCACTCGATCCGAGACAAAATGCTGGAAGTATTGTAGGAGAGCCTCTCGTCATTCATGGTATTACTCAGAACAACTCGGAGTACGAGGACAGGATCGCACGCCTGTTCCGCATGGTAGGGCTTGACCCCGGAATGGCAAACAGGGTGCCCCACGAGTTCTCAGGGGGACAGCGTCAGCGGATAGCAGTGGCAAGGGCCCTTGCATCGGAACCTTCCCTGATAGTCTGTGATGAACCCATTTCGGCTCTGGATGTTTCCATCCAGGCGCAGATCATCAATCTACTTCAGGAACTCCAGGAAGGCTTAAAGGGACTGACTTATTTGTTTATCGCGCATGATCTGGCTGTTGTGAGACACATCAGCAGCAGGATAGCAATAATGTATCTGGGACGCATCGTTGAAGTGGTTGATAGGCTGACATTATACGAAAATCCTCTCCATCCTTACACGAAAGCACTCCTGTCCGCGGTACCTGTGGCGGACCCGTTTATTGAGGAGACGAGGGAACGGGTTATTTTGAAAGGGGAGGTACCCAGTCCTCTGAATCCGCCGTCAGGCTGTCATTTTCACCCGCGGTGCCCGGTAGCTCAAGATGAATGCCGTGAGATAATACCGGCGTTGAGAGATATCGGAGAGGGCCATCTGGTGGCCTGCACCTACGTTTAATACGGATAACTAATAAATGCTTGAAGGAACAAGGGAGACGAGTTATACTTACATTGGTATTACCTATGACCAATTATGGAATGCGTCGTTTCAGCCGATGCGTTTAGATATGGAGGAAGATTCTGATGGATGACGATAGAAAGAATGCATATGAAATTTTAAGCCCGTGGAGTGATGCTGATCCGGTACCTCTACATGGAATCAATCCGCGTCTTGAGGGTTTGGATGAAAGGAAAATCGGCCTTTTCTGCAATTCAAAACGGGCTGCAAAGCTGATGCTCACATCAATTGAGAACAGACTGAAGGAACGCTTTCCTCGTTTAAGCACAGTCTGGTATGACGCAACAATTCCAAACATCCCTGAAATTGAATCGACGAACAGGGATAGATTCGTTGAATGGACAAAGGGGGTGGATGCTGTCGTGCTGGCAGTAGGCGACTGAGGTTCCTGCACAAAGTACCTTGTGTACGATATGGTCTCAGTTGAGGTCATGAACAAACCCACCGTAATGCTGACTAATGATGGTTTCTACACCGATGCAAGACAGGCCGCGTCAACGAAAGGGTATCCCGGCCTTCGGATTATACCGGAGACTGTTCCATGCGAATGCAGCGTCATGGAAGATGCAGATGAAGGCATCGCAATTGTGATGGACCAGATCATAGATGCGCTTACCAAACCACTCACCGCCGATGAGGCGACGCCGCGGGCCAAAGATAAAGAGAATCCGACCCGGATAGCCTTCAAGGGAGATCTGGAGGAGGTAAATCGTTTTTATTATAAGAGGGGTTGGAGCGATGGTTTGCCTGTGATTCCTCCAACCGAAGAAAAAGTCAAGGAAATGATGACCGGGACCGATCTGGCACCGGACCATATTCTGGGTCTGATTGAACCACGGCTCGGTAAGGCAACCGTCGAGAAAGTAGCAGTCAATGCCGTTATGGCAGGGGCGCTGCCGACACATTTCCCGGTGATCATTACAGCAGTAAAAGCTATGCTTGATCCGAAATCCTGGTTTGGAACGTACAGCATGAGCACAGGCTCATGGGCCCCCTGTTGGATCATTAATGGACCCGTACGGGGCGATATACGCGTCAATAGCGGCTCCGGTTCTTTCAGCCCGGGCGACATTGCGAACGCTGCCATAGGCCGTGCAATGGGGCTTATTATCAAGAACATAGGGGGTATCAGAAAAGGCATAGAAGACATGGGTGTGCTTGGCAATCCCTGTAAATATTCAATGGTGATAGCTGAGAACGAGGAGAAAAGTCCGTGGGAGCCGCTTCACACGAATGAAGGTCTTGATAGACAGGACAGTGCCATAACTCTTTTCTACCCGAATTCATATTCCCAGGTGTGGCCTTACGGTTCTGACGACAAGGGCATACTGAACGGCCTTGTCTATAATCTTCAGCCCGGAAGGGGCGGTCTTTTCTGCTGGATTGTAACTCCTCAACACGCCAAGGTACTTGCCGCAAGAGGCTGGACGAAAGATATGATCAGGGAATACATCGCCGATTTTGCCCGTGTGCCCGCATACCGTCACGGGTATTTTTACCAGACAAACACGTCTATTGCAAAACCCGGAAAGGTGCCCATGAATCAGATGGACCCGATGCCGATTATACAGAGTCCCGGTCACATCAGAATTATTGTAGCCGGAGGGCCGGGCGCTTTCATGGGCCTGCTTTCATCAGCATCCATAGGCGGAACAAGCTGGGTGACGAAGAAAATAGACTTGCCTGCAAACTGGAACAAGCTCGTAGCAAAGTACAAGAATGTCGTGCCGGTGTATGAGAGATACT
>CAYYLU010000112.1:6270-7565 GCA_964472475.1 uncultured Syntrophus sp. | reverse complement strand
GTGTTCACATTTGCCACGTTGTTGGACACCACCTGAATGGCGGTTTGTTGTGCAAATAGGGCATTCTTCGCGATATTCAGGATTGACGTTACGCCCATCAGATTGTCCTTGAGAGAAGGAGAGGCCTCTGTTCGTGTTTTTTACCGTAATTGAAATTATTGATGAATCCAATGATGTGATCAATGGAGGATTTTACATGGTCAATGGAAAAGGAAAGAAGTTTCATGTTCTTTTGCAGGGCGATCTTGATATCTGACATAACCCGCTCGATATCGGCAGTCATGGTCTTCCAGATATCGCCGCGAAATACTTCATCGTCGTCATCCACAAGTTCAAGTATCTTGTCCTTTTCGCTTTTGAGGTACTCAAGTTTCTTGAGAATTTCTTCCTTTCTATTGTTCTCCTGAATGATGCCTTCGAGAGAAAAGGAGATGATTGAATCCCTTTCTCTCTGAAGCACCTTCAAAAACTCTTTCAGCGCTTCCTGCTCTTTTCGTGTTATTTCTATAACCACTCTGCCGTTCATTAGAGCAACTCGTCAAGTAATTGGCTTTTCAAAATGCTTCTGGCAACCAGTTCACCTCTGATATTGTACGTCTGGTTCTGCACCGCTTCACGCATCATATCCACTTTGTCCTGCCTGATACCCGGTTCAGATTTAACCCTGTCTTTGATAGAACTAATCTCTTCCTTCCTGGTCGATAATTCGACCTTGTCGAAACCGTCCTGTGCCCTGCTGTCATTTGTCTGGTTCTGCGGCTTTGTCTGGCCAGATTTCAAAAGACTGTCGAGAAGATTTGCTTTGTTTCCATTTTCAATCTTCATGCGAAACACCTCCTATTTTACTTACTCTGATTATCGCCGCTTTCGCCGGTTACTTTAGTATTTCCTTTGTCGATGTAGCGCATGAGCATTTCCTTGACGCCTATTCCTTTATCGGCAATAAAATCAGCTACTTTTTCATACACGAAGGACATGTATGTCTGCTCGGCATAACCCTTCTTTGTGAGATGTGTGCTTTTTTCCATCTCCTGCAGCATGTTCAGGACCAGATACGATTCAAATCCTTTACACACCTTTTCCTTCTCTTTTAGTGAAGCGGCACTCCCCGTGTCTGCAAGTCTCCCCCCCTTTGATATGGTAGACGTGCTCATCGGTACGTATGCCTTTATATCTGTCATTGACGTTCCCATCTACATAACCTCAAGCTCAGCATGGAGTGCACCGGACGCCTTGATCGTCTGAAGGATCGTTATTACGTCCCGTGTTGACACACCTGCCGCATTGAGCGCCTT
>CAYYLU010000112.1:0-6170 GCA_964472475.1 uncultured Syntrophus sp. | reverse complement strand
CCCCGGAGCTGACTGAGCATCAATACACCGCCCTCTATGCTTTTCGCATCACCCAGCGACGAAACTGTCGCATCTATCTTGCTTCCGACGCGTGCAAACGGCGGCAGGTTTGCGGTTATCATGACTGCTGCGATATTGGTGATTTTACTCGATCTGGGATCTACTTTGACGCCGAGGTTTTCGAGCATATTTGCGAGACTCTGGTTCGTGAAAAGGGTGCTTGATTTGTCCCCTGTCCCGTTGAGTCCGACGATGAGCCCATATCCGATGAGTTGATTGTAGCGGACACCGTTCACGTTGCCGAGTTCTTTGATACGGGCAGCGTACAGCGGCGCGGAAAGAAACGCTGCGTACAGGAAAATGAAAAGCAAAACCGGAAATACACGCCGTACAATGAGCGTTTTCGTCTTCTTATCAAGATCAAATGCCATTAAGCTTTCCGATGGCTTGTGTTCTCCGTGGCTCTCCGATAACCTTTGAGAGGCAGTCGCCTCGATCTGTTTTATTCGGGCAACCAGTTCAGTCCGGATGTGATCACGTTTCGTTTTCATACGTCATCCTCTAGAAAGGCCATACTGTATCAAGCATCCTTGCGAGCCATCCCGGCGACTGCTTCTCACCGATCACGCCGATGCCCGTGTATATTATTTTCGCGTCCGCGATCTGCGTTGAAAGTATCGAGTTGTCGTATGCGATATCCTTTTGCCTTACTATTCCCTGAACAAGGATTTCTTTCTTTTCATTGTTCACGTACAGTTCGCGTTTCCCTTCTACTGCCAGATTTCCGTTCGGAAGGACGTCTACTATCCTCGCCGTGATAGTGGCGCTTAAAGAACCTGTTCGTGTCGTTTCACCTTCTCCCTGGAAATCACTGCCCGTTTTAGCACCAACCATTTTTGCCGGATTTACGTTTGAAGGAAACATCGATGTCTCGAGCCCCATAAGATTCGAGATGCCTGCCTCCATGTTCGTACTTCTATTCGTGTCCGTTGTCGCTTTCTCGGACGCCGTCGACACCTCCACAATTCTCACAGTGAGAATGTCACCGACCGCGCCCGCCCTCTGATCGAGAAACAGTGTGTTCGATTTTCCCGGCCCCTTCCAGAGAGAACCCGGATGGGGTGCAACAACGCCGGCCTTTGCCGAGCGATGTGTATTGTCAATAATAAACGGCTCGTCCTTTATTCTGGACTGCTGTAGAGTGTCACATGCGGAAATGCTGATCAGTAAAAGAGAGATAAGAATTGCCTGTGTTGTCTTCATTGAAACTCCCTAAAATTCTACTGATACCGTGTTCTGGGCAACCACACGGCCAACAACCTGTTTGCCGGAAGAGATATTTTTCACCCGCACCATTTCTCCAAGCGCGCCCTTGTCGACTGCCTTGCCTTTGGCGGAAACGACAATTCTGCGGTTCTCGGCTACAATGTCCACTATCTCACCGCGCTTCACAGCCAGTGAGTCGGTCAGCATGAGCCGCGTAATAACCGTATTCGCCGGGACATCCTTTTTCAGGACCTTGCCGATGACATCATCGACACTTACCGGATATTCATCCGCTTTGCCGTTCATATAGATTTCACGTACAAGGAGATCTTCCTTTCTAATCATGTCATCTTTACTGCCGTTCGTTCTCAGTACGAATAATTTCCTTTTGACAGATATACGGAACGGGATCTGGATGCTCTTTCCACGGCTGCCGTTTGCTTCAATTTCGGCAATACAGACACCGTCGCCGTTCGCATCGGGCATTCTCGAGAAACTGACATTCTTCACCCTCGCATCCTCTTTGAGCTGTCCCGGCATTGTCATGAGGCGGACACGTATTTCATCGCCACGATCATATGTGCTTTGAATAAACCTGACAATCTTCGCCTCGGCGCTCATATATTCGAACGAGAAACTGACAGACGGAAGAAGGACGATGGAAGCAGCAAGCATAAGAACAACGGCAACAAACACCCTTTCAAGAAGTGTTTGCCTGTGCTGTAGGTTTTGATCCTCACACCCTACACCCCACACCCCACACCCTGTACTCTGAACCCCACACCCTTTCCCCTGTACCTTTAACCTTGAACCTTTAACCTTGAACTGTTTCTTCATTATCTTCTCACGGAATTAGCCATCTGTAGCATTTCATCGGCTGCCTGAATCGCTTTCGTATTCACTTCATATGCCCTCTGGCCTACGATGAGATTTATCATCTCCTGCATAACATTCACGTTGGAGCCTTCAAGATAGCCCTGCAGGAGCGTACCGGCGCCATTCTGACCGGGAGTACCCGTTACCGCTGCGCCGCTTGCATCGGTTTGTTTGAAGAGGTTTTTGCCTATTGCATTCAATCCTGCCGGGTTCACAAAGACAGCCAATTCGAGATTACCTACTACCTGGGGCGCATTCTGGCCCTGTATCTGCGCTGAAACGGTACCGTCGGCTTCTATCGATAGCGTGGTCGTATTCGCCGGAATGGTGATACTCGGAATAACGGGATATCCATCGGTAGTGACAATATTCCCTTCCGCATTGGACTTCAGAGCTCCTGCCCTGGTATATGCCGTTTCTCCCGAAGGCAGCGTTACCTGCAGAAAACCGTTTCCTTCAATTGCGACATCAAGTTCATTCTCGGTTCTCTGATAATCGCCCTGCTGAAATACCTTCTGCACGGATGCGAGCATGGCACCAAGTCCTATCTGAATGCCCGTGGGTATGGTATTACCGGCCTCTGTTTGTGCTCCCTGCAGACGCAGTGTGTGGTACAACAGATCCTGAAAATCCGCCCTTCCCCTTTTGAAGCCGTTGGTATTCACGTTCGCCATGTTATGCGCGATGACATCCAGATTCGTCTGCTGTACATTCATGCCGGTGCCGGCAGTCCATAAGGCCCTTATCATACCTACCTCCTAAAATTTCCCCAGTTCTACTATTTTGCTGTTTATATCACCGAACATCTGGTCTACTTTCGTGTAGCATTCGTATGCCCGCATTGTTTGAATGAGATCCACCATTTCGCGGATCACATTTACATTCGATCCTTCGTATGAGCCCTGGCGGATTGAATAGAAATCCGGTGTTATCTCTGATCCGCCGGCGTTGTCGTTCTGAAAGTAGTTCTTGCCGACGGGCTTCAGCCCTTTCTTGTCTTCAAAATCGACGACTTTTACCTGACCGACAAGACTTTTTCCGACATACACCGAACCGTCGCTCTCAACCAGAATGTCTCCACCTGTCGAGTCTATCGTTATCTCTCCACCACTTCCCATTACGGGATCGCCGTTCATCGTCACAAGTCTGTTGGAACTGTCGAGGGCGAACTGACCGCTGCGCGTGTAGAGGTTTCCTTCGGGCGTCTGTACGACGAAATAGCCCTTGCCCACTATAGCCAGATCCAGGTTTGACCCGCTGTCGATGACTGCCCCGTCAGAAAAATCTATAAAGGTGTCATAAATACCCACATACGGGTTCTTCAGTATGTCACCATAGCCTTCAATTGAGGCGGCATCACCGACCATATTAAAAACCGGTCTGACCGCCTTGTAGCCCGCTGTAAGCGAGTTCGCAAGGTTGTTTGAAATGATGTCCAGTCTTTTTTCATTTACAAATTTTCCGGCCACAGTCACATAAAAGCTCATGCATGGTATTTATGCAATACGAGTGCCAAAGGAGACAAATCCTAATTTCTAATCTCTAAATTCTAAACGCGGAAGACAATTTCCGAATTCAGAATAGTAAATTCTGCTGAGGGCAGACCCCGTTCCACGCAGGCATGTCCGTCAGTATGACGCAATGCCTTGAGTTTACAAGGAATCGACCCACAGAGCACGCAAGGTGCAGTGCGCCGCTGAACACCAGACAAGATGATTTCGGATTTAGATATTCGAATTTCGGATTTGCTTCAGCAATTTAGGATTTAGAAATTAGGATTTCGAATTTGCCTCAAATGAGGGGAATTATTTTCCTATATGGGCAAAAAGTTCACACGGTAATATCGATTGTTCCTTCCTGCTCTTCAACCACTCCGTCATGAAGATAGCTTGCACGGCCGGCTACATGCACAACTGCAGTCTCCTGGACAATCCTGCCACCCTTTCGTCTCTTATTATCTGCCGCCCGTTTCTTCCGCTGTTCTGTCAATTCCTTCGATACAGACGTCTTGTTATCGACAGCATGAACGTTGCTCAGAAGATTTACTTCATATGTTTCGCCCATGCGTCCCCCACCCTGAGACTGCCTTTAGTTTGACTCGATACTCTCCATGTCCTTTCTTTCGGGAGACGAGAATATCTTTTTTAATTCCAGTAGAATCAATAACCTGTCATCAAGTTTACCAACACCTTCTATATACTCCGATTCAATACCGGCCACCATCGAAGGAGGCGGCTCAATCGTGTTTTCGGGGATCCTCAGGACTTCAGACACCGAATCGACTATAAATCCGAGCACAAGCCCGTCGAGTTCAACAACAATAATTCTGGTTGATTTATCGTATTCCTGATCTCTAAACCCAAGTCTTTTTCTTAAATCAACTATAGGAATAATCTTTCCACGGAGATTGATGACACCCTCAATGAAAGTCGGAGCATTCGGGATTTTTGTTATACTCATCATCTTATTGATTTCCTGTACCTTCAAAATATCAACTCCGAATTCTTCATTCCCGAGTTTGAATGTCACCAGCTGCAGTATTCTTCCTTCGTTCATGAGATCTCCTCCTTGCTTAATATGGTCGGAAAACTCAAACAATACTTAAGTATATTCATCATATCTTAATTATTCACAATTTCCTACCGATAATCTATGTAACGTACCACATAAACAAAACCTTATAAGGGCACAATATGGCCACTCAATCAACGAAGCTTGAGAAATTGGACAACGTTCCTTCAATCGACATTAACCAGAGCACTGCTTTCATTGGCAGACAGCCCATACTGAACAGATTGAAGAAGACGTATGCCTATGAATTGCTTTTCCGGGGCAGCGCCATGCAGCAGGCCAACGTCACAGACAATGTCAGAGCCACCGCAACCGTTATGGTAAACACCATAAACAATATAGGAATATCAAAGGTTATAGGCAGCAAGAAAGGATTTATAAACGTAGACGATCAGATCCTTAGCAGCGGAATAATGGAACTCCTTCCCGGAAAACTCACCGTTTTTGAAATCCTTGAATCTGTGGAAGTGAATGACACGATAATCCAATTGTGCGGCACCGCAAAGAAAAACGGTTACGAGATTGCACTTGACGACTACGTGCATGGACCGGCCACCAAGTTGCTTCCAATGGCGAACTACGTCAAGATTGATGTTATGGCCCTTTCGAGAGATACCGTTGAAAGCATGTACAAAGTACTTCGAAAATTCCCTGCAAAGCTCATTGCAGAGAAAGTTGAGACCAGAGAAGATTTTGAATTCTGCCTAAACCTGGGGTTCGATTACTTTCAGGGGTACTTCTTCGCGAAGCCGACTATCCTTTCCACCCGCTCGATTTCGCCTACACAGGTCGTGCTCCTCGACTTGTCGCGGCTGCTGGCTAAAGAATCAGAATTTTTCGTCATAGAAAAGATGTTTCGACAGAATCCTGAACTTCATATCAAACTCCTCCAGTTCATTAATTCTGCGGCATTTTACACAGCACAGAAAGTGACCTCGATTGGACAATCCATTTCGCTCCTTGGCTACCGAAAACTCCAGAAATGGGTCACACTTCTCTTATTCGCGGGTGAGGGATATAGCCTGCAGTCATCACCTCTATTCGAAAGGGCGGTATTAAGGGGTAGAATCATGGAAGTCCTCACAGGAAAGCTAACCCATGATGTGTCGGCCGCCGATACAGCGTTTATTACGGGAGTACTGTCGCTTATAGACACGCTGTTCCAGTCACCACTCGAAACTATCCTGCAGGACCTTAATCTCTCAGAAGAGATAAACGATGCCCTTCTTCACAGGGACGGATTGCTGGGAACCCTCGTTTCCGTCATTGAAAACCTCGAGCAGGAAGAATACCACACACTCAAAGATTCACTCGCCAAAATCAATATAGATCCGGACGAGCTGTTTCAGATTGAAAATAACGCGATAATCGAATACGAAAACATGAGCAGCGACAGCTCGGGATAGCAACTACGGTTCAAGGTTCAAGGTTCAAGGTTCAAGGTTCAAGGTTCAAGG
>CAYYLU010000111.1:0-7587 GCA_964472475.1 uncultured Syntrophus sp. | reverse complement strand
TTCAATGAACTCCTCTCTCTTCTCCAAAGGAACCTGCTCGAGATACGGCAGCCACGTTGTTCTGACCCAGCCCGCCAGACCTTCTCTGCTGTCATATGACATAACCTTTGGAATGAGTTCGATGCGCACGGGTTCCAGCCCAGCAGCATTCACCCATTGCATGTACTCTTCAGGACCGTAGAAACCGTATGAGAATGTAAAATCGGAAAAGTAAGGTTTCCATTGTTCCTTCGACATGATATCGTCCATAGCGGCAAGGATAGACTTCGCATTTCCTCGCCCACCCATCTGGAGCAATATACGACCGCCCGGCTTCAGGCTTTTTTGAATCCCCGAAATAACAGGCCTGTGCTCCTTGATCCAATGGAGAGTCGCGTTCGAAAAGACAACATCAAACTCCTCTTCGAATGGCAGGAGCTGAGCATCAGCAACCTGAAATACGAGGTTAGCGTATTTCTCCCGGTTAAAACTCCTTCTTGCCAGTTCGATCATTTCTCTTGAGCTGTCGATTCCGACGACGCTTCCATTGCAGACGCGTTCTGATATCTCTGCGGTGATTTTGCCGTCGCCGCAGCCAATATCCAACACAGACTCGTCAGCTCTTAGATTCAGCTTAAAGATCAACTCCCGAGCCCATGTTTGCTGGGTCCCGGAGTTTGCCGCATAGTCTTCGGCGTTCCAACTGAATTGTCTCTCTTCATCCACAATAGGTTCATCTCCCCTTACTATCCGGTTTCGATAATGAGAAAAAACATGCATCAGTTCTTAACAAATGACAGAAACATTCAATTATGGTTGACATAGATCAGCTTATCAGTGTCAAATCCTGCCGATCGTGCCGTCCTGACAAGATCATCAATGATATGTTTTTCCAGTGTCGGGGTTCGAGCCAGGATCCATAAATACGATTTATCCGGACCACAGACCAAAGAATACCGGTAATTCTCCCGGTCCAACGCAAAAACAACATAGGATCCGTAAAATGGGCCAAAAAAGGAAACCTTCAGGAATCCCTGTTCGGGACCTTGCACGAAATAGGCCTTTCCGACCGCCTCTTTCCATTTCTGATCAGCGACGGAAAAACCCTTATTGGTTACTTTTACACCTCCATCCGGGCGGAGGCTATAATCAGCGCTTACGCGAGAGAGGCCCTTTTCGAAAGAGTGGTCCAGTCGCGCTATCTCGTACCACATACCGAGATATCTCTCGAGATTGAAATCATTCACCGGTTTCACTCCTTCCGGAATGCTCACACAGCCCGCTAATAATAAACAAAAAGCAATGATGGTCTTTTTCATGGTTCACCTCTTCGCGGAAGTCGCGTTTGAATTTTTGAATACCTGGCCGTAACGGTATTAAGTATTATCCAGAATCAAAAGCTTGTCAATCAGGCATTACTGTCACTAAAAAGGGCCGGGAGAATACCCGGCCCTTTTGTCCGCGCGTCTTAAGCTTTACGTTTTTTTTATCGGTATCTTCTTTGTTTCTTTTACGGCCTGTTCAGTTTTGGGAAGCTTAATCGTCAGAACACCTTTGTTGTACGCTGCCTCTGCCTTATCTGTATTTATCTCGACAGGTAGTGGAAGCGTGCGGCTGAAAGAACCGTAGGTCCGCTCCATGCGGTGATAGTTCTTCCCCTTGTTCTCCTTCTCCTCCCTTTTTTCTCCTTTGATTGTGAGAGCATCCTTCGTGAGCGCCAGCTCAATATCGTCTTCATCCATCCCCGGAATCTCGACGGAAACCGTGATCTCTTTTTCACTGTCTGCAACATTCACTTTGGGCTGAAATGCCAAGGACCCGCTGCCAAAGCGATCAAGTTCAAAGCCCCGAAAGTAATTGTCAAACAGACGATCCATTTCATTTCTCAATGTGTAAAAGGGGTTCAATTCATCGAAACGCGCAAGCGATTCTCTTTCAATCTGTTTTGTAAGGTTGTTTTTTGCCATGTTAACCTCCTTCACATATTTACAATACGCCCAACTACTCGGCTTTGACTGCTATCTTCCTGGTTTTTATAGCCTCCGCCTTGGGCAGAATAATTCGCAATACGCCGTTGCTGACAGTTGCCTCGATTCTTCCCCGATCTACTTCTCCGGTCAGGGTGAACATCCGCTGATAATCGCCCATACCGTATTCACCGTGGGCCAGCTTAAGATTATCCGGAGCATTCCAGTCGACCTTGCCGTATATGTTCAGCACATTGTTTTCAAGTGTAACATCCACCGAGGATTCATCGACACCCGGCATATCCGCAATGACCATGATGTCGTCCTTACGCTCCATAATATCTACGTCAGGATGAAATATCTTCACGGCTCGCGCCCTTTCAATCCTTTCACCTTTATCTTCCTGTTTTTGCATATCCTGGTTTTTTTCCGCCATAATTACACCTCCTGGATCATACTGATTTGACTGCTATCTTCTTAGGTTTTTCTGATTCTGCCCTTGGTAGCTTAATCGTAAGAATACCTTTCGAAAAGCTTGCTTCAACCCGATCACCCTCCACAACAAAGGGAAGTTCGATCGTTTTGGTGAATTTTCCATACCAGCGTTCCCTGCGGTGATACGTTTCGCCTTCCTTCACATCAGCGGGTTCACGCAACCCATTAAGAACAAGAGTCTTGCCCGTGATTGAAATCTCCACGTCCTTAGGATCGATTCCAGGCAATTCTGTAGTAACAACGGCTTCACTATTGTCCGCCCAGATGTTCACGGCTGGAAACTCACCTGTAGACGGTGAAGCAAACCTTGATAAAACCCTGTTCATCTCGTTTTCAATGCGCCTGAATTCAGACCAGGGATCAAGCCCTCTCCCGAACGTTCCAAAACCTTCTGTCCACAGCATAGTCAAGCACCTCCTCAAATCAATATCGTCACTGATATTAATATTTTCACTGAGTCTGGCTTTGTCAAGTTAGGCTAGTATCAGCTTGCATAGATTCCAATCCGTCGCCCCGGCGAATACCCATTGGGGCACAGGCACGGGGGTCCAGAAGTCCTTACGAATACTGGATTCCGGATCGAGTCCGGAATGACGACAAAAGCGGAAACTCTGTGCATTTATTTTTGTAGGCTGGTACTAGGGAGGTTCCGGACCCGATCCGGACACGGGTCCGTTATTGAACGGTTTGCTTATTTTAGTTTTGCTAATTCCTCTTCGACCTCTGCCGCGCCTTCGGCGTAAAACTTCTCTTCATCAGGAGCCAGTTCGCGAAGCAACCGCAGAAATTCTCCCGCGTGCACACGCTCTTCGTCGGCGATATCCCGGAGGACAGCTATAGCAAGCTTATCGTCCGTTGATTCTGCGAGTTGAATGTACAACTGAACAGCTTCATATTCCGCCGCTACCATGAAGCGAATCGCTCGGATAAGTTCCTCGTGGGTAAGCTTTCTGTCACTTTTGAAACCGGAAAATGCGTTTCCAAACTCGGGCATGATTCCCTCCTGTTAATGAAATACGTTCATTGTTCTATTCCAATTCAAATTCCACGATAACAGCCGCCGTCACTTCGATGGTCCCGTAATCAGATGTAGCTTCATCGGACGCCCTATTCTCTGACTGAGCGTAGAGCTTTGCGACAGGTCGCATTTCCTGTCCACCCTGTTGAATTGAATGCACCTTACCAATTCTTACTTGAAGGGCAGCAGCCATGTACTCAGCTTTTTTTCGCGCATCCAACAACGCCTTTTCCGTGACTGCCTTGCGCAATTCAAATTCGTCATTTCGTTTGTATTCTGTACTTAAAATGGTAAGCTGCGGATAGTTCGACAGGGTCTTGTAGACGCTGTAGATTCTCTCAATATTTCTTACGTGAAGCTCAATGACGGACTCAGAAAAGTACCCTTTCAGTACACGCCTATTGGCTTCCCATGAAAACTCCTGACCCTGCCTGATCATCGATTTCTTGATATCCGAATTCGTGAGACCGGCTGATTTCAATGCATCAATGAGTGCTGTAATGGATTGTATCAACTGTTCATGACTGACCGTCATACGGACATTTGCATGCCGCATGTTTACTCTGATGATTGCGTAGTGCGGCTCAACAACAGCCTTTGATTCTCCTGTAACGGTTATGTTTCGGATATTTTCGAGTGCAAAAAGAGTTTCAGGAATAACAAGAGTCGTACTCAATACAACAAACACGAGAAATCTTCTGAGTAGTCTCATTTTTCTCCATATATGGAGTATTTGAATGATCATCGAAATGTATGATCATTCTGACTGTTTTGTCAAGTCAGGAAAGCCGGTTTATCCGGTTGGTGTTAAATGATCGCTTCCGAAAACGCTTTGGCGCTGAATGGAACCAAATCATCCATCTGTTCGCCAACACCTATGTAGCGCACCGGTATTCCAAGAGAGTGCGCGATCGGCAAGACAAATCCTCCCTTGGCGGTGCCATCGAGCTTAGTGACAACTATTCCGGTGAGCTGAATTGATTCATGGAATGCCTTTGCCTGTGCAATAGCGTTCTGTCCGTTTGTCGCATCCACGACAAGGAGCACTTCATGGGGGGCACCCGGCAATTCTTTAGCGACTACCCTTTTTATTTTCTTCATCTCTTCCATTAAATTCGCTTTTGTGTGGAGCCTGCCTGCCGTGTCAAGAATCAGCACGTCTACATTGCGGGCCCGTGCCGCCTTTACGGCGTCATAAGCAACAGCGGCCGGATCGGATCCATCTGCATGTTTGACCATGTCCACCTTCAATCTGCCCGCCCAGATGTCAAGCTGCTCAATGGCGGCGGCCCTGAAGGTGTCACATGCACCCAGTAATACCGTCTTGCCGGAACCCAGAAAGATATTGGCCAACTTCGCTATAGTGGTTGTTTTTCCTACCCCGTTTACACCCAGAGTCAAAATCACAAACGGCTTCGATTCATTAAATAAAATCTGTTTTTCAACACCTGTCAGGAGGCGCTGGATTTCCTCTCTCATTCCCTGCTTTATGTCATCTTCTGTCTTCAGCTGCCCTCTTTTCCATCTCTGCTTCAGCGCATTGACAAGTACCTGCGCAGTTTCCAACCCGGCGTCGGACAATATAATAGCTTCTTCAATCTCCTCAAACGCGCTTTCATCAATTGGTTTACCGGAAACAGCCCACTGGACGCGCGTAATCAGCTGATCGCGTGTTTTGGTCAAACCATCTCTTATTTTCTCAAATATACCCATCTGTGATCCAATCCTGTAGTTATGAAGATTCCTCTCGTCTTATCGGAAGATAGTAATACAAGCAGGGATTTATGCGTTTGTTTCGGGAACGTAAGGCTTTCCGCAAACCTTACAAAGACCATTTTCGCCAATCACACCTATACATGCACCATCACTGCAAAGGATGCGCGCGGCAAAATCATCTGTGTCCTGGTCCTCTTCAACAACAGCAGCCGTTTCATACTTTTGACCGCAAAGATAACAGAACGCCCCCAATTTCCTAATTGAGGCGCCGCAATGAGAACAGGCTGCAAAATCTGTTTCACACCCACATTTTTCACATATCATGGTTCACCCGTTTACTTTTTTGCCTTAGTTACTTTTATTGCTTTTCCGTTTTCGAATTCAACATAAACCGTGTCTTTATTGTCGGGGAGCAGTTTCCAATCAGGCGCGTAGGTCCAGAGTATGTGGTTTTCAGTCGTCAGGCTAACCGTAGTCGGATCACCAAGTTTCTTTCTGACCTCTTCTTCGCTCATCGATATTACAGTATTCTCCACTGCGGGCGGTTCTATCTTTGCCTTTGATTCCTTTCCTGTTGTTTTCTTCATTGATGAGCATGAAATCAGAAGAATGAGACACAACAGTGTGATACAAGATTTCGAAATAAAAGCAGTTCCAAAACTTTTCCACATTTTTTGTGGAAAACCTGTGTAAAAATGGTGAGAATACTCATGTAAGCTATTGTTATTTAAAGCTTTTTCTATTTTTGGCATTGTAGCCCCATTTTCTGTATGAGTTTTAAAATCACTAACTTACAGCGACACGGAACAGTGCCACGTGCGATTTACCTTAACACGCTAAATGGAAAATAGCAACGTCCTGCCAACTACCTGCTCCTGTTTGCCGCTTTCAAGAGCCTCTCCATAATTGCCCTTCCTATTCCCTTTGCAGGCACTTCTTCCGCGTAAATTATTCCAGTATCAGCGTTATCCAATTCGATAAGGTATGAGAAGAGATTCGCCGCTGCCTCTTTCAGATCGCCCCTCTTCGAAAGAACGCGAAGATATCTTGATTTTGGATTCGTTGCGGGTTGTTTAAACGCAAGAAAAGCAGAATTCTCAATTTCAATCTCATCTATTCTGTTAATAATTCTCAATGGTTTGTGAGGAGAGTAATGATATGGCAGTTCTCCCGGAGAACGATAATCAGGATCAGAACTGTCAACGTCAGTTATGTGCACACGCTGTTTCAGTTCCTCTTCACTTATGGCCCCGTGACGATGAATACGCACGCCTCTGTCCGTTACGGAGACAATCGTGGATTCAATGCCGAACACGCTATCCCCGCCATCGAGAACCAGAGGGATTTTCCCGTCCAGCATTTTAGAAACGTGATCGGCTTTTGTCGGGCTCACGTATCCGAATGGATTTGCGCTGGGAGCCGCAAGAGCGCTCCCGAACTTCTGAATAAGGGCGAGCGCCACCGGATGAGCCGGCATCCGCATTGCTACAGTCGGTAGCCCTGCAGTCACAATGTCGGGCACAATATGTTTCTTACGCAGAATTAATGTAAGTGGACCCGGCCAGAAGGCCTTAATCAATTTCAGCGCTTCCGTCGGTACTGTTTCAGCGTACCGGTCTACCCAGTCGCTTTGGCCAACGTGTAGTATAAGTGGATCGAAATGAGGCCTGTTCTTCGCCTCAAATATCTTTGCCACCGCGTATGCATTGAGGCCGTCTGCTCCCAGACCATATACCGTCTCCGTCGGAAATGCGATAATTCCTCCGGACGTGAGGATATCAACAGCATGGAGAATGGAAGAATTATCGAAACCGTTCGCAATTTCCATGCTGCATTCTAAAAACATTTCCTTCGGTTATCAAGGAATTTGATTCTCTCCACATGAGAACAAAGTGAATGCTACTGCTTTTTCTCCGGTCCCGGACCATCCTTTGTGCCAGGCGTAGCATCAATTTCGTCGGTTTCATTCATTGACTTCTTGAAACCCCTGATGCCTTTTCCTATTGCCCCGCCTATCTCGGAGATCCGTCCGGCACCGAATATAAGCACCGCAATAACAAGGATTACAATTAATTCCGGCATTCCCAGACCAAACATGCATGCCTCCGTTCGCCATAACCGCGGCTCTGCTCAATTGTATATCGCCGTCTCTTAATAATCAACACTGCTGCAAACAAATCGCTCCGGGCTGCCCCTCTAAGAGGTCATTGCGTTCGGTAACATCATTTATGAGTCAACGATCTTTCTTTCACACCTGTCGAACAACATTTTTTAACGGGCAGTCAGGCTCTACATTTCGCTGGAAAAATTAATACTTTTCTGCTACTATTCAAGTCTTGGTCCCATCGTCTAGTGGTCTAGGACGCTGGCCTCTCACGCCGGAAACAGGGGTTCAAACCCCCTTGGGACTAT
>CAYYLU010000110.1:6473-7629 GCA_964472475.1 uncultured Syntrophus sp. | reverse complement strand
GCCGGCCAACAGAAAGATAATTGCCTGTGGTGAACCGAATTATCCGGGAGCATACGACCAGTAGTGACGTGAGATGGTGCCGAGATGTATGAAGATGCGCGGTACAGACATGTCGCTTCGGGGATGCCTGTTCGCTCACCTGGAAGAGAAAGGAATTCGATGTTATACTGTAAAATGACAGAGACTTATTGAAAGGAGGTCAACGGCCATGAAACTCCGCACAGTCTTGTTATTGATCGGCCTGATTCTGGTAGTTATATTTGCCGTGATAAACTGGGGGGCTTTTACGACTCCGACAACCCTCTCACTGTTATTCGGCGTTGTCCAGGCGCCTCTTGGTCTTATCATGCTTGGTCTTACAGCTTTGCTTACCGTCGTGTTTCTGTTGTTCTCATTCCTTCTACAGACGTCCGCTCTGCTCGAAGTAAGACGTCACGAGCGTACGCTTCAGTCAATGCGCGAGCTTGCAGAACAGGAAGAATCATCCCGATTTACCAAGCTTCACGAATTCTTGAAAGAAGAAATACAAAAACTGTCCGACATAAACAATGAATCAAGGGCGGAGATCCTGAGAAGGATTGACCGGATTGACAAGGATGTTAAAACCAGTATCGAAGAATCGGGCAACAGCTTGTCTGCCTATATCGGAGAGCTCGAAGACAAGCTGGAAAGGATAGTGCCGGGGTCGTCTCCAGGCACAACGAATCGTTGACCTTCGATATGTGCGAACTCTGCCCTTTAAGCGGAGCTCGGTAGAACTGTCATCTGTGCTCCGGCATCACGTTCCAACCTGTTAGTCGGAAGGCAGAAACAACCTTATATCGAGGTGAACTCTTGGCAAAGAATGTCTCCGAGGGATACGGTCTTTCCTCTCGAACAGGCAAGATAGTGCGGAAACAGGGGGAAGCTTTCGTCGTTTTTCAGAAGGAAGTACATTGGGCATATGTGCAGTATTTGCTGCGCCTTGCTCTTACTCTCGCAGTCTGTTGCGCACCATTATGTCTTAGGGCGAACGGTCCTGTGGAAATTGTGGTTGAAGGAATTAAAAACAGCGAACTTGAAAACGTCAAGACTGCCCTCACGCTGCCGGCCGGTCTCGTGGAAAATGGAACGGTCAATAAAAGATGGCTCGAGTATTTTGTGCGCCAGATACCGG
>CAYYLU010000110.1:0-6373 GCA_964472475.1 uncultured Syntrophus sp. | reverse complement strand
TACCGTATCCCGGTGGACATCGTGCTCAAACCCTCAAAACCGAAGCGCCTGAAATTTGGTGTCGGTTATGAAACGGACATTGGCCCAAAGGGATCCGTACGCTATGAGGACGTGAACCTATTCAGAACAAGTCATAAATTCGAATCCCGAATCGATATCAGCGAATCCCTTCAAACAATAGGCGCTGGTTACACTATACCGGATAAAAAAGATACCAAAAGCTTCTCTTTGCTAAGTTTTAACGTGAAGCGTGAAGATGAAGCGGCGTCTTTCACTGAATCTGTGACGGCGGAATTTGAACGGGCGAGGACCCTTGGAAAAACTACTGCGGGCTCGCTCTTTGTCCAGATGATGAAAGAACGGTCGGACGCGGGCAATGAAAAGACAAACTCGTTCTTACTGTTGCCGGGCTGTCGCCTCTCGGGAGTCTATTACGACAATATGGTGCGTCCGACTCGAGGTTACAGGTTCACGACAGAACTGAAGGGAACACACCAGTTTCTTGGCTCGGACATAGGATTAGTACAGATGACCGCCGAAGGGGGTTTGGTTTTGCCCCTACCTGCGAGGTTTACCATACACACCAGGGCAAAGATTGGGGCGACAGTCCAGAATGAATCACGCTCCGATTTACCCATTGCTCTGCGTTTCTTCGCCGGTGGTGATCGGAGTGTTCGGGGATACAGTTACAAGTCACTTGGGCCGGAAGACGCCGACGGAGATGTCGTGGGCGGTAAACACATTCTGGTTGCCAGCATTGAAATCGAGCGTGCCTTAGGCAAAGATTGGGGTGTCGCCGCGTTCTATGATGCAGGCAACGCTTTCAACGATTTCTCAAATATGCAACTTGCGCAGGGCGCAGGAATAGGTGTCCGCTACTACACCCCTGTTGGCCCGATTAAGCTCGATATTGCCCGGCAGATCGGTGTAAAAAAACCGGATTTCAGACTGCACATTTCAATTGGCTTGGGAATATGAAGAAAAGACCTCTCGCACTCTACCTGATCATTTTTCTTTTGTGTGCGTTGTTCGGGGCCGTTTATTGGTTCATGTATACTGCCACAGGTACCTCATTTCTTCTGAAAAGGATCGCGAGTGCCCTTCCAGAAACTGTCAAGATCGGGAATATATCCGGCACAATCGGTGATTCTCTCTCGGTGCAGGATATCAAGGTAAACAGGCAACGGACTAACATAACGGTAAGAGCTGTGGACTTGAAATGGCGACCCCTTTTATTAATCATGGGTGAATTGTCAATCAACAGTCTCGCGATCCGTGGTGTCGTCATCACACGCAACAAACCTTCCGAAGATACTCAATACGACCTATTACTGCCGAGGATCCCGGGGTGGCTGGTTTCTCTTCAGGGCCGCGCTGACAACTTCAGCCTAGACGACCTGAAGTATATCAGGCCCAATAAAGAACTCGCAGCAGTCGTCGACAGTATTGCTGCAAAAGTCCTGTGGCGCAGAGGGACACTGCACATAGACGAGATGAGCACACGGACTTCATACGGCGCGGCAGAAGGAAGCCTTGCAGTCAATCTTAACCGGCCACAACTGGAAGGACAATTCAAGATTGCGTTGCGGAAAGAGATTGCCGGAATCGATACCGTGTCTGTTGACGCTAGGCTACTGCCGTCAACAGGAGAGGAGCAGGTTGCCGGACGCGTGACACTGAAAACCTTCGCAGGCAACCGGGAGCGTTTCAATGTGGAAAGCAGGATTGCCATTACCCGTCAGACAGTCCGTGTCAGTGCTGGAAGGTTCACGGAGAAAGAAAGAAAGGGAAGCATAGAGGCAACTGGGGTGCTGGACCTTTCAGGGAACAAACCGGCCTTTGCTCTCTCGACAAAGATAATAGGTCTTGACATTGAGCCGGAAACTAATGTGGCTACAGACCTTTCGGGCAATCTTGCCATCAGTGGTACCTTCGAGGAGTACAACGGAAGATTCAACGTGAAGAACATCGGGGCCTCCTGGAGAAGTGTGGAGCTGGACGCCAATATTCATGGGGACATAGACCATGTACAAATAGCAGCCCTCAAGGGGAAATGTCTGGGTGGTACAATCCTCGGAAAGATTCAGGCATCATGGGGTGGAAATACTCTGCTCTCGGCACACCTGTCCGGGAAAAACCTGAACCCTGCCACAGCACACCCGGATCTTGAGGGTAACATCAACATGGAGCTAGATGCTCGCCTGAAGAAACGGGATGATCTTCCGATCGAGGGGGTTTTCGTCGCGGTCATCTCTGACAGTCATTTTCAAAAAAGGGAAGTATCGGGAAAGCTTGATGTCGCCTTGCATAACAAAACGCTTGAAGTCAAAACACTATCTGCGAAAGGGAACGGCTTCAGCATTACGGCGGCGGGGACGCTTGAGCAGCGACTTTCATATTCGATACAAATCGATGATGCCTCAAAACCGTTTCCCGGAACAAAAGGCAGCGTTTCCGCGAAGGGTTGGGCGCGCTGGCGTGACAATGAGCCCGCGGGAATTATGAACATTGAGGGAAGAAATATTTCTTACGGCGGTGTTCGCGCTTCATCTTTTCGCGGAACTATAGCGATACCCGACGGATACAAAGACAAAATTGACTTCGACATTGCAGGACGCAATATCTCTTATAATTCTGTCCACTTGAATCTTGTCCGGCTTAGAACATATGGACGATTGGATAGTCACAGAATCACCCTCAAGATCAGTAACAATGATGATAGAGTTGATGTAGTGGCTCAGGGAAATTATTCCGACGGTGCCTGGAAAGGGACTATCCTCAAAGTCGCGGGAAAGGAAGCGCTTTTTGGAAGGTATGACCTCAAAGAAGCTTCCAACGTGAGTGTATCAAAGAAGAAAGTTTTTCTTGCACCATTCGCGCTGATAACGGAAAAGGGTGAAAGGGTTGAAATCAACGCCGATATCATTACGGATCGTCTTGTTGGTTTTGTGGACGTCCGCTGGCAGCAAGTCAACCTTACTCGCCTTAACAGGCTTGCCGGTTCAGCGAGTCTTGAGGGGTACACGTCAGGTGCGTTTCGGGGACAATGGTCAGGCAGGAAAGATCTTTCCATCTCGGGCAAACTTAGCGGGTCGGGCAGGGTATCAAAGGGACTGTTTAAGTTGGCAGTTGTCAATATGAACGGTGAGCTTGCCTGGAACAAATCAGGCCTCCATATGTCCTGCGACATCAATCTGGAAGGCGGAGGGCAGGTTAATGCCGCTGTGTCTTCACAAGAACCCGCTGCCCTTGCCCTGCCGGAGATGGGAACTTTTCAGTTCGCCTGGAAAACCATCGACATGAATATTTTGGACCCGATATTCCCGGATACGTTGCACATTAAAGGTAGGTTGGCGGGAGATACAAAAGGGGAACTTCTCCCAGGGAAACGTTTTAGTCTTTCCGGAAAAACCGTTCTTACCGGAGGATCCGTTACTTGGCAATCCGATGCCGGTGAAATCACAGCAGTACCGAAAGAGGCAGCCCTGGAATGGACATGGAAAGATACACAACTTGAGGGGTACGCAAACCTGGCGCTTGCACAACACGGATTTCTTGAAGCGTCATTCCAGCTCCCGTTTTCTGCAACGCTTCCACTCGTGATAGACGACAACGGCTCAATTGTAGCTACAGCGAAAGGTAACCTTCGAGAGAAAGGCATTGTCTCCGCTCTTTTTCCCGGGCTTGTCCAGGAAACGGGCGGGAACATCGACTTCGCATTGACGGGACGCGGGACCTTCGCCAAGCCCCTACTTGACGGCCGATTGAATCTCAGCAATGCAGCTGCGTACCTGCCGTCTGCCGGTATCCGATTAGAAGGCATGAACGCACATGTCCTTCTGAATAACGACCAGGTGACTATACCATCATTTTTCATCCGTTCGGGGTCCGGCCACATCAGTGGCGATGCCGTTCTCAGTCTTGAGAGCCGGCGAATCGGCACATTTCGAGGAACACTAAAGGGCGAGCGGTTTCAGGCGGTCAATCTCCCCGAAATGCAGGTATCGATCAATCCCAACCTAACCTTCGACGGAACGACAAAAAACCTTTCCGTGAACGGTTCGATGCTCGTCCCGGAAGCCTTATTCCGGCAGCAACTGAAAGACACATTGATCAAACCGAGTCCGGATGTGATAGTAATAACTAAAGAGGCAAAACCAAGAGAGACTTCCCCGTTTCCCGTCGATGTTACCATGGCGGTTACCCTCGGTGACCGTGTGCGGGTCAATGCTTTTGGGGTAGATACTAGGCTGACGGGTACAGTCCAGATTGCGATGAGGGATGTGAACGATATCAGCGCGAGGGGTGTTATCTCCACTGTAAACGGCAAATATGATGCGTATGGTGTCAAACTCGACATTGCGAAGGGACACGTTGTGTTTAGCGGTGGTTCTCTGGATCAGGCTACCCTTGACGGACTCGCGACGCGAAAAGTGGACGATGTGCTGGCAGGAGTCAGGATCACGGGGACGGTATCTGCCCCACTTGTAGATCTATACTCCAAACCTGCCATGCCGGACATGGACATTCTGAGCTACATTGTCCTCGGCAGACCGGGATATGGCGGACAAAGTGACACGGCACTGCTTGCCCGTGCTGCCGGAGCCTTGCTGACTTCAGGTCGATCGTCAGGGCTTCAGGACAAATTGAAAAGGCGATTGGGACTGGATACAATTGAGATAGAATCGGGCAGCGGTGATATTTCCGGCTCAATCATCAAAATCGGTAAATATCTTTCGCCAAAACTGTATATCAGCTATGGACGGTCAATTTTCACCGGTGAAAACCTCTTTGGCCTAAGATATAACGTGTCGAAACGGATAGACCTTGAAAGTACGGTGGGTACCAAAAGCAGCGTAATGACGTATTACAAGATAGAATTCGATTAGGATTTGTAATTACGCCTGCCGATCGATCGCCGTAAAACCCATAGAATGGACGGACAGAAATGGTCAACGTTCGACATGCACGTCACGCTGAATAAAGACCGTTTGAGTCGGGTAGGCAAACTCAATGCCTTCTTCCTCAAAGCGTCGAAACATTTCTTGATTGATTCCTTCCTGAACGTCCATATACATGTTGTAGTCACGGTCCATCACAAAGTAGACAACTTCGAAGTTCAGCGATGAATCGCCATATTCTTTAAAATGGACCCGATCAAGACGGGCCCTTTTATCTTCTTTGATTATGTCGCGGATGATGTCTTTGATAGCCTTCAGCTTTTCCAGAGAGGTCTGATACACCACGCCAAAGCCAAAAACGATACGCCTTTCAGACATGCGCTTGTAGTTACGGACACGACTTTTTAAGAGATCATTGTTGGAAAAGATCAATTGTTCCCCGCTGAGGCTGCGGATTCGCGTGGTCTTTAAACCGATATGTTCGATAGTGCCTGAAAACGAATCTACAACAACAAAATCGCCAATAACAAAGGGCTTGTCCAAAACAATCGACAAAGAAGCAAAAAGATCACCCAGGACGTTCTGCACCGCCAGAGCCACGGCAATACCGCCTATGCCCAGACCGGCAATCAGGCCGGTGATGTTGACACCCAGGTTGTCTAGTATTAAGAGCAGAACAATAGCCCACAGAATGATGCGCGTCGCAAATCCCAGAAAGGTGATCGTGGTGGCACTGGCCGTATCCTCATCCATACGCTTTTGAATGTTCCGGCCAAGCCAAAAAGAAATACCGGCACCTGCCCAGAATCCTCCTTGCAGAATCAACGTCAGGATAACCGCTTTCTGCCATAATGCGGCAAAGGAAGGTTTTAACGTAATTGCATGAGAGGCCACGTAACAGGAGGCCACAAACACGGTGAACAGCTTTGTGCCTTTGAGCATATTGGCCAGAAGATCGTCAATTCTATTATCCGTAGAGGCGGACAGCCTGGATAACCGGCCAATTCCCAAGCGCTGAATGACCTTCAGCAGAGCAAACACGGCTATTAAGATGCAGACTGCAACAAGCCAGTCTTGTATTGTGTTTCCGAGATAGACTTTTTTCAGCAATTCCATTAATCCCCCTTGCTTATGCGGTATGGGTCAAATATTTGTATTGTTTGGGTGCCCCATTGTGCGAATCCCGATTCGTTAAAACACAAATCAATAAATACTGTGAACAATGCAAATTTGTTTGATTCTCCGGGGCTATAAGACAACATGTAGTTTCAAGTTCACCTCATTTGCTACCAGAAGTAATATTCAGCTGCTTCTTCCTGCCTAAAATCCTCATTCGGATAATGCTGGAGCGCCTTTGACATGAAATCGATCCATATAGGAAGCGCTGCCGTGGCGCCGGTCGCTCTCCCGGCGAGGTTCTTTTTCTTGTCATACCCAACCCAGACGGCACAGAGAAGGTTTGGCGAATAACC
>CAYYLU010000109.1:4648-7652 GCA_964472475.1 uncultured Syntrophus sp. | reverse complement strand
GAACACGAAAGACTAAACACCAGACACCAAACACATTTCTATTCTTTCGACCCTATGACCCGACGACTCAATGAACTCAATGACTCTCAGATGGAAAACAGAATGGATGAGGTAAGCACGAAACAGGGGCAGGCCTGCACAGCCGGGGAACAGCGGGAAGTATATCAGCCTACGCTTAAAGCCATGCTGGGTGTGGCTCTAATGGCCATAATAGTGACTATATCGTTGTTATTTACCTCCGTACAAACCGGTCGAGCAATGCCGGCGATACTCGCCTCTGTTTTTGTCGGAATACTGTTCGCAATCAGGTTCAGGATGAGAATCGTCATTGACGGGGACCACATCGAGTATTCCGGCTTATTCTCCCGGAAAACGATACGGTTTTCAGATATTATTCACTCAGGCTGGATGTACGAACACGGCTTTTCAAGAGACCGTTTTTTTGGTTCTCTTGTGTATGAGGTGCTCTCAAGAAAAGAGCGTATTAAAATCAATTTCAGACTGTTTTCCATTGATCAGATGAGTAGCCTCATACAGAGGCTGGAAACTCTGCCGGCAATGTCTGACACAGCAGATCAATTTTTGCAGCGTGCGCGGACGGATAGTATGGAAAGCAGCTCCGCGCAAAGCACGAATACAAAGGTCGAAAAGTAAACCCAGAGCAGAAATGCGATGAATGCCCCATATGCTCCAAAAAAAGCGGTATATCTGCCAAGCGACAGTATAAAGTACTTGAATAGGTATCTTCCGGCGTACCAGATAATTACAGCAGGCGCAGCAGACATCAGAAGCAGTTTCTTGTTTCGAACCGGCGTCAGCACATAATAGAGTAGATAGAAAAACAGGAAAACAAGGCACATCATCAGAAATGAGAAGACGTACCCAATGGGTGTCCCTGCCACAAATCCACCGAATGCCTGAGTGAATCTTGTCTGCACAACAAGTGAAGTGATCCAGGCGAAGAATAGAGCGCTCTGCACTGCCGAAAAGAAGAACGTCAATAACAGCTCTTCCCCCTTACCCCTAAAGAAGCTTTTTGGTTTGCGTCCGAAGATGAGGTGAAACGACGGACGTATGACGGCAAAAAGTCTCATTGTGAAGAGAAAAAGGAATGCAAGGCCCAGAGGTCCTGATAATTTCCTTGTTACAGCAATGATGTTCAACTCGTTGAGCACCTTGCTTATGATCACCTTGTCATATGGAGCGGGAATCATGCTGCGCACGAGCGTCTGGAGATAAGCTGCCGGATCACTTATGTCGATGATATAGCCGAGCACACATATGGATAATAAGGTAAAAGGGATGAATGTCAGGAGCACGTAGAACGATATCGATGAGACAATGATATTCCCACTATCTTGTTGATACTTTCTGAAGAGCGTCCTGGTTATTCCGAAAACCGACCGCCGTTTTTTCATACGATTGGCTTCAGCCGATTCGGATCCGTGGATCGGCTATAGCGTAACACACATCCGCCAACAGATTGCCTATCAATGTCAGAAAAGCCCCTATCACGAGAATACCCATAATAGTAGGGTAGTCTCTTGCCATAACACTTGCGTAGAAAAGCTGCCCCATTCCTGGAATTGAAAATATGCTTTCCAGAATAACGCTTCCACCGATGAGCCCCGGAACTGAGAAGCCCAGTATTGTTATGACAGGCAGGAGCGCGTTCCTGAAAGCGTGTTTTCTCAAGACTGTCCTGCCGGGAAGCCCTTTTGCACGGGCAGTCACAATATATTCCTGCCGCAAGACTTCAAGAAGACTGTTTTTCATGTACCGTGAAATACCTACCAACCCTGACAAAGCAGTGATGAAAACAATCAAGACGACATGCCTACCCACGTCAAAGGCCCTGCCTGCTATAGAAAGCTCTTCGTAGTTGAAGGACCTTAAGCCCGATATAGGGAGCACCTCGAGATAAACACCGAAAAACATCATGAGCAGCAGGGCAAGCCAGAAATCGGGTATTGCATACCCGGCGAATACAAACGTGGTAAGAGCTTTATCGATGATTGTATCTTTATGCCTGGCCGTGTAAAGCCCTATCGGTATTCCGATGCAAAAGATCAGGGCCATGGAAAAGAGATCAATCGTTATAGTAATCGGGATCCGTTCCTTAATCTTATCCATTACCTGTCTTCTATCCTGAGCAAGCGATGTACCGAAGTCAAGCTTGGCAAACCGCTTCAGCCACGTCCAGTATTGGATATGCAGCGGTTTATCAAGCCCGTAGATGGATCTGATCTGTTCACGCACTTCTTTCGTGACCTTCGGGTTCATCTCTGACCCCATTACATCAGGCTCGCCCGGCGGAAGGTGTATCACGAGAAAAGATATAATAGTGATACCCAGCAGCATGGGTATCATGAACAGCATACGCTTAAGGAGATATCGCAGCATTTATCTTGTACCTCCTCTGGGCTTCGGGCACATACCATTTCTCTATATTATAGGTAATACCCGCAGGCGCCGGTTCTATACCCTTAAACCGTTTATGCACCGCCAGTGTGGCGTATGGGATAAAAAGGAATGTATATGGCTGCTCTTCCGCCAGGATTTCCTGAACGCGGTCATAACATCGTTTTCGTTCTGTCTGATTAAATATGTGGCGCGCCTTGACGAGCAATTCGTCGACTTCGGGATTTGAGAACGAAACAAAATTGAGCTCCTTAAAACCCTGCTTTGAGGAATGGAAAATGTCAAAGAGGTCGGGGTCCGATTGCGGAATCGTCCACCCGAGGATAACGGCCTCGAAGTTCTTCTTGTCGATAAATTCGTTAATGAAGCTTGCCCATTCGATTACCCGTAGCTTCGCCTGAATGCCAATTTCTGAGAGGCGTCTCTGTATTATCTCAGCGCATTGAAAACGTACGGAGTTGGGATTCAGCAGTATTGTAAACTCAAACGGCTTGCCGTTGCGGCGCAGAACGCCATCAGCGCCCTTCTGAAAACCTGCATCAGCCAAAAGACTCAATGCCTTTTGTTTACTGTATTCATATTT
>CAYYLU010000109.1:0-4548 GCA_964472475.1 uncultured Syntrophus sp. | reverse complement strand
CTGCGAGCCAGCGGTGATTTCGTTATGTCAGTGCCCTCTAGCAGGTGTGCCGGAAGCATGGACGTACTCCAGCTTATCAGCCCCGGCGCAAACGACTGCTTGTATGTAACTCTAAACGTATACTCATCGACAATCTGTGCTTCCTGCACTTCTTTGAAATCACCCGAGTAGGCCGTCGGTGTTTTGGGATCTACAATCACCTTATATGTATACATTACGTCTCGTGCGGTGAACGGATGGCCATCGTGCCACTTAACATCTCTTCTGAGATAAAATGTAATGGCAAGATTATCAGGAGAGACTTCCCACTTTTCCGCAAGGTCGCCGACTATATTCAAATTTCTGTCGAGTTTGACAAGCCCGTTAAAAACGTAACCGGCGATATCGTGAGAAGCGCTGTCCGTAGAGAGTATCGGTATCAGGTTTGAGGCCTCTCCGATACTTCCGGTGATCATCATATCACCGTAGGAAGGTCTGCCCGGCTCATCATAAAGCGTACTTTCTTTCTTCCTGCTACAGCCGAGGAGCAGAATGAGACAACAAACAGAAATGAGTGGGGCTTTTCTCCAATTGACCATAAATCTGATAATTCTAGCAAACGGCCCCCTCAAAGTAAAGGAGGGATGACGAGACGAGTTCGGAGCTTCAAAAGACGAAACGGAGAAGGGGAGAAACGGGGAAGCGGAGCAAAGGCAAAGAAGCGTTCGGAGTTGTTAGTTCGGAGTTCTGAGCTTCAGGAGATGAAATGGAGACCAGCGGCCAAACACCAGACACCAAACACTAAACAGTAAACACGTTCCTATTCTTTCGACTCAACGACCCTATGGCCCTACGACTCGATGACCCTGTGATCAGACGGAAAACCAAGGCCATCCGAGTCTGGCGGCGAAAAAGAAGGGCCGGGAAGTACCCGGCCCTGTTCTTGCTTTAGTTATCGTGTTTTGTGATGATTCTGATTTGTTTATAGAACGAAGCGGCTAGGAGGACTCAACACGGGCGTACTTTTGAGTACGTCGAGGAGCGCGACGACGACGGCAACGAAGTAATATGAATAAAGCGGTATCAGCATCAAAAGAAACGCCCCAATGATAGTGTCACCGCGTTCAACCCCCTATTCTGCTTGTTGAACCCTGCATTTGATACATGAAACAGTCTCGTTGATATTATGTAGGTATCGCCCATTGCAGTCTCTATTTCAGTTCCTATTCCGAGCTGCGGATTGAAGTTAAAACGGGTGCCCTGTCCGGCCCATCTGTAATCCGTGTAGATACCTCCGATTCCTCCTTCGATGTAAGGTCTTAACATTTCTGTGGTCAGGACATCAATGTAGTAGAGCGAAAAGATGTGAGCTGAGGCAACAGCTCGCATTGCGGGTCTTGTCAACGCGCCCACGCTCAATTCAAATTTTACCCGCAATGGATCCGGCGCGGTATGCGGAAATATTTTTTCATGGTCCAACAGAGCAAAACCCGTAACCTGTGCGAATGATATCCTGCTGCTCGGATCATACGTGTTACCGCCTGTTATGGTCATGCCATAGCGGTTCGGTACGACAGTCTGTAGCTTGTCTGCTCCAAAAACTGGGCTGCCGGACATGAGCATAAACGCGAGCATAAAGAAAAAAAAATTATTTCTGTCCTTCCTCACATGGCCTCCTCTTCCCCCGTATTTAACACAAGTATGGATCATCCCAATCAGTAAACCTGTTTTCTTGTTTCTTCCGTTAGCCTGAGATTCCGATCAGGCCGTATTCTCCTGAGCTATCTATCTTCAAGCAATTGATCCGGGTCCCGTGGAGCGGGCATGGTGTGTATGTTCCCGATTGGTCTGAAGAGGCGTTGAGGAAAACCGTTTTTTGTTTCAATGACAGGCCCGCAATAGCCAAATCGAATGCAGGACCGATCGGCAACGTCCCATAAATGGGCGTATACGATACAGCTGCACCGTTTGCAACGTAAGGTCTGTAAAATTCGCCGCACTTTTTATGGCCGTCCGCACCGAGGATCAGAAACGAGTCGTTCGGAACTAACAGATCTTTTCCGCATCTACCCATTGATACTTCTTCAATAATGCCGTATTTCTCGTCTTTTCTATCTTCTGTTTTGGTGAGCAGAAAAAAGGCTGCTCCCTCTCCGGCAATACCCGTCTGAAGATCGAGAGCAAAAGGTCGCAATTCGTGGTCATCTGTAGCATCCCTGCCGTAGAATCTGTGCCAGAAGTATCCCAACTGATCAAAGTACTCATCAACAGCACCGAGAAGAACGGAATCCACATAACCCTGGTCCAGCCAGTTTTTTGCCGTAAAGAGCGCTGAGGCGAAGGACATCTCAAACTGGCTGACCGTGAGACCCGGTCCTGTTATTTTGAGTACAATAGAGACATTGGCAACAGCGGCGTTTTGAACCGAATTTGAGAAAAACGTCGGAGAGGAGAGATTATCTCCGTCGTTAATGAATGTATCAAGAAAAGACTGGGTTGTTCTGCCGGGGCCGTACCCTGAAGCGACAATCAAACCCATCCTGGAACGGTCGGATAGAAGAATACCGGCATCTTCCAACGCCAGGTGCGCCCCAAGAAGGGCAATCTTGGAGTAGTGATCAACTCGCCTCAGTATCCTTTTATCTACGAAATCGTTAAGTCTTATAGTGTCCACGAGAAAAACACGCATATCCTTTAGGCCTTCTGCTGTTTTCACCTGTACTGTCTTCTTGTCGCTCTCGACCCCGGACAAAGCAGCATGTAAAGTGTCGATCCCGCAACCGAATCCCCCCACTGCACCAATACCTTTTATAGAACAGCTCATAATAGCCCCTTGTCTTTCGCGAATAGCAGAACGCCGTTGTGACCGCCGAATGCAAGCGATTCAGAAATGCCGAAAGGTTTGCTGATCTCGATATCTGCTGATGCAGGCGCCGCCGGCAGATCCGGATCAGGCGTATCAAATCCTGCATTCTTCGGGAGCCTACCCCTTTCAAGACACGTAACAGTAAATGCCGCTTCGATTGCGCCGGCTGCTCCAAGTGTGTGTCCCGTATGGCCTTTCGTTGAAATGAAAGGTACATCCGGCAGAAGATCAGCGAGCACGTGGGTTTCGACTCTGTCATTGTCCGGTGTACCGGTCCCGTGCGCATTCACAAACGCGATATTCTTGAGCGATGTGTTGCCTTGCTCAACTGCATTAGCAATCGCGCGCCTGAGTCCCTGTCCTTCCGGATGGGGTGCGGTAAAATGAAACGCGTCACATGAAGCACCATAACCCACAACGTAACCTCGTGCCTTTTTTTCACGGTTCCTCGCGTGATGTTCCGATTCAAGTACGAGTACAGCGGCGCCTTCCCCAAGATTCAGTCCTTTTCTGTTCTTATCGAATGGTCTGCACGGTCCATCATCCGTAATCATAAGAGAGATAAACCCGTTGTAGGTAACATGACATAGCTCATCAGCCCCGCCGGCAAGAACAATGTCGCACAAACCTGATCTGATCCAACTATAGGCGATGCCGATTGCATCTGTCCCGGATGAGCAGGCATTCGCAACTGTCTGACAGGGGCCGGATGTTCCGAATTCACGTGCCAGAACTGTCGACGGGTTGCTTCTAAGCAGTCTTTTTATATGCTTTATATCAGGCTGTTCGTTCTTGACATATTGTCTATAGAAAGTCTCATTGTTCATGGCGGTGCCCACGGTCGTCCCCATGCAAATTCCTGTCCGGTTATTCATAAGCTCCTCAACGTTCAAACCGGCATCTCTCAGTGCCTGGTAGGCACAAACAAGCGCCAGGCGCCCCGTCCTCGTGACTTCGGTCCTGCCCTGGAGTTTTATCGATTCAAAATCATCCGCTACTTCAAACACGGGAAACGTGGTTGTATGGCCGGACGTGAAACGAACAGGCGGCGCGGGTTTTCTGCGTTCTCTAAAAAGCGAATCCATGCACTCGTCAATCGTATTCCCCGCTGCACACACACAGCCAATCCCGGACACGCTGACTATGCCCGATCCCTTAGTCATTTCTTCATCCTCTCTTCGACATACGCTGCGAGAGCGTTGATTGAAAGAAACGCCTCTTTCCCTTCATCAAGAGTCTTTAGTTCAATCCCGAAATGTTTTTCAAGCAGAACAACAATTTCCACCGCGTCGAGTGAATCGAGACCCAGACCTTCACCAAAGAGGGGGGCATCATCTTCAATATCGTCTGGAGTGATATCCTCGAGATGTAGTTCTTCAATTAACGCCTTCTTTAGTTGTTCTTTAACATTCATATATCAAACCTTCCTTTATGGTTAATGAGTCGTTGGGTCATAGGGTCGTTGAGTCCATTGAGTCGTGGGGTCATAGGGTCGAAAGAATAGAAATGTGTTTGGTGTCTGGTGTTTAGTCTTTGGTGTTCAGTGTTTGGTGTTTGTCGACCTGTCTCCGTTTCGCCCCGTCTCTATTTCATCTTTTACTGAAAACTCCTAACTAATAACTCGGTACACCTCTTTGCCTCTGCTCCGTCTCCCCGTTTCTCCCCTTCTCCGTTTCGTCTGTTGAAACTCCGAACGCCTTTTC
>CAYYLU010000108.1:0-7790 GCA_964472475.1 uncultured Syntrophus sp. | reverse complement strand
ATGCAATTAACCTTCAAGGGATAGCTTGCATTTACATTCTTTCTCTTTCCATATCGAAGGCAGAGCACTTCTCTCGTAGGTCGCTACGTGGTCGTGTCGGTCTTTAACAATCCGGTATGCAGTATCAAGATTTCTCTCGACTAATTTCTTCACCAGAGTAGTCATTTCAAACAGTAGCGGGTTAATGTCTCTCTTGAATGCACAACATTTCGCGTCAGCCTGTATTTCCTGTAATGCGAATTCCTGCAAGTTATAAAGGTATTTCTTCGCATCCTCGATGCAGACGGTAAACAAGTTATATTCTTCCAGTCCGTCTTCCGGTACACAAACTGCTTTTGCATTTTTCTCTTTCATATATGCCCCCTTTAGTTTTTTTGTCCCATGACATGGCACCATGCGGAATTGACCGTGCAGTAGTGGCCCAGTTCTCTTGTAGTGGGATATAACTTCCACTTCGCTTTTCTACAATTTCCCCTTGGCGGTGGTTCGTCTCCGCAATTATCTGCTACTGCGCCGTTAGAATCAGAGCAGGTCATGGATTTCATTTCCGATACTTCATCTTCTTCGTGAACGAAATCATCTTCTATTAAATGATTGGCTGTATTGGCGTATTGGCGTAAGCGGCTACCATCAAGGGTTTGCGCTTCGCCATTAACTTTTGTGGTATTGGCGTGTATTGGCGCACGTGTCGGCTGCGTCATTGCTTCGCCATTTGCGCCATTTACGGCTTTTTCATTGGCAGTCTGTAGAATGGCTTCTGTATTGAATTGCGCCATTACGCCATTAAATCCATTCATTTGATAACGATTGAATATATTTTGGATCTGTTGCTTGGTGAATCTGTACCGTCGCTTGTTACCTTCACGGGCAAGTTGTTCAGAAGCAAGGCATAGCTTGTTGATTGTTTTCCCTATCCATCGGCTTTGTTGATCTTTCTTGAAGCGTTCACCTTCTGGAATATTCATTTCTGTCTGAATGTCCTGGACAGAGAAAACACCTTCTTCGCTATCCTTTAACATCGGCAGCAAGGTTTGAATGAGCTTCTCTTCCAGTTCCGTAAGCCCCGATTGTGTTTCAACCATGCTTTCAAGGAAAGCCGCCCGTATGCTGTTCTTTTCCGGTTCGGGAACGTTTTCAAGAAGCAGTATCGTGTCTATCGGTTTCCAGAGTTCCTTTATTCTGTTTTTCATGCCGAGACCGGCCGTCTGATATATCAGTCTCGTATCGTGCCATTTTGTGAGTAGCAGTCTATAGAGCCTGTCACGTAAATCGGCCCATATTGGAAGGAAGGGTTCAGGATAGTCATATTCCCGATCCGCCCGTATCATAACTATCTCAATACACCTGTCTTTCAGGTCAGCGTCTATTTCTTGGATGGATGCAAAAGCCTTCGGTGAATAGGTCTCGAATTCAAGAAGGCTCCGTCTTTTGTTGGTGATATTGACAACCCTTCTTTTTCCCCCTCCCGGCGTGTATGAATCTGCGAGAATGCCTAACAGTTCCACGTTCTGCTTCTGTGAAAGCGCCTCTGCCTGATCCATGATGAATGTTCCCCTGATACCGTCTATGCTGTCGGTCATGGACGGAACCGACACGCCCTTAATCTTCATGGCATTGAAGGAAAGCCTTTCCAGTAGGTCGAGCGTTCTACTCTTGCCGCTCTGTTTTTTCCCATAGAGGAAGAGAAAAGGAAATGCGTGAAAACATCTATGAAAATATGTTCCTATGATCCAGGCTGCCATCAGCCCGTACATGGGTTCCTTCTGAAAGTCTACATACTGTTTAATGACAATTTTGAGTTCTTCGTACACACCTTCAAGCGGCTGAGGATTGTTTATGAACGTATGCAGGCTTTCTTTCCTCCATCTGTCATTGAGGGTAACAAGTACCCGTTCCCGTTCATCAAAGACGATCCTTTTTTCACCCATGTCGACGATGCCTGAATCATACAGTTTGAAAGTATCGCCTGTTCCTACAAGATAGATGTTCCGCTGTTGTGGTTTGTTCTGCTCAAGCACGGTCTCTTTGAATCCCAATGAAATGAACTGTGCATGCACCTCGTAGGATGGGTGAGCTATTGTGAGGTTATCTGTAGCCTCAACGCTGGCATGACACGTATATGTCTTTATCTGTCTTCTGATAGCGCGCTTATCAACGCCCGTTTTGTCAGAGAGAAGATTTACGTATAGTTCTTTTTCAACATCATCGTCGGTACAGGCAATCTCTTCTATCACATCTCGAATGGTATCCTTCTGTACGTCGAATGATGCACTTGTATCTATTTTGTTAATACGTTCGGAAAGAGCTTCCTTTTTTACCTCGAAAGTATCCAGCAGGTCTGCGCCGAGTTTACTCATTGGCGGCCCCCTGCCTCATGCATTCAACGTAGAGGTCTTTCTTTGCCTGCCTGTCTCTGCCGTGCATGATATTCAGCTTTCTCCCGTATTCCCGCTGCATATCTATGAACAGCTTTATCCCGTGTGCTTTGCCAAGACTGGTGGCTTTCTTCAGAGCCTCGGGTAATGCTTCATGATACTCTTCATCGTTTAAATCTGAGAAGTCGGTTTCAACACCGTTTGCTAATAGATACCCGTTTATCAGCCTCATGAAGCTGCCCAGCATGATGGAGTACTCTTTCATGAATTCACAGTAATGTATTTCTATTTCCAATTCTTTTAGTTCACGAATAAGGCTTGTCTTGGTGTGTCTTTTTGATTTTGTTGTTTTACTTGAAATGCCCAGATAGGAAAGAGCTTCTTTGAAGGATAGATTGCGGTATCGCTGTACGAAATCAATGACATCACCATGAGCATGGCATCCATAGCAGCGGTATGTCTGAGTACGGGCGTTCACCACAAGAGAGGGGTTCCGGTCATCGTGGAATGGGCATAGCGCTTTATTTTGCCTTACTGGCGTGACCGCTTCGATTATAGGGAGAATGTCAGGCTTATCTATTGATGGTATTGTTTCCATTCTTCCATCCTTGTTCGTGTTCTGTTTTTGCCGCTAGCATCCGCGCTCTGAGCTTGCGAATTTCGTTGGCATAAGAAAGGCAAGGTACAGGCTCGTTGTTGTTCCAACGTTCAATGAGTTCGAAATAGACCCTGTTAGCCGGAAGACGAAAACCAATTCTTCCCGAAAAATCAGGCACTATTTCCGCCGTAAGTTCGTAAACGGAACAGAAAGCTGTTTTGTTCAAGTCGTGCTCAATGATGAATTCTGGAATCTGTTGCGGGTTTTGTTTCATGGCCATAACCTCCATCGATACGTTTACTATAGAAGGTTATAGCACTACATTCAAGTAATTGATATTACTCGTAGTTTTGCTTTTTACGGGTAAACGAGAAAAATACTGAACTTACTTCCAGCCCTCGGCCCTCCAATGAAGCTGTTTAATCTGTCCGGCTATGTCCTTGCTATTTTCGGGCCATAAAATAGGCCAAACTAGTTTCAGTATTTCGGCTATCTTGTTGTAAACGTCTGCTTGTTTAAATTCCGAAGGTTTGGGCAGTCGGGTGTCCGCTTTAGGGTAGTACGGTTTAAGTATATTGACCGCGCTCGCAAAATGATTGCTTGTCTTATCGTTCCAGTAATATTTCTTGAAGCTACCACGTTCAGCAATATTGTTGTTTTTCTTGAACTCCAGTTTTCTTTTTTCCCATTCTTCCAATATAGCATCATAGAGTTTTTCTTCGTCCTGCCATTTTCCTTCGATATCAGGAAAAAAAGAGAAGTCATCAAGACAGCTAATTGGTTCCAGTTTATTTAACAATTGCAGCCTTTTCTTTCTGATTTTTATTTGTTTGGATAGCTCTTCTTCTGGGTCATTTTTTGAGATTGCTTTTGATCTATTCTCAAGTGACATTACACCTAACGAAAAAATTACTTCTTGAATTTTGGTATCGGGTATAGGTATGGGGGAATCACGAAGCATCTCTTTGACTGCTGGAAAATGTTTCTTACTCAGATTGGCTGAAAGCGGATCAGCACAGCGCCATTGATGTATGATTTCGTTAATGCATCTGTAGGGTCTTTTTGCGGGTGAATTATCTAACAGGGCCAAATACAATTTGAGAAATTTTTTGAATTCAGATCGCTGCTTCTTCGGTATTGACGGCTGAACAATATTTTTAAGGTAATACTTATGAAAAGACATCCAAAACTCTTTCGCTCTTTCTTCTATCGTTTTCTTATTCATTTTCATTCACTTCAGAGCTTTGAAATAGTTACTGTTCACTTTCTTTCTGGTGTGGCAGGATCGTCTGTTTGATACCTCAACTCACCACGGCCCATTCGATAGATCGTTGAGTATATCAGGGGCACTCTCAAGTATCTTAAGCAACGCTTCAGGTATATCGTTGTAGAACGATCGATGTTTTCCCTTGTACTGATTGATTCTGTCAGATTCGGTCAAGTGGGATTCGGCGAGCGCGTTTTTTTGGATACACTCGTCTATTGTTTCGGTTGGTAGACATATAATCTGAGGGGTTTTGGCGTTACACTCGTCTATTGTTTCGGTTGGTAAACATATTACTGGCTCTATGCGTCCCGTCGCACATGCTGACATCGTGATAGATACCAGAGGCATGAGCACAATCGCTAACACAAATGTTTTCATGAAGCCCCCCTTACTAATTTGCTTTTATTATTGATTATTGCACTTTTAATACTATTTGCAAAGAAAAAAGGGCCAGCTATAGGCCGGCCACATTCTCAACATAGATAACCCGCCTGCCGAATCGACAACACCTACAACTAAATAGCTTTGTCAGCATGGATTTCCAACGATTACCGATAGAACGCAACAATCCTCTGCCTGAGCGTCGGATTCCTTTACATTTCTCAAAATGTGCGGTAAAGTCAACACAGTCCTTGCTTTATCTCACGTCAATGGTCAAAAATCGGATAATTTACCAGTAAAATGGCCTCATTTGTCGGGGGTCTTTACAAAACTATCCATTTCTAACTTAGGCTGGTTTTGCCAATGATTCAAATATCACTATAATATCAATAATATACATATTCACATTAAACTGAGGCATACATTTTGCTTCTATAGATGAACAATAATTATTTAGGGAGGGACAGTATGAAAAGGTATGCAATTTTCGGTCTAATGGTTATGGGGATAGTTTTGCTATCTCTGAGCATGGCCACGGCGGCAACTTTCGCAATTAACGGGATTGACGGCGATTGGGACAGTGTTTCTGGTGGACAGAATGTATCAATTCAGAACGACGGGGACTCGAACAACATGGGTACGAACGACGGACGCTTGAGCACGGTAAGTTGGGGCGAAAGCACCCAAACATGTACGTGGTTTGGTTGTTGGCCGAACCCGGACGCGGCAAGAAGTTCATATACATTCCTTTCAACTGAAACACCGTTTGATGCTATATCGGATGGACCAGTTTTTGCGCTCGGCGTGTTCACCCACAATAACTTTCCTATTCCGTCAGGAAGCGGAATAGAGGCTGTAAATCTTCTTATTGATTTGGGTATCGAGTACTTTGGCGCAGTTTCGGCAACATTCTTATTCTCGCATGATGAGACGCCAAACACTGGCTCCCTGGAGAATCAACGGGACATTGTTACGCTTGCAAACCCCTTAGTGAACGCGTTCTTTAGTGATGGCCTAACTAACTATTATTTCAACCTGTTTGGATTCTCTCAGAACGGTGGTGCTACCCTTTCTAACGAGTTTTACACTTGGGAGGGACAGGATAACGAAGCCACTCTGTATGCCAAGATCACCTCAAGTCCCGTTACTGGTGTGCCTGAACCGGCCGCCCTGCTTCTTCTTGGGCTTGGTCTGGTAGGCTTGGCAGGCATCAAAAGAAAAATTCGGAAATAGCAGGCTATAAACCACTTCAAAAAGGCAGAGCCAATGGGCCCTGCCTTTTTTTATTTCTGTTTTCACTGATTATCATTTGTAAGGATGCATAAAAGTGCAGAAATCGAAAACAACATTACAGGAAGACATGCGCAGGTTGCTGAGCAACTAAGTCTACAAAGTATTAGAATCAAACTACTATTGTTTGTCACTATTGCCAATTGAAAGCGTTTTCGGGATTTCTTACAAAATTGCAATTACACAATAAACCGTACCCATTTCATTTAACTTAATGAAATAACTTATTATTATTGTATTCCAATACGCTCGTATCTTGAGATACCTCGAGTCTCAGATGTCGGACTATTTTACAATTGTCTTCATAATGTAACTCTGTTTATCTTTTAATTATAATAATATTGATCACTTATATCCATGGCACCCAATGTGCAGTTCAATCGTAGGGATATTTTATTCATACTGCCGTTCGGTCTGTTAATTCTGCTTACTTCCTGTTGATTGTTCAAATGTTCATCGTTTAGTGAACGGATTTCTCGATCATCCATTATAAGGAGGACAGAATGTTTAAACGGAAAGGTTGCATACTGGTAGTGTCGGTGGCGGTATTAATGGCAATGTCAAATGTTGTTTCTGCGGCGACGATTACATTTGACGAGACAGATTTTCTAATCAGTACGATTACGACGAATAATACACCTCTAACGTCCAGCCCGGCTTCAGCTCCAGCACTTCCGGCCGATGACACATTTACTCTGGTACCGAATGTAACGACCATTTATTTTTCAAATCTCCAGGGAAAGTTCGAGCGTTACAGCTTCGTTTTGCCCACCGATTACAGCGATCTCTCCTTTTCGTTCCGGACTTCTGTCAATGACTTATTTGCGCTGTATATTAATGGTACGGTTGTAGCAATTCAAACTACGTCTTCAACTGAAAACTTTGCCGAGCCGTTGCCAGGATTTTCTATGAACAGCGCTGGTGTAGTTACCCCTACGTCGACGAAATTGGAATATCTGCTTACCAGTGGCATGCAGTCCCTATTCGAAGTTGGAACCAACGAATTGACGTTATTTGGAAGGGATACCATACAATACGGAGGCTTTGGCCTCACTTATGGGGAAATCATTTACAATGTAAACGAGCCTCCCCCTCCCAACGGTGTCCCTGAGCCAGCCACTTTGCTTTTGCTTGGACTTAGTCTGGTTGGATTGGCAGGGGTGAAACGAAAAATTAAGAAATAGCAGACAGAACACCTCTTGAAAAAGGCAGAGTCAAACAAAATGGCTCTGTCTGTTCTCATTTCCACTTCAGCAATTACCAGTCGTATTCTTGTATTCATCGGCGAAGCTCAGTTCTGAGAATAACAGGAAGGAGTTCTTACATGAGTGATCATGTTCTTCAACCGGTATATGTTTGACTCTGGTAAAAAGAAAAGGGCTGGTTTCCCAGCCCTAGCTTGTATCGATTCTCTTCCTTTTAAGCCTTTTTTATGCCCCTTAATCTAAACATAATAGGCTTAATGTGTGACAATGTGTGTATGTCAAAATCATGTAGATTGTTGATAATAAACGTTCTATAGCAAATACGAATACTTATGAACGCATGCAATTTAGAAGCACTCAGTACTGAAAATCCCCGTGTCAGCGGTTCAATTCCGTTCCTCGGCATTTGTTTTTTCCCAATTCTACGTTCCCACACCCTGCATTCCGCCACACCCTACGTCCTGCATATTCCACATTGTATACACCTGCTTTCCTCAGCATCGTTGGCATAGGCGCCGAAATTTCCTTCGGTGTTTTCCACCGTCACATTTCTTGCATCGGGTTTCCTAACGTATGGGTAATCAAGAGGGACTTTGCCGAGGCCGCCAGGAATATCTATGACATATTGCGGGATAGCCAGTCCGGAGCAGTCTCTGCGAACAATTCTCATGATT
>CAYYLU010000107.1:6497-7828 GCA_964472475.1 uncultured Syntrophus sp. | reverse complement strand
CTTCCTCTATAGAGAGTTTCGTTGTTATTTCCAGATTGAGCACTTTCAGACCTCCATTTCGTGTCTTCAATGTGACTGCTTGAATAATTTAAGGCCAAACAAAACAATGTCAAGATGTTTTTCTTTACATTCCTTCTTCTCCTGTGAAACAATTGATTCATGCCGCACAAGTACTTTCAGGATTATTACCCTGATAATTATTCCCATTGCTATGGATGCGGCAGGCTGAACAGGGATGGGTTGCACATAGAGAGCTATTGGGAAGGTGATGAAGGCATCTGCCGTTTCACTCCCGCGCCCCAATACTCCGGAGGATTGCCGGGTAATGTTTATGGCGGGTTCATTGCTTCGCTGGTAGACTGCCATTGTGCAGGAACAGCAGCAGCAGCGAGACTCAGGCATGATGGATTTGAACTGGGCGAAAAACCACTCCCCCGTTTTGTGACAGCATCATTGAAGGTGGATTACACAAAACCTACACCGATGGGTGTGGAATTGGAGATCCGCGCGAGAGTCGTCGAAATCACTCAGCGCAAGGTGATCCTCAGTGCCACAGTAACGGCCGCAGGTGTAATAACCGCCAAAGGCGAAGCGGTCATGGTGAGACTGCCGGAAGATCGATAGCAATTTACGGCAGGGAATGTTCAATTCCCAGACGCTTTCGTAATTCATTTACATCAACGCGGAATACGTCATCAGGATTCCTTTCCTGTATTCCTTCAAGCTCATCAAGAAGTATTTCAACCTTCCTCTTTCCGTCAGGTGTCTTCACCGCCTCCACAGGCGATTGCCCGGAAAGCGCCGGCATGGGGTTCACAAGCCAGTCTTTATAGTAGTAGTCTTCGGCCATCCGGCGGACCTTGGCTCTAACCTCCGGGTTCTTCATCAGTTCTTCACGTTCTTTTGCAATGCGTGTTTTCTTCTCTTCGCTGAGAGGTGGTAGCTCATTAAAGTCCTTCGCCTCCATCTTCTCGAAGGAAGCAATATCTTTCAGTTCTTTTTTCAACTTTTTTGTGAGTTTTTCAGCTCGTTCTTCTGAGTTGGTTTCGGCAATGAGGCGGCCACGGCTGAGTTTCACCGTTCCCAGTGAAGTGGTGGGAAGAACTGATATCTGCTTATTTCCCTTCTTGAACCAGATCCAGGCCTTCTGTTTTCTATCGTAGTCAAAACCCCTCAGAGAGTTGAGGCAGTATTTGACCCCTTCTTCATTGTAGACCTTGAACACGATCTTGCAAAAGCGCATTGCCTCGCCATCAGTATTGACAAGGACGGGCATTGAGCGCTCAGGAGCCTCGCTGCCGGATGTCTCATCGTCGATATAGTTGTCTGCA
>CAYYLU010000107.1:0-6397 GCA_964472475.1 uncultured Syntrophus sp. | reverse complement strand
AGATCTCTTTGAGACATGCTTTCAATAAACCGTTCGCAGACAGTCGTTTTGGACTTGCCAAATCGCAAATCGAATAACAACCAGGACATGTAGAGACTATCGGGGATGCCATCAGCCATACCGGGCCGAAAGTCCTTCTCAAATTCCCGTGCCGCTTTTTTCAGCTCCTTTTTATCGTCATCAAATTCCAGAAGTCCCTGGTAGTACATGTGGACCATGCCGATAAGCCGCATATAAGCGTCCAGCGGTGTATTCGTTTTCAATGCATCGGGCAGGGAAAGATCCGGGAAATCATCTTTTGCGCCACAGCATTTTTTGTATTTCTTCCCGCTCCCACAGGGACAGGGATCATTTCGTCCTATCTTCATTATTCCCTCCGATAAGCGCACACAAATCAACTCTGAATATCTTCAGCATACTCTCACAGGTGCAGTGTGATACGCAAGAATTCAGCCTTTCATGTTATCAGACAAAGCCGCATAACACAATAATCCAATAAAAACCCCTGAACCGGTAAGCCGTACCAACGCTCCACGCCCCCTACTCCATGCCCGTGTGAAACTGCTTGCCATCTCCTCTCTCGCAGGAGTAGAATACTACAAAGAACAAATCAACACCTTGACTTGCTTCAGCGGTCGTTTATTACAGTCTTTCACTATGAAGAATTGAAAAAATAATTATCTTCATAAAGTCGCGCCCCGCGTGGGCGCGTGGATTGAAACTTTGTTATTGACGAGGTTCACACCTTTGCAGGTTCGCAAAAGAGAAGGGCTCTTAACTGAACCGAGATGGCATTGAGACAGAGGAATGACCCGGCTGATCGTCACTCTCAGGGATCCTTTCATTTCCTTTTCTTCCACGATACTCGATTGACGATCCAGGGATTTTAGCTTGCATTCCTTCGATGACTGTGAAAAGATAATTTTGTGCAGGCGTGAAGCTAACACGACAAGAGATAGCCGTTAGCTCAAAGCTGTAAACAAAGACGGACCATGGACTCGCAGATAACGAACATGACGGGGCTGGCCATGATAATACCAGTTTCCGGATATTCAGCCATACAACGGAATATTACGCAAATAAGGAAAAATTGCGGAGAGGACCGCTGATATTGTCGGCCGAAACAGCGCCAGGCGCTACCTCATCGGGCTTATGATAGCAGGAGGATCTAATGGATAAAGCTATTGCCAAACCAAATGTATTTGTCAGTCAATGTCTGGGGTTTGCAAAGTGCCGCTGGAACGGTGAGATCATTCACGACGCGTTTGTAGAAAAATTAAAGCCGTTTGTGAAGTATGCCTCCACATGCCCTGAATGTGAGATTGGCCTCGGAGTGCCGAGGGACCCTATACGAATCGTGTTCCAGAAAGACATGTACCGGTTGATGCAGCTTCATACCGGCAGGGATGTGACTGGCGAGATGAACAATTTCGCTGCACGTTACCTCGATTCTTTACAAGATATGGATGGATTTCTCTTCAAGGACCGTTCACCCTCATGCGGCATAAAAGACGTAAAAGTCTATCCCGGGATAGATCCCTCGGCATCACTGAAGAAATCTTCCGGATTCTTCGCCGCTGCCGTGTTGAATCGCTTCCCGCACGCTGCGGTTGAAACGGAGGCCCGGTTGACAAATTTGGAGCTCCGGGAGCATTTCCTCACTGGCATATTCACCTTTGCTAGGTTTAGGGCTGCGGCCGAAGGATTCCGGATCAAAAATCTGGTCGAGTTTCACGCTGACAACAAATTGCTTCTGATGGCCTATAGCCAAAAGGAGCTTAAATTCATGGGGAATATCGTCGCAAACAAGGCAGGAAAAGAGCCAAAACAAATCTTCAAGGAGTATCGGGATGCTTTATCCAGGGCGTTCGCCAAAAAACCTTCATTTACCGCAGCAATCAACGTCCTGATGCATGGTCTTGGGTATTTTACGAAACACCTGAAGCCCGAAGAGAAGCGATTTTTCCTGAACGCGCTTGAGGAATACAGACGGGAACAGGTGCCTTTAAGCGTCCCGGTCAACATCCTGCATTCCTACATGATCCGGTTCGATCAAGACTATATCAAAAGGCAGACCTTTCTTAGGCCGTTCCCCCAGGCGTTATTAGCCGTCAGCGATTCCGGCAAGGGGAGGCCGAGTTAGTCTACAAGGAGTTGCTATACTCAAGGTTGCTCCTTTCCCCCTTGATGGCCTTGTATGCTGTTCTATCATATCGGCAAACAAGTCCACTGGAGACATCATCCAACAGACCGGGCCTCAGTGGCACGTTAGGCAAGGAACTCTTGTGAGATGAGTTGTTTTCCTCTTGTTTATATTGCTTGTTTTTGCACAACATGCCGCGCTCAAAAGTTCCTGGATAAGAATCTTAGTCCGACTTAGCCAATCCGGAGAGATTCTACCAAGAGCGGTAGAATCTCTCCGGATTTCCCATACAGGCTGATATCTGCTATCTGCGATATTGGCGTTTCCTCCGTATTTATCTCTACGACTGATCCCTCTCGGCTTTTCACTTGCTGTGGAAATGAGGCCACCGGATAGACCGCTCCGGACGTACCGGCAACAATCAACGTGTCACACATCTCAAGGGCATGGTATGACTGCTCAAGCGCCCCGCGTGAAAGCGATTCACCGAACCAGACTACGTCAGGCCTGAGCAACTTGCCACACTGACACCTGGGAGGTATTTCCTGAAGTGGCACGTCCATGAGCATCGATGTCGACCCGTCTTTTGTGCAGCGCACCCTCCACAGATTTCCGTGGATCTCTACCATTTTCTTGATACCGGTCCTGCCGTGGAGTCCGTCAACGTTCTGCGTGATGAGGAGAAAATCTTCGAACCTGTCTTCGAGTTCTTTTATTGCGAAATGTCCCGGATTCGGCTCAGCTTTCCCGATGATGCCGCGGCGCCAGTCGTACCATCTCCATACGGTCTCCGGATCATGCTCGAAGGCATAGGGAGTCGCGAGCTCTTCAGCACGATAATTCTTCCACAACCCGTCAGAACCCCTGAATGTGGGGATGCCGCTCTCGTTCGAAATCCCCGCACCGGTAATAACAAGAAGATATTTGGTTTCTGCCAGTATTTCGGCAACACGTTTAATATCATCCACACTCAACAACAGCCTCCCAAACTCCAAATTACAATTTCCAAATCACAAACAAACATAAAACGGTCAAAACCCTGGGTTCCGGTGTCCGCCGAAATGACGGGAAGAAACACATCGCCATTTCTTTACGATGAGTGGCGGTTGATTGAGCGTATTTGTGGAGGAAGCGTGGCAGACCGCTTCCTCTGTAGGAAGGACGAGGAAGCGCAAACCAAGACACCATCCGCATGACTATGATCACCTCAGAACTTCTTTCAATACTTCTGCCGTTTTCCCGTCGATGACTTTGCGTTCTTCAGCCATCTGCACTGCTACTTCGGAAAGAGCCTTATACACTTTCGTATGAAGTTCCATATCTTCTATAGACGCCAGATGTGCTTTCACCGTCTTCGTATCTCCCCTTACCACCGGACCTGTTAGTGCGGCAAGCGGACCTTTCTTTTCGATGTTCTTTATTGTGGCCTCAATTATGGGAACGAAAGGTTCGAAGTCGATATTTATCTTGTCCATGAGTCCCTTTCCTGCGTACATCAGCGCACTTAAGAGATTGCAGACAAATACAGCAGACAGATGATAGAGCACCTTGTGTTCACCGGCTATTGTGTATACTCTTGTACCAATATTTTCGCCCAGCTGTCTAAGCAGCGGAATTGCCTTATCATCTCCTTCAGCAAAAATGCATGTTTCCGGCAGAACGGCAATCGCACTGTCGATATCCGGGAATGTTTGCAGCGGGTGCAGGGATCCTACTATTGCGCCTTTTTCATGAAGGGGCATCAGCACGGATGAGGAATCGGCGCCGCTCGTGTGGAAGATCAGCTTGCCATCCAGTCTATCGCATTTTTCAAATATCTCTTCGGCAACTTCACGGATGACGCGGTCCTGTGTTGTAATCGCGATAGCGTCAGACGCGGCTACCACATCCATGTTGGTTTGCGAGTAGAGGGTATCTCCGCCAAGGTACCGTTCGGCATTCTGGAGAGACGAAGCTTCCGTATCCGCTACGGCAGAAATCACGAAGCCTTTTTTCTTTAGCGCAACTGCCAGTGCAGGCCCGACCTTTCCCGCACCGATTATTCCTATTCTCATTACTGGAACACCTCCCTTGGAAATACGAGAATATTCCTCAAAATTTCTATGGCTTTGCCTCCAATTGTGCTGACCACATCCGGTGTTACAACAGGGTCAGTTACAGGCCCGCGCACAGAGTATGTCACATACAGAAAACCTTGATTGGGCTCCTTGATGATATCCCTCAGCAGGGGTATTTGAGAAAGTGTCCGGTCAATCACGATGAGAGGTGATACCTGCACAGATCCCTGCACCTGTCTATCGTTCAGATTCAGGTCACCCTGACCGGTGAGAATCATGGAGGAGCTATCCAGAAGAAAGTTGTCCGTGTGGAAGACGCCTTTGCTTCCGGTGAATTCCGCCCCCAGCTTACTAAACGGCAAGCCACTGAGGCCAAAATCAACCTTGCCTCGCAACAGATCGTATACATTAAGGGCCCCGAATATCTTTGAAAGAATATTCCATCTTTTGATTACTCCGTTACGATTATACATGCTCACCGAGCCGGATAAGTGTGATATGAGTTCTTTCAGGGTTTTTCCTTCTGACGCAAGATTGCCATTCACAGATGCCGTACCGGTCAGGTCTTTCGAAGTGCTGCCGAGTGCCGCCAGAACAAGATCGCTCTGCAACCGGGACATAGCGCCGCTGATCGAGAGTTTCGGCGAAACGCCGGTAAGGTCAAGCGAACCGTTCATTGTCGCTTCGCCTTCAAACAATCCCATTGTAATAGAGGGGATGCTAATCATTCCATTCGTGAGCGATGTCCTCACAAGAACATTCTTTGCTGTTACATTCCGCAGAACGAATTCATTCGATCGGAATATCATTTCACCACTGCTGCGAAAAAAAATACCATCCTGTGTCAATTTGGGTAGTCTGAATTTTTCACCGCCAGCCGCAAAAAAATCGGTCGGATTAAAACGTGCCATATCGAAGTTTGCAGAGATACTCGGCTTCTCAAGATTATCTAGCGTCAGGGTCCCTTTGTTGAGTCTGCTTCCACCAGATGTAAGACCGTTCAATTGCACTGTGGCTGAATCTCCCCTGAAATCAGCCACGAGATTGACACCTCTAAACGGATTCGGGATACCAGGCACGCGTATAAATCCATTGTTTACTCTTAGATTGCCGTTCATGGAGGGAATTTTCTTTATGGGGAACTCAAGATCCTTCACGGACACGTCGAGCGAGATGCTCCCGGCGGTCATATCTTCCGGCAGGAGAAACAAATTCCCTACTCTTGCGAGATCGGGTGCATCCGCCTGAATACTGGCATTTACTTTGTGTTCCGATATGGTGCCCCGGCCCCGTACGTCAATATTCTCCAGATTGTACGCAAGGTTGTCTACGATAATATTCGATCCTTGCGCGGAGAATTTTATATAGGCGCTACTCCGCGCTCCGGCCTCTTTCTTCATGTAACCCGGTATATTGACAATGAGACCATCCATGTCAATTGCGCCGGATGCCTGCAGCATATCGTTGTCCATGTGAAACTCACCGTCCAATTCCACGGTCCCTCCGGTCTCGAAGGGGAGCGCTACAAAATTGCCCAATTGCTTCGGCTCAAAAGTACCTTTAATCAGTGCATCGAGTTTGTCGTTGTCGATCTTGGCTTTACAGATAATGCTCGTTTTGTCTTTCTTGATCTGTAACCGATCGAAGCTGATCGCGCTATCTGAAAACTTGAATGATCCATCGGCAACGAAAGATGTGTTCTTCCATATAGCCCGGGCATCCCTTAGCGTTCCCGAACCTTTGGTCTGTAAAATGCGGCCGCCTTTGCTCTGCACTTCCGCTACTCCGTCTGCTGTTCCGGCTTCGAACCCAAGACCTTTCAAATCGATTATCCAGGGTATGTCCGTCAGTTGGGCCATGTATCTTCCGCGAACGCTGATCGGCTTCTCTTTACCGTATGGTATCGTAGCCTTCGCGTCGTAAAATCTGCTCTTTTTGTACTCCCCCTTCAGGTTCACAATTTCTGCCCGAGAATTATTCAGTGAGACCTCACCCGAAATATTTGCGAACTGCATGTCATTGTAGAGGGCTGATAGATCTTTTGCGGTCAGATTGGCCGTTATGTCTCCGTTCCTTTTGTGCAGCAGTTTGTCGGCTTTGACTTGCCCCCCCTTGAGCACGTCCCAAACCTCCCGAAGTGAGTAGTCCGATGTCGCGTATGATATGACATCCTGCACGTTGAGAAATTCAGACGTCA
>CAYYLU010000106.1:6194-7888 GCA_964472475.1 uncultured Syntrophus sp. | reverse complement strand
TGATCCTCAGGTTGTTTATCTGAGGCGCGTTTTCTCAACATGTGAGAGGATACAGAAGGAGCTTCTCGCTCAATCGGGCATCAGCGATGTTGACATCAGGCTCAGGAAGGTGCGAAGGTTGGCACTGGATTACTTTGAAAGGTTGCTCCCGGTTGCTATGCGAAAGGGCGTTATTGATTCTGAAGAGGATGCCGGGACTTTGTACGTGCATTGTTTTTCCAAATCGCTCGGGGTGAACAGGATCAGTGTTCCTTCTGGCGTTCTCCCCGCAAGTGACAGAATAGCACTGGTTATCAAAGAGGCTCTTGGATGATTCGTCTGCGATTATTCGGCCGCTGCAGGATCTACCATGATCCGGTGTCACCTGTTTTGCGTGCGCCGGCCCAGGTGGGCTGGGATGCGTGGTTCCGGACTATAGATCTTGTCACCCCTCAGAAACTCAAAGGCGAGGAGCTCTTAAGAAGAACGAAAGGCTGGTGGACCGTCGATCCGTCCAAGATCTTACCGGTCGTAGAACAGTATGGCAGACTGGTGGTAGGTGATGGAGGAGAACTGATGGTTGAGTTTGAGTCCGAAACTGAGGCAGAGAAGTTGTCGCTGGCGTTGAAGGAAGCATTCGGGAATCAGGTACAACTGGCACCGTGAAAGGATTGCGATGCAATCCAAATCACAAATTGCAAATTACAAATCCCAAATTAATCACTCCCAAAGTGCAGTATCAAAATGCAAAGAAGTATCGATGATATCCTTTTGTGAGAACAACTAAGCGGCCGCAAGATTTATTGATTTGGGCATTGGCTATTTGTTTGGGATTTGTTATTTGGAGCTTGTGATTTGCAGAAAGCAGCAAGGGGAAGGATGCTACATCCCCTTGCTGCTTTCTGCTATTGTGCTAATGTCAGGCCGATTGCCTCGTCCATTTTTTCTATGAACTTGAATTCCATGTTTTCCTTGATGCTCTCCGGCACCTCTTCCAGATCTTTTTCATTCAGTTTCGGCAGAATGATATTCTTAATGCCCGCTCTCTTGGCGGCGAGTACTTTTTGCTTTATGCCACCTACTGGAAGAACCAGACCGCGCAAGGTTATCTCTCCGGTCATGGCCACATCGTTTCTGACCGGCTTGTCTGTGAGAAGCGAGACAAGAGAAACGAGCATTGTTACGCCCGCGGAAGGCCCATCTTTGGGGATGGCACCCTGAGGAACGTGCACGTGCAGATCATTCTTTTCGAAGAAATCTTCCGGAATATTAAAATCAGTTGCCTTGCTTCTAATATAACTTAATGCGGCCTGCGCCGATTCTTTCATAACGTCGCCAAGCTGTCCGGTGAGAGAAAGGTTCCCCTTACCTCTCATTTTGGTGGATTCGATAAAAAGAATATCGCCGCCGGTGGGTGTCCACGCAAGCCCGGTAGCCACGCCGGAATACTTGGTCCTTTCCGCTACTTCCGAAAAATGTTTTATCGGCCCGAGATAGCCGTGGACACTTTCCGCTGTTATGATCTGCTTTTCAAGCTTGTCCTGAGCGACATCCTTCGCAACCGCCCGGCAGATCGCCGCGATTTCCCTCTCCAGATTTCTTACTCCGGCCTCTCGTGTATACGATCTGATGATCACTCTCAAGGCCTCATCTTCAAATTCAATATAATTTTCAGTCAAACCATGTTCTGAGCGTTCTTTCGGAATAAGGAACTG
>CAYYLU010000106.1:2063-6094 GCA_964472475.1 uncultured Syntrophus sp. | reverse complement strand
ACCGCAAGATACTCGAGAATCCTTTTCTTCACTCTCTCAAGGTCGTAGTGGTCTTCATTGAGTATTGTACTTGCTCCGTCTATGTTGAGATTATCTTCAGTCTCTCTTGACCAGGGGATGTCGGTCAGCCAGTCCAGATATGTTCTTGAGACTGTATACTCCGCCGACATTGTGCTCATCTTCGAGAGCCTGTCCAGTTCTTTCTCGGCGACCTTTTGTACATCCTCGGGCATCTTGGCTTCGTAGATCTTTTTCCGGATATCCTCGATTTCCGTCATTCGGTCATCGGTTTCGCCGAGTTCTTTCTGGATTGCCTTGAGCTGCTCCCTCAGGTAGTACTCGCGCTGCGTCTTGTCTATACCCTCTTTAACGTTCGACTGGATCTTGCTCGAAAGCTCCAAAGTCTCAACTTCTCTGTTCAGATATATCGTGATCTTCTTCAGGCGTTCTTTCAGATCGATTTTTTCAAGGATCTCCTGTTTTTCGGTAACCGAAATGTTGATCGTTGACGCTATCAGATCCGCGAGGTTCCCGGGGTTTTCGACCTTTGTAGCAATTTGAGCCAGCTCCGAGGAGAGATACGGCGCCATCTCGATCGCCTTACGGTACAGGTTCTTCAGGTTCAGGTACATCGCGTCTATTTCTATATCTTTCTGGTAGTCCTCAAAGATCGGCATTATGCTTGCTTTGAGGTGGGGATCGGTTTGCGTGAATTCGATTAATTTAAATCTGCAGACCCCCTGAATGACCACACGCTGACTGCCATCAACCATTTTTACCATTTTCATGATGGTGGCCACAGTCCCTACCGTGTAAAGGTCTTCAATAGCAGGTTCTTCGATATCCGGATTTTTTTGCGTGATGATTGCAATCATCTTGTCATTGTTCATCGCATCATCGATAAGCTGGATTGACTTTTCCCTTCCGACGATGAGCGGCATTACAAGATCAGGGTATGCTATTGTTCCCCTGAGAGGCAGGATAGGCAGTTCAGCCGGGATGAACATCCTGTCTTTTATACTCTTATCGTTTTTAAAACCGATTACCATGCATTTCCCCCTATCTCTTCACGTCTTCAAATTCTGCGTCCACGACATCATCATCGTTTTTTCCCTGGGGGCCTGTTGGTCCTTGTCCGCTGTCACCACCCGGAGGAGGTGTCTGGGAAGTCCTCTTGTACAGCATCTCTGCTAATTTATGTGAGGCCTTAGTCAGGTCATCAATCGCTTTCTTAATCTGATCTGTATTGCCGCTTTTCACGGCTTCTTTTGCCGGCGCAAGGGTGTCTTCAATTGCCCGTATGTCTTCAGCCGCCATCTTATCTCTATTCTCGTTCAAAGTTTTTTCAGTCGTGTATACAAGATTGTCCAACTGATTCTTTTGTTCAATATCCTGTTTACGTTTTTTATCTTCTTCCGCGTGTGCTTCTGAATCCTTTACCATTTTTTGAATCTCTTCTTCATTCAAGCCTGTTGAGGCCGTGATACGGATACTCTGTTCTTTGCCGGTTGCCTGATCTTTCGCAAATACATGTAAGATACCGTTTGCATCGATATCAAAGGTAACCTCGATCTGCGGAATACCGCGGGGTGCAGCCGGAAGCCCTACGAGGTGAAATTTGCCGAGGGTACGGTTGTCGCGTGCAAATTCCCGTTCTCCCTGAAGTACATGTATTTCAACGCTTGTCTGACTGTCCTCAGCCGTCGTGAATGTCTGACTCTTTTTTGTCGGTATCGTTGTGTTTCGCTCTATTACTTTCGTCATGACTCCGCCGAGAGTTTCAATGCCGAGAGAAAGCGGTGTTACGTCGAGCAGGAGAACGTCCTTTACTTCACCTGCAAGCACGCCGGCCTGCACTGCAGCTCCAAGGGCCACAACTTCATCAGGGTTCACACCTCTGTGTGGTTCCTTTCCAAAAAAGTTCTTCACTACTTCCTGAACCTTGGGAATTCGTGTTGATCCACCAACCAATACCACCTCGTCAATCTTGCTCGAAGTCAATTTGGCGTCATCAAGAGCCCTCTTGCAGGGTTCAATCGAACGCTGTATGAGAGTGTCAGCCAGCTGCTCGAGTTCCGATCTCCTGAGCTTCAGGTTAAGATGCTTGGGCCCGGAAGCATCGGCAGTAATAAACGGAAGGTTTATTTCTGTTTCAACCGTTGAGGAGAGCTCTATTTTCGCGCGTTCAGCAGCTTCTTTCAGCCTCTGGAGCGCCATTCTGTCCTTTGTGAGATCAATGCCCTGGTCTTTCTTGAATTCACTTACTATCCAGTCGATAACTGTCTGGTCGATATCATCACCACCGAGGTGCGTATCTCCGTTTGTCGACTTTACTTCAACTACATTGTCCCCGACTTCGAGTATGGAGATATCAAATGTTCCGCCACCGAAATCGTACACTGCAATTGTCTCGTCTTTTTTCTTGTCAAGCCCGTATGCGAGGGCAGAGGCCGTTGGTTCGTTTATTATACGCAGCACATTCAAGCCTGCAATTCTACCGGCATCCTTGGTAGCCTGTCTCTGTGAATCGTTAAAATATGCAGGAACAGTCACTACGGCATCGTCTATCGTCTGGTTGAGATAAGCTTCAGCAGACTTCCGAAGTTTCTGAAGCACATACGCTGAGATCTCCTGGGGGGTGTACTGTTTTCCACGGACATCCACTCTGACGTTGCCGTCCTGGTCTCCGACCACTTTGTAAGGAACGGTCTTGATTTCTCCCTGTACTTCGTTGAATCTTCTTCCCATAAAACGTTTTATTGAAAATATAGTATTTTCCGGGTTTGTTATCGCCTGTCTTTTTGCGGTTTGACCAACGAGTACTTCCCCGTCTTTTGTGAATGCAACGACGCTTGGAGTAAGCCTGCTGCCTTCTTCGTTAATAATGACCTTCGGCTCACCACCCTCCATAATTGCCACTACTGAGTTAGTAGTTCCTAAATCTATACCAATAACTTTCTTAGCCATCGCTTGTCCTCCTGGAATGTTTCCGGTCGCTAGATGAAGCGCCTAAAGAAATATAAGTTCGATACACATGCTTGTCAACATAAGTAAGACAAAATATCGGACATCATTTGTGATGCCTGGTTCTTGCACGTCCTATTGCAAACCCCACAATAAATAAGAGAAAATTGATGATTACCACGGTTGCACCCGTAGGGAAATTCAGGAGAAAGGAAATAAATATTCCAAGTACAACGGAAATGAGGCCCGTCGTTGCGGAAATAAATATGGTTGCTCTGAAACTTCGTGCAATCTGCAGGGCGGTAACAGGCGGCAGAATCAGCAGGGCTGAAATCAACATTATGCCAACTACTCTCATAGCCAGAACAACAGTGAGAGCGACGAGTAATACCAAAATGCCGTTTATCCGTGTCGTTTGTATACCTGATGTCCTCGCCGCATCCTCACTGAAGGTTGTGGCAAACAGATCCTCATAGAAAAGGACGAGCAGCGTGATGAGGACGACTGAAAGTGCTATTGACACTATGACTTCAGTTGTATTGATGGCAAGTATGCTGCCGAATAGATAGCTGAAAAGGTCAACATTAAAGCCCCCCGCCACACTCGCGATAATTACACCCGCAGAGATTCCGATTGATGATACAATACCTATAGCGGCATCTCCGTACAAACGGGCCTTATCAACCAGCTTGAGAATACCCAGTCCCGCGAACATTACAATGGGAATTGCGACATAAAACGGAGACGCCCCGAACAGGAGACCAACCGCCACGCTTCCGAACGTCACGTGCGCAAGTCCGTCACCGATCAGAGACAGGCGTCTGAGCACAAGAAAGACCCCGAGAGTCGAACACAATATGGATATGAAGGACCCGGCAACGAGCGCTCTCTGGATGAATCCATGTGTGAGAAGATCTGTAAAAGCAAATTCCAAATTACAAGCTCCAAATAACAATAGTAAACTACAAACTCCAAATCACAAATCACAAACAAATGGTGAGGCAAATAACAAATCACAAATCTCAAATAACAAACTGAAAGGCAAATCAGAGAAGCAAATCACAAAT
>CAYYLU010000106.1:0-1963 GCA_964472475.1 uncultured Syntrophus sp. | reverse complement strand
GCATTCTAATTTGCCTCATTGGTCGTGTCTGTGACAGATAATGTGTTGTGAATATTCGCCGAAATAGGCGGACATTTCCCTTGATTCACAAAAATCGTCAAACCCTCCAAAAAATACAATCTTCTTGTCAACGTACATAAGCCTCGATGCATACTTCCCGATTGTTCCCGGGTCATGAGTGACCATTATGATAGTGAGATTGGCGTTTTGATTGAGTTCCTTCAGGGTGGTGAAGAACGTCTCCCTGCCTTCGGGATCCAAAGCGGTTGTTGGCTCATCCAGAATGAGTATCTCGGGATCCGCCACTATGGCTTTTGCGATGAGCACACGCTGCTGCTGCCCCCCTGAAAGTTCACTGATCAATTTTTTCCTTATGTGGGCTATGTCCATAATGGCGAGAGCTTTATCAATCAGCACGTCATCTTTTGCGGTGATCCGCCGGGGAAACCTTTTTTGTGAAAGGAGTCCAAGTCCGACAATCTCCTTTACCGTCGCCGGAAACTGAGAGTTGAAAAAGGTTGCCTTTTGAGGCAGATAGCCCACCAAACGCCATTGCGTGAATTGCGCGGCTGTTTGCCCGAACAGTCTGATACTACCCGAAGTCGGTTTCAAGAATCCCAGTGCCAGCCTGATCAGGGTGGTCTTTCCGGAGCCGTTCGGACCTACAACACCTACGTAATCGCCTTTCCGGATCTGAAATGAAATATCCGACAATATTTCCGTCCCATTGTACATGAAATGCAGCGCTTCTGAGGTGAGGACATTTATTGGCATTCCAGGCCAACCTTTAAGTTCGCAAGGTTTTCTTCCATAAGATCTATGAATGTTTTACCTTGAGCAGTCTCATCTTTGGTAATGTTATGAGCGCCGTTGAGCTTCAGAAGTTTCACTCCCGTTTCTCTGCTGAGGACTTCTGCGATTCTCGGTTTAATGAGTTCCTCGTAGTAGACGTATTTGATGTTGTGCTTACGAATAATCTCTTTCAATTCTATCAGCCGTCTTGGGCCGGGCTCCGCATTTGGTGAGCCGGCATAAGCGGTGACGTACTGAAGATCGTATCGTTTTGCGAGATAATTGAAAGCAGAATGGCCTGCGTGCACGAAGATGTGCTTGTTGCAGCGGGACAACGTATCTTTGAATCTCTGATCAAGGTCCTGCAACCTTTTCTTGTATGTATCGGCATTCTGACTGAAAACGGCAAAATCCTGCGTGTCCACCTTCTTGAGTCCGACCAGTATGTTGTCAACTATTACCTGTGCATTGCTGAAGTCGAGCCAAATGTGCGGGTCGTCCCCTGAATGCCTGCGGGCGTCAGAGTGTTCCGTGTCCGCATGTTCTTCGGCAATCTTCAGTTCTTCAATGCCTCTGCTTGTATCAACAACCGTAAGCTGCTTGTTGTCTGCCGAGTGAAGGACTTTCGGGACCCAGGGCTCCATGTTGTCGCCTGCGTACAGGAACAGGTTTGCTTTGTTTACAGACACGAGATCGCCGGGTCTGGGCTCAAAGCTGTGCGCCTCAACCCCCGGCGGTAGAAGCAGGACTACATGAGCTTTATCTCCCATAATCTCACGGCCAAAATCATATAGGGGAAAGAGCGTCGCGACCGCTGACATTTTCTGAGATTGCAAATCGGGTGTTTTGTCGCGACAGAATGTTAGCGCAAAGGCGGATATCAACAGAATACAGCAGACAAGGGCACGTTTCTTCAGCATGACGTTGTATCCGGGGCCAATGTATGAGATGGCCCGCACTCCTTACAGAAACCAAATACCTGGAGAAGGTGAGAAACAACATTTCCCTTTAATTTCTTTCTCACTTCTTTTTCAATTTCATCCAATCCGCAGAAAGATATGTCTTCGACCTTTCTGCAGGTGGTGCAGACAAAATGATGGTGGTGCTGCTCCGTGTTCGGACAGTAGTAGTAGTACAGTTTGCGATCGGGATGGACTACTTTGATTAATAT
>CAYYLU010000105.1:0-7974 GCA_964472475.1 uncultured Syntrophus sp. | reverse complement strand
CTCTCCACCGGCAAAGCCGGCGGAGCCTCTCCTTCTCGCCTGCTGTGCAGGCTAGACATTTGCTCAGTGTTTGAATAGGCGCTGACCCGTGAAAACCATCGTTACGTTCTGCTCATTGCAAGCTTCGATGACTTCGAAGTCACGTTCGGAGCCGCCGGGCTGAATAATTGCCGTGGCTCCTGCACCTATGGCTGCATCAACGCCGTCGCGGAACGGGAAGAAGCCATCGGAAACCACGACGGAGCCTTTCAGGCCACCTTTCTGTTCTTTCGTGTACGTCTCAATTTCAGACAGGTCTTTCATGTTCCGCTGACCCTTTTCAGCTTCAAGCTTGAAGACAGCATAGGGCACGCCGAACTTCTTGAATACTTCCTTGTCCATGAACTTTGTGTATCCCTTGAATACAGCAATTTCAACGACGCCAACCCGGTCCTGTTCACCCGTACCAATCGCGACAGTAGCGCCGTCCTTCACGAATATAGCCGAGTTGGAGCTAACACCCGCTTCCACATTCCAGCCGAACAGCATATCTTCGTATTCCTGTTCCGTTGGGGTCTTCTTTACCTTATATGCCTGACCCTTGTAGGTTGTTTCGGCAAGCTTGAGATCTTCTTTGGTCTGTATCCTTCTCGGCTGCGATTCCTGCAAGACGAGACCACCGTCCATCAGCGACTTGAACTCAATGATCCGGTTTGTTCTGTACTTCTGGAGGTTCGCCATTTCGCGAATCTGCACCAGACGCAGATTTTTCCATTTCTTCAACACATCGACGGCTTCGCCTTCAAAATCCGGAGCGCAGATCACTTCGAAGTAGTAGGGCACCATTGCCTTTGCTGTCTCGACATCAACGGGCTTCGTGAACACAACAGCACCGCCGTATGCGGCAATCCTGTCACACCAGAATGCCTTTTCGAATGCTTCTGCAGTTGTGGAACCGTACGCTGCACCGCACGGATTATTATGTTTCATAATTGTGCAAGCCGGCATCCTGTCGAGATATCTTAATATGTTCAGGGCATTATCAATATCGGTGAGGTTTGTTTTCCCCGGGTGCTTCCCCACCTGCAGCATGTCTTTTTCAGTAATTTTACTGGCGAGGCCTCCATCAAAATCAAAAAATCGGGCATCCCCAAGGACTATATTGCCGTTTATCAACTCATACATGGCAGCAGGCTGATCGGGGTTTTCGCCGTAGCGCAAACCTCGCTCTATGTCGCATTTCTCATCGGCATCATAGATATTCCAGACTTTCTTTCTATACAGGAGGATCTGTCCACCCATGTCGATCTTGATTGTATCCGGGAATTTGTCAGCAACTATTTTCTTGTACATCTCCTTAAGTTCAGCCATGTCTTCTTCTCCTCCTTGAGTATGAGAGGAGAGACAAGCCTAAGCATTCATATACTTTGTCGCACTGCGCGCTGTGTAACTTCAACGTACCATTCAGTACGCCTGCGTTTCCCATCGCTTGCGCTCCTCGTCTCTAAACACTTATGCTTGTCTCTCGAAAATACTATTCCACATCTGAATACTTATACTTGTCGCATAAAATCAATTTCGTGAATGCTGTGTCCCTTCACCTTTGACCTTATACCTTGCACCTTCAACCTTAAACCTATTAACTTTGACCCATTAGTGCAGCGATGGCGGCCGTCATTGATTCCACATCAAGACCCTGGGTTTGCATGACTTCATCGGTTTCGCCGGAAGCGCCGTAGCTTGTTGCGCCGAAGGACTCGAATTTTCCTCCGTGACCCTTCCGCACCAGATAATTCGTGATGACCGGGGCGATACCCGTTAGTCTGTTGTGGTCCTCATATGTCACTATGCACGGAAGCTCAGCTATAGCAGCCATGACCTTCTCGTCTATTTCATTGACGCAGGACATGTTAACCACAGCAAAGTTGACCCCTTTTGTCCGGAGCGCTTCACTGATTCTCGATGCTCTGTGGACCATTGCACCATAACAAATAATGGCACCATCCTTACCATCTTCCAGAACGTCCATAGCCCCGTATCGGAACTCGTACTTCTCTCCGAATAACGGCTCTCCGCCTTTGTTGTATACAACAGGCCATCTGTTTCTCCCCATTGCTATCAGGAAGTTACCCTTTGTCGCGGCGGCATATCGCACCGCCCTGTCTGTCTGGTTCGGATCAGCAGGTACGATGGTCTTGAAATTATACAGATTGCGTGCCAGGCCTACGTAATCAACACACTGGTGGGTCTTCCCGTCAGGTCCTACATCAAGCCCGACGTGCGTAATGGCAACCTTCAGATTCGTCTTGTTTATGTCGTTCAGTCTCTGTTGATTGTACGTCTCATCTATACCGAAGACACCAAAATCAGCAAAGAACGCCAAAATGCCGGCGGTTGATAAAGCGCCGGCAACTGTTGCCATGTTGTGTTCCTGTATACCCCCCTGAAAGAACTGCATGGGATATGCTTTGGCAAAATCGCTTGTCTTTACCGACGAAGCAAGATCGCAGTCAAATCCGCACACCAGTCCTCCATCGCTACTATTCTTGTCGGCAATGTCTTTCAGCGCGCGTCCGAATGCCGTCCGGTTATCTATTTTGTCCTCTTCTGTGTATGCGAATCCTTTGCCGGCATTGATGTTCATCGCGGGTTCGATATATGCCGCGACGAAAGTAGCCTTCCCTTTACGCATTTCCTTATAATGCTCCAGCTTATCTTCAAGTCCGAGTATCTCCATTGCCTGCTTATACTCGGGTTCGGAGAGCGGACTGCCGTGGTATTTCTCTTTGTTCTCCATAAACGGAACGCCGTTTCCCATAACTGTATTCGCAACGATACAGACAGGGTTCTCAGCCGCACGCGCCCTTTTGAGGGCTGAAAAGATCTCCTTGTAATCATGGCCGTTTATCTCGATGATATCCCAACCATCTGACAGGAAATTCTCTATGATATTCTGAGGCATAACTGTGTCAATAGAGCCGCTTATCTGAAGTCCGTTATGATCAATTATGGCTGTCAGATCCTTCAACCCGAATTTTTTGGCGAACCGTCGCGCCTCACTGATCTGCCCCTTCTGCTGCTCTCCGTCTCCCATCACAACATAGACATGAGAACCGTCTTTCTTCAGCTTTGACGCTATGGCGAAGCCGCATCCGGCAGACAAGCCCTGTCCCAGATTCCCTGTCGACCAATCAATGTATGGAATGCCTTTTACAACATGCCCCTCAAAGGGACTCTTTGCTTTACGAAAAAATGCAATCGTCTCATCTACAGGTAGATGGCCCAATCTTGCCAGCGCAGAATAAACGCCCGGGGATGTATGGCCGTGGCTTATCACGAATCTATCACGGCTGTCGCCGGAAAGGTTCGCATAATTGAAAAGAGTCAGATAGATATCGAGAGAAGACATAGAGCCACCGGGATGGCCTGTGCCACCAAGCCGCGTCATGGTGATGATGTCGCCCTTGGCAAGATGCGACAGTTTCTTAAGCTTCTCGATATCCTGCTCTGTAATCTCAACGCTGCTAAACATCTTTCTTTCCTCCTGTATAATAGTCACAGCAACTGTGCAGAAGACATCTCGGACAATCGGGCTTCCTTGCTTTACAGATATAGCGGCCATGAAGTGTCATGAGAAAAGAGAATGCGGTCCTCGATTCTTCCGGAACAATCTTCTTGATGTCTGTTTCAATTTTGGCGGGATCTGTGTTTTTTGTAAAACCAACCCTTCCCGAGACACGTATCACGTGTGTATCAACAACAACGGCAGGTTTATTATATATGATCCCTATAATCAGATTGGCTGACTTTCTACCGATGCCCTTCACCGTTGCGAACGTGTCGATATCGTCCGGTACTCTCCCGTCAAAACGATGAAGAATCTCGCCGGCTATATTTTTCAGGCTCTTCGTCTTGTTCCTGTAGAAACCGGTTGGCTTGATATCCTCTTGAAGCTCCTCTGCCTGCGTATCAATATAGTCCTGCCATTCCTTATATTTTTTGAACAGATCCTTCGTCACCCTGTTCACCCGCTCATCGGTGCACTGCGCCGAGAGCACGGTCGCGACAGTAAGTTCCAGCGCATTTGCGTAATTCAGTTCGCATCTGGGCTCACCATGCATTTTCTTAAGATCCTGAAGAATAGCCCTGGTATTTTTTTTCATTTTTGCAGCCGGATAGTTGTTTATACCATTGATACTCCCACGTATTCAATGACAAAATCGGGCAGACACCCCCATAATAATTGTAGAAAACCTTAAATGATTGTTCAAAAATGCGATAAAAGGATATCACGCAAGTTCGTATTGTGCCGGAGGGGCGAGTGTATACAAATGTGGTTGTCATTTTACTCTTGATAGTTGTAATCGCCCTTCTTTTTGTCCTCAAAGGTCAGAAGAAGAAAAAGGACGCTGAGAAAATGGTCTTTAGGGTTCAAAAGCAGCAGCCCGCCGCGATGCCGAGGACTCGACCCTCCCCGACTGTCTCAACCGAAAAAGCGATGGAGCCCCAACCGCAACAACATCAGGAAGCTCCTAAAGCAGCCGAACCTGGTATTGAGCCACCGGCAATGATCAAGGAAATTGTCTATGCGCAGTTTCCACCCGGCATTCTGCCGAAACCCCTTGAAGAACTCGACACAAGTATGCTGCAGAACATTTTTAAGAATAAGATGTCTCAGGTAAAGCCAATTCCGGCAAACTCGATCAAACTCCTTGACCTCCTGAAAAATCCATTTTCAAACTGGAATGACATTTCCGCCGCCGTTTCTACAAATCCCATGTTTTCTGCAAAAATACTGCAGGCAGTCAATTCGGCGTATTTCAATCTGCCGGACAAGGTAACCTCCATAGGAAGGGCAATAACGCTGCTCGGGTACAATAATGTCAGGGCGCTGGTTCTCGAGGATGTTCTGCAAACACTGACCGTTAAAACGATGAACACTTCTTCAGACGAGTACATGAAAGCCTGCATTCATTCAGCAGTGGTTTCAGCCTGTTCCGGATATCTGAGTAAAACAGTTATTCATACATCTGAATATGATACAGCGACAACAGGTCTCATGCATGATATAGGCAAATACTATATCTCATCACTTGAACCATTGTCAGGTACATCACCTCAGCATCCACTCTATTGGCTGAAAACCCTCCGTCCTCGACCACCACTGCTTATACGGGAGCAGATCGAATACGGACTCGATCACACCGTACTCGGCAGCATGCTCGCAAAAAAATGGGAACTGTCGGATGTAATTCGTTACAGCATCCAATACCATCACTATCCTGCCTTCATGCCGCCTGATTCAATCCCGAAAACGTATCTTACACATGCTTTTGTGGTAAGTCTCTCAGACCTGATTTGCAAGAGCATGGGCTACGGCATGGACGATGACGAGATGCTGGAAATCCGGCCGGAATACTATGAAATGTTCGGTCTGGACCCCGACCCCGCCAAACTCATTACCCCCGCACTCACGAAAGAGGTAACGAACGCCTATTTCACCGTCAAGGCATATATAGGACAAACAGACGCCCGCTGAGCTTAATATTCAACACTTCACGTTAAGAAGGCGGCGATCGGAATTTGTAAATCGTCTCGGAAAAGATTAGCGTTCGCCAGTGAAACGGCAGGCGATAAGCAGCAAATTGTGGTCTCCTATGTTCTTGTCCGCGGAATTCAGCAAGATAGATGAATTCCGCGGGTGCAGCAGTCTGACATTGCAAGTGCAAGCGACAGATGCGGATGGATTACGCAGCACGCCCGGTTTGCCGGGTAACCATACGTTAAGAACGAAATAGAAAGCTGCCAACGTCTCTGTGGGTGGTGAGAGGCGCGCGTGCTGTTAGTAAGCCGCCGCAGATTAGCGTACGAGCAATCTCAGTACGGACACTAGACCCAAAGTTCTTCGCCTTTTCACGCCAACATGTGATTACTGCCGTTTCCGGCGGAGGATCGCGGCGACTTCTGAGGTGGTGCGCGTGTTCAGGATGTCTGCAGGCTCCTGCCATCCCTTGCGCGCCATATCGACCCCGTAAGCGATCTGCCCCAGCTCCGCTGCCGAATGCGCGTCCGGATTAATCGAGATCATCACGCCCTTCTCTTTCGCGTGCTTCATATACCGCCAATCTATATCGAATCTGTATGGACTCGCATTCAACTCAATAATCGTGTGCGTCTCCGCCGCCGCTTCAATGATCGTCCTCATATCAACCTCATACCCGTTCCGCGACAGGAGTAGCCTTCCAGTTGGATGTCCGAGCATCGTCATGTACGGATTCTTCATCGCAGTGATGATCCTCCGTTCCTGCTCTTCTTTCGGCAAATTGAACTGCGAATGAACTGAGCCGATAACAAAATCGAACCTCTTCAACACTTCTTCGTCGTAGTCAAGCCTGCCGTCAGATAGTATATCACTCTCGATGCCTTTCAAGATCCTAAATGCGGGATCATTCTCATTCATGAGATCGATCAATTCCCACTGCCGCCTGAGTTTATCCACCTTGAGACCGCCCGCATACGCTGCCGTCTTACTATGATCTGTTATACCTATGTAGGATAGACCCATGCGTTTTGCCAGTGCAACGATCTTTTCGAGAGAGTCTGCGCCATCGCTGTAATCTGTGTGAATGTGGAACAGGCCTCTGATACAATTCAATTCAATAAGTTTCGGCAACATTCCCGATTGCGCAGCCTCTACCTCGCCGATATCCTCTCTAAGCTCAGGCGGGACATAACTAAGATCAAGCGAACCATACACTTCTGCTTCATCTCTACATCTGATCAATGTTTCATCCCGGAATAGCCCATATTCATTGAGCTTCAGTCCTTTCCTTTTTGCTATGCCCCTGAGCTTCACGTTGTGTTCTTTGCTGCCCGTAAAATACATCAACGCATAAGGGAACTCTTCTGCGCTCACTATGCGCAAATCGGCTTCTATGCCGGAAGTCAGACGGCATGATGTCTTTGTTTCACCGGATGCGATAACATCGCGGACGTCCGGCAATGCTATAAAAACAGAAGAAATATTTTGCACGTTTTCCCCGGCCACAAGGATATCAATATCTCGCACGATCTCTTTTCTGCGCCGAATGCTGCCACAAATTTCGATCAACGCATTCTTCGCTGCTGATTGAAGTTTCTCCTTCATGCCGCGAGCGAGAGGATATATTTCTCCGAGAAGATACTCACCCGTGTGCTGCCGAACGAATTCAATACCCTTCAGTATCTTTTGCTGTGCCTTTTCGCCGAATCCCGTGAGGGTGAGAAGGCGATTCTCTTTACAAGCATCCTCCAACTCACCAATAGACCTGATATTCAGTTTCTCATAAAGGGCCCTGATTTTTTTCTCACCAAGATTCGGTATTTGGAGGAGTTCAAGCAATGATATCGGGACCTCTGCCTTCAGATCCTCGTAGTAGGCCATTGTACCCGTCGTTGCATATTCTTCTATCTTTGCCGCGATCGCATCCCCTATGCCCTTTATCTCTCTCAATCGCTTTTCCTGAATGAGCGATTCCAAATCGTCGACCGATGCGAGCGCCTTTGCCGCATTGTAGTAGGCCCGTGTCTTAAATGGATTTTCACCTTTAATGGAAAGTAGCGCTCCAATTTCTTCGAGTACAATCATGACGGATTTGGCTGACATTATCTTTTATCCTATATGTGCCATAGTTTAATGTCAATGGCGCGAAAATAGTATCGACTACTCACTTTCAATATAGTACTTGAATAAAGCACTGCCTTACGGTATTCTTGCACTCGAGGATCGCTGAATGGCTAAAGGAAAGATGAAGCACCCAATGGAACCGCTGTTTGTTGAGTTAAGACAGGATTACTGCTATGTCTGCTGTCAACGAATTCTTGAGAACCAGGGTGTCAATATCGGTCAGGATAAATGGAGGCACAAGAAGTGTAAGCCCGGTAGTACCCAGTGGCTTAAGAGCCCTCTTAATGAGAAACAAATTCTAAATCCGAAGCTCTTCTGAGTAACTTACC
>CAYYLU010000104.1:0-8034 GCA_964472475.1 uncultured Syntrophus sp. | reverse complement strand
CTGGAGGTTCAATTGGGTCAAAAGACACATCCATATGGTTTCAGGCTTGGAACAATCAGGACATGGGATTCCAAGTGGTTTGCCGCTAAAAACTATGCCAAGTTTCTTCACGAAGACATAACCATAAAAGCTTTTCTCAAGAAGAAACTCTATCAGGCGGGTATTTCGAAGATTGAAATTGAACGGGCCGCCAACAAAGATAAAAGGGCTAAAATCAACATATACACGTCAAGACCCGGTCTCGTTATCGGCAGGAAGGGAGCCGAAATAGAGAATCTCAAGAAAGAACTCCAGCGTTTGACCGATAAGGAAGTAATTCTGAACATTACCGAAGTAAAGAGACCTGAAGTAGATGCTCAGCTTGTGGCCGAAAACATCGCGCTGCAGATGGAACGTCGGGTTTCCTTCAGGCGGGCAATGAAAAAGAATGTATTGCAGGCGATGAAGTTTGGCGCGAAAGGCATCAAAGCAATGTGCGCCGGGCGGTTGGCCGGAGCTGAAATGGCCAGGACTGAATGGTACAGAGAGGGACGTGTTCCTCTGCAGACAATCCGGGCCGATATAGACTACGGATACGCCGTTGCGACAACCAAGTACGGTATCATTGGTGTCAAGGTATGGGTATTCAAAGGTGAAATTTATCAGGAGGCACGGTAATGCTTACTCCTAAGCGGGTAAAATACAGAAAACAGATGAAGGGCAGGATGAAAGGTATTGCCCGCAGAGGCAACGAAGTGAATTTCGGTGACTATGGCCTGCAGGCAACCGAGAGCGGATGGGTTACCGCACGACAGATAGAGGCCGCTCGTATTGCCCTGACAAGATATGTAAAAAGGACCGGTAAGGTCTGGATCCGGATTTTCCCGGATAAGCCTATTACAAAAAAGCCGGCTGAAACAAGAATGGGAAAGGGAAAGGGCGCAAACGAAGGCTGGGTGGCCGTCGTTATCGCCGGAAAAGTACTCTATGAGATTACTGGTGTACCCGAGGATAAGGCTCGGGAAGCCTTAAGAATAGCATCCTTCAAACTTCCTATCGGTACAAAGTTTGTTGCGAGAAGTGAGGAGTAATGAAAGGGAAAGACCTGAAAGAGCTGACGAGAGAAGAGCTTTTAAAAAAGAAAAAAGACTCGAAAGAGGAAATCTTCAATTTGAGATTTCAGCATTCGACGGGACAGCTTGAGAATACCGCACGGCTGGCACTCCTGAAGAAGGATATTGCGCGTATTGAAACAATTTTGCGGCAGAAGGAATTAAAAGCCTAAGAGGTCCATATGGAATCGAAACAGGAAACAAATAAGAGAAAGATGATCGGGATTGTTGTCAAGGACAAGATGAATAAGAGCATTGTCGTTGAAGTGGAAAAATTCCTGAAACATCCCAAGTATCACAAATTTATAAAGAGAAAAATGAGATACAAAGCGCATGATGAATCCAACGCCTGCAAGATAGGGGATGAAGTATTGATCATGGAAGCCAGGCCGGTCAGCAAAGACAAGAGATGGCTGGTGAAGGAAATTGTGAAGAAAGAAGAGCTTTCCGCAGGTGAGAAAGAGGTGGGAAATGATACAGGAGAGATCTAAGCTAGAGGTTGCAGACAATTCCGGCGCCAAAAAGCTCGGGTGTATAAAGATCCTTGGAGGTTCAAAGAAGCGGTATGGGACCGTTGGGGACATTATTGTGTGTTCCGTAAAAGAAGTTATCCCGAATGCAAAAGTGAAGAAAGGCGAGGTTGTCAAGGCAGTCATCGTGAGGACCAAGAAGGAGATTCGAAGGATAGACGGTTCCTATGTGAGATTTGATGATAATTCCGCTGTAATAATAAATCAGTACAATGAGCCGGTCGGTACGAGAATCTTCGGGCCCGTGGCGCGCGAGCTTCGGGCGAAGAAGTTTATGAAAATTGTCTCGCTGGCCCCAGAGGTAGTCTGAAAGATAAATTGCCTTCGTGATTGCGGCTGAGATAAGGCCCGTGGCGAGAGCTCAGAATGAGGTAGAGAATGGAAGAAAAAGAATACCACGTTAAAAAAAATGACCTTGTTATGGTAACGACCGGCAAGAGCAAAGGCAAGACCGGCAGGGTTCTGAGAATCAATACGAAGAAAGACAGAGTGATCGTTGAAAAGGTCAATATGATCAAGAAACATGTGAAACCGACTCAGAAAGCAAAGGGCGGTATCATGGAGAAGGAGAGCCCTATCCATGTATCGAACGTGATGATCTATTGTGAAAAATGTTCGAAACCTGTGAAGACCGGAAGTAAAACACTCGAAAACGGCAAGAAGGTCAGATTCTGCAGAAAATGCGATGAAGTCATAGATAAGTAGCGGGAGGCAGTCTTTGAAGACAGAGTATACAGAATTCTACGAAAAGGAAGTTCGTTCGGCCCTCACAAGAAGGTTTCAGTACAAGAACGTCATGGAAGTGCCGCGTATTGAGAAGATCACCGTCAATATCGGTTTGGGTGAGGCTTTGCAGAACGTGAAGGTCCTTGACGCCGCAGCAGGTGATATCAAGTTAATTACCGGCCAGAAGCCTGTGATCACGAAATCAAAGAAATCGATAGCTTCCTTTAAGCTGAGAGAAGGACAGTCCATCGGCTGCATGGTCACATTGCGCCGGGAGAGGATGTATGAATTCCTCCACAAGCTTGTTCACATTGTGCTCCCCAGGGTAAGGGATTTTAAAGGTGTATCGCCGAAGTCATTTGACGGAAGAGGAAACTACACACTGGGTCTTAAAGAACAGATCATTTTCCCTGAGATAGAGTACGATAAGATAGATAAAGTAAGAGGCATGAATATTACCGTGACGACAACTGCCAAGACGGATGAAGAGGGTTTTGAACTGTTGAAACTTATGGGCATGCCTTTCAGGAGCTGATGGAGGAATAATGGCAAAAAGATCAATGATAGAGAAGGCGAACAGGACACCGAAGTTCAAGGTCAGAGCCCGAAACCGGTGTCAGGTGTGCGGCCGACCGAGAGGATATTTACGCAAATTTCAGATGTGCAGGGTGTGTTTCAGACAGTATTCTCTCAGGGGAGCAGTCCCCGGTGTAATAAAATCGAGCTGGTGAGGTGGTTATGAGTATGGTAGATCCGATTGCCGACATGCTTACAAGAATTAGAAACGCTATCATGGCGCGTCACGAGTCCACCGATATCCCGTATTCTAATATGAAGATGGCAATATCGAAAATATTGAAGGACGAAGGATACGTAAAGAACTATAAGACCTTTGTTGATGAAAGTCGTAAGAAATTCCTGAAGGTTTACATCAACTATGATGAGAGCAGCAACAGCGTAATTACCGGTCTTAAGAGGATCAGTAAACCTGGAAGAAGGGTGTATGTGAAGGTGGACGCTATTCCGAGACTGCGCAGTCGTATTGGTCTTGTGATTCTTTCGACGTCAAAAGGTCTGATGACGGACAGGCACGCAAACAAAAATAAAGTCGGAGGGGAACCCCTCCTTATGGTCTGGTGAGGTGTGAAATGTCGAGAATAGGGAAGAAACCCATTGTATTGCCCCAGGGCACAAAGCTGGAATTGGCCGGTAGTGAGGTTGTTGTCTCGGGGCCTAAGGGTTCTCTCAAAAGGGCTTTTCTGGAAGGGCTTACACTGAGCGTTGAGGGGAATGTCGTTACAATAGAGCGTTCGAGTGATGAAAAGAAGATCAGAGGGTTTCATGGTCTCATGCGGACACTTATCAACAATATGGTGGATGGTGTCGCCAAGGGATTTGAAAAGAAACTTGAGATTGTCGGTATAGGCTATAGGGCAGAACTGCAGGGGGGAAATATTGTGTTTTATCTGGGCTATTCCCACCCCATTACGTTTCCACTGCCGCAGGGCATTACCGCTCAGGTCGAGAAACAGACTGCGATAACGATTCAGGGAATTGATAAGGAGCTGCTCGGGCAGACAGCCGCAAAAATACGTGGTCTGAGGAAGCCTGATGCATACAAGAACAAGGGCGTGAAATATGCCGGCGAAGTCCTGCGCAAGAAGGCGGGCAAAAGCGGTAAGAAATAAGGAGTAAGGGATGCAAAGACAGGATAAAGTAGAAGCCCGGGAAAAGAGAAAAAAACGAATGAGAAAAAAGATCCAGGGCACCAAAGACAAGCCGAGACTGTGTGTGTTCAAGAGCCTCGAACAAATCTATGCCCAGCTTGTCGATGATTCTGAAGGAAAGGTCGTGACCGGAACTTCGTCCCTTGACAAAGAAGTCAAGCCCACGCTGAAAAGCGGCGGTAACATTGAAGCGGCCAAGAAGGTCGGAGAGACTGTTGGCAAAAAGGCGCTTGACATGGGGATCACACAGGTTGTGTTTGACAGAAATGGTTTCAAATATCATGGACGCATTAAGGCTCTCGCGGAAGGTGCGCGGGCAGCAGGCCTGAAATTTTAGGAGGTTGTGTTGGCTGAGAGAAAACGAATAGAGACGACGGGCGATCTTGAATTACAGGACCGGTTAGTATACATCAACCGTGTTGCAAAGGTAGTCAAAGGCGGCAGGAGATTCAGCTTCAGCGCAATCGTTGTCGTTGGCGACGGAAACGGGCGTGTCGGTTACGGTTTAGGCAAGGCGAACGAGGTTCCCGACGCGATACGGAAAGCCGTTGAGAGGGCAAAGAAGACGCTCGTTGCAGTGTCCCTGGAACAAGGTACTATACCGCATCAGATCATGGCAAAATATGGCACGAGCCAGGTGTTCATGAAACCAGCCAGTGAAGGTACAGGCGTTATCGCCGGCAAAGCAGTACGTGCGGTCGTCGAAGTTGCGGGAATCACCAACATATTGACGAAATGCTACGGTTCTCGAAATTATCATAATGTTGTAAAGGCGACCATAAAAGGCCTCGCAATGCTGAAATCACCGGAAACGGCTTTGAAGCAGAGAGGAAAGGTCAAAGGCGAGGAGGGCTAATGGGTCATCTCAAGATAAAATGGACCAGAAGCTCCATATCGTGTACTGACGATGTGAGGGCAACTATAAAAAGCCTCGGATTTAGAAAACTATACGAGGAAAAAACAGTAAAAAATACACCTCAGATACGCGGCATGGTGAAAAAGGTGATACACCTTGTTACTGTTTTGGAGGATGTTCACTAAATGAAACTTTCAGATCTTAAACCAGTTCCGGGTTCGATAAAGACGCGTAAGAGAGTGGGAAGAGGCACCGGTTCCGGTCTCGGTACAACTGCGGGATACGGGAACAAGGGTCAGCGTTCCACCAGTGGTGGTACCAAGAACAAGAGTTTTGAGGGCGGGCAGATGCCGCTCACCCGTAGGATACCGAAGCGCGGATTCAAAAATCCCTTTAGAAAGGAATACAGCCTCATCAATGTCGGTGATCTTGCGATTTTCAAAGGAAAAGACAAGATAACAGTCGAAGACATTTTACAGTCCGGCTGTGTAAGCAAGATGAAAGACGGCGTGAAACTGCTTGCTGACGGTGATATCGATTTTGCAATAAAGATCAGTGTCCATCGGGCATCGCAGAAGGCTATTGAGAAGATACAGGCCAGCGGCGGTGAAGTGGAGGTACTCATTTAATGAGCGGCTTCCAGAACATTGGAAAAATCCCTGAACTGAAACGAAGAATCATAATGTCGCTGCTATTGCTCGCAGTGTACCGTCTCGGGGTCCACATACCAACCCCGGGAATAGACGGGAAGGTGCTTGCAAGTATTATGCAATCGATGAGCGGGACACTTCTCGGATTTTTCGACATGTTTGCCGGAGGTGGGCTGGAGCGCCTTTCAATATTTGCACTCGGCATTATGCCGTATATCAGTGCATCCATCATCCTGCAGTTGCTGACGGTTGTCGTGCCGACACTGGAAAAGCTGTCGAAAGAGGGTGAGGCAGGCCGAAGGAAGATTACCCAATATACCCGATACGGCACAGTTGTTATCAGCATCATTCAGGGATTCGGGATAGCAATTTACCTTGAACGTATGACGGGCACAGGCGGAGAAGCTGTTGTCTACAACCCGGGTTTTGCCTTCCGGATGATGACGATGATTACACTAACTGCAGGAACTGCGTTTATCATGTGGCTCGGTGAACAGATAACGGAAAAAGGTATCGGAAACGGCATATCTCTGATTATTTTTGCAGGCATTGTAGCAAGACTGCCAAATGCCATTTCAAAGACGGCACAGCTCGTGGAAGCGGGGACTCTGAACTGGTTTCTTATTATTCTGGTTGTCGTACTTGTCTTTTTTGTGGTTGGCTTCATCGTCTTTATGGAAACCTCGCAAAGGAGGATACCTGTTCAGTATGCCAAAAGGGTTGTCGGCAGAAAGATGATGGGTGGACAAACAACCCATCTGCCGCTGAAGGTAAACACTGCAGGTGTTATTCCGCCCATATTTGCCTCTTCAATTCTTATGTTCCCGGCCACTATGGCTAACTTTATGCCATGGGATGCGGTTAAGAACTTCTCGGCAATGATGGCTCCTGGATCACTCCTGTACGAAATACTCTACGTCGGTTTTATTGTTTTCTTCTGCTATTTTTACACTGCCATTGTATTCAATCCTGACAATGTGTCGGATAACATGAAGAAATATGGTGGTTACATCCCCGGCATCAGACCGGGCAAAAGAACCTCCGAGTATGTCGACAGGATACTGACGAGAATTACGCTTATAGGCGCTATTTACATTTCATTCGTCTGTGTTCTCCCCACTCTACTTATGGGTAAATTCAATCTCCCGTTCTACTTTGGAGGTACCGCCCTTCTCATCGTCGTGGGCGTGGCGCTCGATACCGTACAACAGATTGAGTCGCACCTGATTCTCAGGCACTATGACGGACTGGTTAAGAAATCCCAGAGACTCAAAGGGAGAAGGTAGGGTAGCGCTTATTGCGAAATGGTAGTCCTGAAAAGCATAAATGAGATAGAAAGAATGCGTGTCGCGAGCCGGTGCGCAATGGAAGTACTTGTTTATTTGAAAGAATTTGTGAAAGAGGGTGTTAAGACGCTTGAGTTGGAACGGCTCTGCGAAGAGAAGGTCAAAACAATGCCGGGGATGAAGCCCGCTTTTAAAGGTTATAACGGGTTCCCATATTGTTTGTGTGTTTCCATAAATGACGAAGTTGTACACGGCATGCCTTCGGAAAGAGTATTGAAAACAGGAGATATCGTTAGTCTTGATTTTGGTCTATCGAAAGAAGGGTATTACGGAGATGTGGCGATGACATACCCTGTTGGTGAGATATCGAAGAATATACAAAGATTGCTCGATGTAACAGAGAGTTCCCTGTACAAGGGCATAGATGAAGCGAGAGAAGGAAACCGGTTATATGATATTTCAAACGCGGTGCAAACCCACGTTGAAGAAGAGGGGTTTTCCATTGTGCGGGAGTTTGTAGGCCACGGAATCGGCAGAAGCCTGCACGAGGATCCGCAATTGCCGAATTACGGGATTAAACATACGGGTATACGGCTGAAGGCAGGGATGACATTTGCCATAGAACCTATGGTGAACATGGGTGAAAAAGAAGTATTCATCAAAGAAAATGGATGGACCGCGGCAACCAAAGACGGGAGCCTTTCAGCACATTTTGAACATACAATCGTGGTGACCGGGAACGGACCCGAGATTTTAAGTAAATTGTAAAAGAGGAATATGCCAAAAGGCGAAGGAATAGAAATTGAAGGAACTGTAATTGAGCCGCTGCCGAACGCTATGTTCAGAGTGGAGCTACCCAATGGACATAAGGTGCTTGCCCATGTATCCGGAAAGATGAGGATGCACTATATAAAAATACTCAGGGGCGACAAGGTCGTGGTAGAGCTTTCACCGTATGATCTGACAAGAGGCAGAATCATTTACAGGGTCAAGTAGGAGGATAAAATGAAGGTAAAACCTTCCGTAAAAAAGAGATGCGATAAGTGCAAGGTGATAAAACGAAAGGGTGTTCTCAGAGTTATATGCGAAAACCCGAAGCATAAACAGAGACAGGGTTAAGGAGGCAGGCAGTGGCACGAATTGCTGGTGTTGATATACCGAGGGAAAA
>CAYYLU010000103.1:0-8287 GCA_964472475.1 uncultured Syntrophus sp. | reverse complement strand
TTTAGGCCACCGGAATTGCCATTCTCCGACAGTTCTTCCGGTGGCTTTCTTTTGGTGTGAGGAAGGCTTGCACAGGGTTCCTACGGTCACTTTGATTTCCGGGTTTCAGGTTCTTTATCCCTTTCGACTTCATTCTTGAGCTCTTACAACCTGTGAGGACCTTCGTTATCGGATTGATTTGGAATGGTGTTTGTCTGACGCTTATTCGGTTGAATTACCGGTTTCTCCAAAAAAAGATTGTCAAGCATAAGGCTTGAGGTCCTGTCTGCCACTATGCAGGAGTCTGCTGCTATCTGGGTCACGGGGAGTGTTCTACGGGAATGTATAAGGAAAGAATGAAGAAATGATCGAAGAGAAATTCGTACTGTGTCAGCGGGCGGCCTTATAAGATTTCTCGCGTACCACGAGAAAGAGAAAAAGACCAATAAATACTAAAATGGAGCTTCCCGCGAGGGTCAACGTGCTACGGGTGAAAAATATCAGGGAAATACCAGCAAACATTATTATAAAGGAGATGACGTAAATGAGTATCGTGTTTTTGTCGGAATTCATAACAACTCCCGTTTTTAGAATGTTAAATTATATCATACGGATGTGCTTTGTCAAAATAAATATTTGTTAGGAAATCTGCATCAACTTGCATCAAGAGTTTTCAAATATCGCTTGCCACGGAAAAATAGGGTTGAACGGGCTGTGGTTTGGCCTGAAACCGAAAAAATGCTATATTTGCGAATGATCTCTGACCCAGAGAAACGACTTTCAATTATATTCACAGTGACTCTCCTCATATTAGCAGGCGAATTGATTGGCGGCTATCTGGCAAACAGCCTGGCGCTGTTGAGCGATGCCGGTCACATGGTGACAGATGCTCTCGCGATTGCTCTGGGGTTTGTTGCCTCGCACATCAGCAAGAAACCGTCTGATAAGTACGCTACGTTCGGTTACCAGAGAGTGGGTGTTTTGGCTGCGCTGATAAACGGCGTCAGTCTCCTGATCATTGCCGTGCTCATCTTCTACGAATCGTACCAAAGGTTCTATTCACCTCCCGAGGTAAATATACCGGTCATGCTGTCGATTGCCGCCCTTGGTTTGGCCGGAAATCTTGTGATGGCTCGTATTCTCGGCCACGGTCACGAGGACCTGAATGTGAAAAGTGTCTGGCTCCATGTGCTGGGAGATACTCTTTCTTCTGTGGGCGTCATTATTTCCGGTATTGTAATCTACTTCACTGGTTGGGTACATGCGGACCCTCTGGTGAGCGTCTTAATCGGGGGCATTATCATTTGGGGAGGAGTTCGCCTCGTTAAAGATACGGTTTCCATCTTTCTGAACCTTACTCCGAAGGGTTTTAATGTCGAATCGCTCGTGAAGAAGATCTCGGACATGCCGGATGTCCTGGATGTACACGATGTCCACCTCTGGCCTGTCGCGCACAACCATGTAGCTTTCTCTGCGCATATTCTTGTGGATGACAAAACGCTCAAGGAAGCAGATTTAACAAAGAAGAAAATTGAAGCAATGCTGAAGGAGAACAATGTTTCGCACAGCACACTCCAGATCGAGTGCACGTGCGTAGATTGCGACAACAATACGTTCTGCCGTCTTGATAACACCCGGTACAGCCATCCACACGAGCATTGAACCAAGGATACTGGAAATCGTAGACCAGAAGACGGAACTGGAAATTCGAAAACCGGAACTCGCTCTTCGCGATTTTCAACATCAAGAACCTGCAAAATGAATGCGGAAAGCAGGGCGGAAAGCTGAGAAGAACGTTGCGAGGTGCTGTCTTCTTAGGGACAGCACCTCTGAGCGGATCTATTTTGATGGTGTATCGACCAGCAGAGTTTTGAGAAATTGAATGGGAGTAGCATTGTATCGGCCCGCGATCTCTTTGATTGTCTCATCTTCCTTTGCGGCAAAATTTTTCGCTGCAAGTCTCTTCCTGATATACTCCATGTCTATGTTATTTTCTTTTGAAATCGTAGCAAGCGTTTTCTCGCCTGCTCCCTTACCCTCGAACATGGCCGTGACCTTTTCCTCGGTGTAGCCGGGTGTTTTTGCGGCCTGAGGTACTGCTGCGGGAGCAGTCACAGTTGCTGGAGGGGGTGTCTTCGATACAGGGGCAGCCGTTTTGTTAACGGGAGCCGGTTCTTTCGTGACCGGGGTGCCTGCTACAGGTTTTTGTGTCTCCTGCGTAACTATGGTTTTTGAACCTTCTGGGGCGGCAGATGATGAAGCCTTTACGAATCCCGTGATCTTCGCGACTGCGTCCCTGACGCTGTCTTCGCCCAGTCTCGTGTCGATCTCCTTCACCTTCTTCATCTGTGTTGTCGCGGGAACTTTATCCAGCGTTATGCCAAGCTCTTTGTAGAGAACATTGAGGTCAACCTTGAATGTTTTGGCTATTTCTTCCATGGTCATAAATCCCCTTATGCTGTAGGGGTCAAGCACACCGCCCTTAACAACAACTTCTGTGAGATTTGTTTCCTTGCTCTTCCATACGCCGGCGAGGTCGGTCCCTTCAATGATGCCGACATATATGATGACACCCGCCAAACCTACCAGGACGGGTTTCCAGTATTTGCGCAATACGACAGGTTTCAATACTTCCTTTTGTTTCGGGCATGCTGTTACACATTCGAGACAGGCGATACATTCAGCACTCGTGACGGATTCGGACTTGGCAACATCAATATTCACCGGACATGCCTTCGTACACTTGTTGCAGTGGATACATGCCTCGTCATTCCTCTTGATCTCGAAATTGGTAACTTTGTAAATGATCCCGAGGAAAGCCCCCATTGGACACAGATACTTACAGAAGACCCTGTCATAGAAGAATGAAAGAACGAAAGTGACGACAAGAACGATAAGCCCTATCAGGGCCTCTTCAGCTACCGCTGATATGCCCGCCGGCAGATGTGCGAGAGCCGCAAACGGATCATACGGGCTGATAACCAGGTCAGCCAGCTTCCAGGTGAAGTAAATGCTGGCAAAGAGCGCTACGTATTTCAGATATCGCAGGGGTTTGTCTATTGCGGCAGGCACAGTGAACCTCTTTTTGAAGATCCATTGCCCTATCTTCGCGGGTATTTCCTGCAACCAGCCAAACATGCATATCCATCCGCAGAACACTCTTCCGAGCAGCAATGCAAGAAGAATCGTTCCGCCCAGCAATATAAAATTAGACACATTGGTTCGCTTTAAATACTCTCCTCCTGCGACATATTGATAAAGGGTTTCAACCCCGCCGAAAGGACAGATCGCATGAATAGACGCTGCTCCACTCGGGCCGCCGCCCAGCGTCTGATGCTGGTAAGCCGCAACCATTACGATCACAAGAAATGCGCTTAGTATCACGTATCTAAGAATCTGAGTCATGCTCAACTTCTTCATCGGTACCCCTCCTCTAGGGTGGATTGAGTTGAATAGGTTATTGGCTAACTTTGCTCCTTATATCAAGTCTGATTTACAGACACAATTATTTCCGGATGCCCTTACCCTGGCGGGAGCCTCCGTTCCCGTGTTGTTGACCACTCCATAACGGCTTTCCCGCCTTGTCCCTCAGAGACACCGTCCTGCCCTGTCCCGGCAGTGTGATATCCTGTGCTACAATGTACAGCACGCCATCCTTACCGAGAGACTTGGATCCTGTTACTCTTATATCCTCTTCCTTTGACAATGTGATCTTCAATTCATCCCAGTACCATGGAGGACAGGTAACGGCGGCATACTTCTCCCATGTTGATTGAATGTTCACTATCACGGGTCCGCTGGAGTTTGGACGATCAATGCTAAGGAACTTGCCCGTAACGACGCCTAAAGTATTGAGGTCAAATCCACCGGGAAAGTGTATCCCGCTTCGCTCAAACGCGGGCCGTTGCTCTGCTGCACCAGCGTGAACTGCCAGAAGAAGACAAATTATAAGTGAGGGCAGGGTGCCCGTGAGCACCCTGCTTTTCGTCGAATTCATATCAGCTCTGCACCGGACCTCGGCCATATCCTCTGCCTCTGCCGTCTTTGAAATTTGCTCGATTGAAACCTCTGCCACTTCCGTCCCTCAACCCGGCGCCCCTGTTCTGATGAAGGCTGTCTTTACGGTTCCTGCCTGAACCATCACGAAACTGCTGCCCGTTGTTGGGACAATCCGGTCTGACCTGTCTGGTCTGTGAGACCTGCGGGTTAGGACCTTTGCCGTCGCCACCTGCCGCAAGCGCGGGAATTGGTGCTGCCAGGGCTGCTGCGATTAATCCTGCTATGGCCCATCTGCCAAGTTTTGTTGTTTTCATTTGTGTTTCCTCCTTTTAATTTAGGTTACTGCTGCTTCCTAAATTGCAAGGTCCGTGCCGCGTTCTTATGCAATGATAAACCATTGAAATTACGGGAATTATCATCCAACAACGTCGCTATGTCCGCTCCGGCAGCGGAAACCGGATGCAGCGATTGCACCGAAAGCGCAAATTCTGCACATACGGTCATAAACCGTACTCCTTGATTCGGTACTGCAGAGTCCTGAGAGATATGCCAAGCAGTTCTGCCGCGTTCTTCCGATTGCCGCCTACGTCGAGCAGTGTTTTCTGTATGAGTTCCTTTTCGCTCGATTGGAGCAAACCTTCCGACATCGTGTGATCGTGAGTTGGTTCGATATTAAGGTTTTCTGGAGAAATTTCCTTGTCCGAGAGAATTACCGCTCTTTCAATAACATTCTGCAATTCTCTTATGTTGCCCGGCCATTGATATGCCTTCAGCAACGCGCGCGCTTCCGTGGTAAATTCGGGTGTCTTCTTTCCTAACGACCGGGCGAATTTGTTTGCGAAATAGTCGGCGAGAGGGAGTATAGCATCGGTTCGCTCCGTGAGTGCGGGAACATGAATCGGGAACACATTGAGCCTGTAAAAGAGGTCTTCACGAAACCGCCCAGCCGCAACTTCCGCTTTCAAATCTTTGTTTGTTGCCGAAATCACCCGTATGTCTACTGATATGGGTGACGTTCCCCCGACCCTTTCATAGGTTCTTTCCTGAAGGACCCTGAGGAGCTTCACCTGCATGGCCGGAGAGATCTCACCTATTTCATCGAGGAACACCGTGCCGCCGTCTGCCACTTCGAAGCGACCTTTTCGTGTGCCCACGGCGCCTGTAAATGCTCCCTTCTCGTGTCCGAAGAGTTCACTTTCGAGGAGGTTGTCGACAAGCGCCGCACAGTGTATTGCCACCATCGGCTTTTCATGTCTCGGGCTGAGTTGATGAATCACGCGGGCTACCAGTTCCTTACCTGTGCCGCTCGCACCGGTGATTAAGACGGTGGCGTTGGTTGTCGCGACGCTCTTGACCAGATCAAAAACCTTGCGCATGTTCTCACCGATAAAGATCATTTCGATGGGTGGGTACTGTTTTCCCAATTCTTCCGAAAGAAAAGCTATCTTTTCTTCCGTCTCAGTTTCCTTCAGTACCCGCCGCACTACATGTCGAAGTTCTTCGGGGCTTTTAAAGGGCTTGGTGAGATAATCAGAAGCGCCTGCCTTCATCGCATCAACCGCATTGTTGATTGAGCCGTATGCAGTCATGATGATCCAGGGAATCTTGGGTTTTGAAGCAAGTCCTTTCTGCATGAGTTCGACACCGGTCAGGTCCGGCATCTTGAGATCCGTAATGATGAGATCATAGTCTTTCGCCGTTATCTTCTTGAGCGCCGATTTGCCGTCCGGCGCCGTGTCCACCCTGTATCCATCTTCAGCTAGAATTGTTGCAACAAACGTCCTCATCAGTTCATCGTCATCGACGGCAAGGATTGACTTAAGCATTCGTTCTCCTCCAGGGAAGATCAATTGTCAGGACTGCCCCGGGCCCATTTGTCCTGTTGTGCAGACTAATCTTTCCACCCATACCCTGCACTACCTTTTGAGAATAGGCAAGGCCGAGACCGGTCCCCTCGGTCCGGGTTGTGAAGAATGGTGTGAACAGACGTGGCACATCTGCATCAGAAATACCTTTGCCCGTATCCTGAATCGAAATAGTCACGGAGTGTCTGTTGTTGGCCGTTGTAATCGTGAGTTCACCTTCATCACCCATCGAATCTATCGCATTTCTCACGCCATTCATCAAGGCCCTGTGCAGCTTGTCTCGATCGGCTGTAACCATTACTCCCGGGCGTGTTTCAATATTTTCACTACCGCTCCAGTTGAGACGAATTTCATCAACAACGTCCTGTATGAGGCTGCCCAGATCGAATTCACTGAAATGATATGTCTCTTCTTTCGAGTAAAGGAGAAGATCGTTCACGAGTCCCTCAACCCTGTCTGTTCCTTTCAATATCATGCTGAGTCCGGATTTGCGGGGGTCGCCACTATCCGTCTTTTCGTCCACCCATTGCGTAAAACCCTTTATTCCACCAACAGCATTGCGGATCTCATGTGTGAGCGTGGCGGTCATCTGACCGATCAGCGCTAGTCTTCTTCGCTCCTCGAGTTGTTCCTGCAGATGTGCATAACGCTTCAGTGCCCACACCAGAAGAAAACCGATTGACCATAACAAGATGAGAATAGCCCCCACCACCCACCAGATTCGCCGGGCCTCGGCGAGCACCTGATCCGAGCTTGAACTGTTTAAGACTAATTCGAGGAGCTGTTCATGCTTATCAGACAGCCTCAACAGGTAGAAGAACCTGTACACGGGTACGCCGGTGCCCAGTGTCGCCCTGAAACCTTCAGGTCTTCCGGATAAAAATACTGACTCGCGCTGTTCAGTATTAGCTACGGCAGATCCTATAAGAGAACGATTAGTGTGATAAATGATCTGTCCCTGACGATCCGCTATGAGAGCATACGCGATTATTCTGTCAGGAAAGAGCCTGCTAAGCTCATCGTATGCCGGGCTGATTTTGCCTCGCAGGAAGTTCTCTACTGAGAGCGATAGGGATGCTGAGAGGTTTTCCAGGGAACGATCTGTTATTGCCCGGACGGACCTCAGGTTCTGTACAGTAGTCAGCACAATGGCAGTTGAAATGAATAGTACGGAAAAGGAGATAATGCTTATCAGAATATTTCTGGAATGTCTGAAATCGAAAACGTTCCTGGCGGTTGCGTCCATTATTGTCCTAAAACGGACTGAGTCTGTGCTGTTTCATAAGGGAATTCGTCCGAAATGCCTCCGCACTCATCCAAATATATCATCTTTTTAAATTCATTGCACTTAACGTCGGGTCGAAAAAGAACTTCCGCCCGACCAAGCGCCGGGCGGAAGAGGGGAGGGGTATACTAGCGGTTTCGGGGACCACGGCCTGCGCCGCTTCCGGTTCCGCCGGATGGAGATGAAAAAGCTCTTAAGTGGTTTTCTGATCCTCGCAGGAGATTGCCATATACCAGCTTGACATCAGCATTGGTCGTTTTCGACAGAGCTTCCTTCAGATCTGCGATATCGAGTTTCTCTATCTCTACTCCTACAGCAAAGGCTTCATTGAGAGAGACTGAGCCTTTTTGTACGAGCTGTTTGTATAGTTCGGTGAATTTCTTATTGGCAAACTCACCGGGATTCTTTCCGGCTGTCGGGTCTGTAATGCCGTACTTATCCATTACTGCTTTAACCTCATTCATATGTTGCTGTTCGCTCTTGCTGATATTCGCGAATCTCTGGTGGTTCCACTTCGCATTTAATGCCTGATAGACATCTCTTGCCAGTTTTTCTTCCTCACGCATGAAAATGAGTGACTGCTTTTCAGTGTCAGTCAGCGATGCCGCCTGCAATGCAGGCGAAACGAATGCAACGGCCAGAATACAAAATAAGGTCACCACTACCGTTTGTCTCAGGGCTAATTTCTTCATGATTTTCTCCTTTTCAAGTGTTTTCTGTTTTTGTAATCTGTGCTTCATGTGAATTGTCATTTGCAACAACAATGCCAGAGGACGCGGTCCTGCGAAAGAGAGTCTTCCGAATGGAGTAAAAGCCTTTTATAGCGAGGCATCACGCAGGTCTATGATGAATTGGTTTTCTATCAATGTTTTGATTCCATCGTCTTTAGGCGATATGGTCAGCGCAACATTTGCATTCCTCTGTGCAGTGTTTGCACGATTTCGAATAGAGAAGGGCACATATATCCGGGAAAAGGGTTGAGAAGACTCAGCTCGATGCAAGTCTATTCGGATTCAATCATGAGAAGATACAACGGTATACAATTCTCGTTAAGAAAGAATGGGAGATAATTAGCAGCGTTTCGGAGCTGATTAAGGGATCGGACCAAACGGTTCTCGGAAAGACGGCCGGTACGGTAAAGTCGAATTTCTCGCAGACG
>CAYYLU010000102.1:6841-8485 GCA_964472475.1 uncultured Syntrophus sp. | reverse complement strand
GGCGCGTCTGCCAATTCCACCACTCCGGCGTTGGCAAATATTAGCAAAAGCATTGAGTCTTGTCAATGAAGTCCGCAAACACTATTTATCAATGACTCAACAAAGCAATGTGATATAATGGGGTAAAGAGCGTTAAAGGAGGAAGTATGGAATTAAAGGATATCAGACTACAGACCCTTCTTCAGACATTTGGAAAGACAATAATCCTGCCTTACGACCAGGGGTTGGAACACGGACCGCGCGATTTCTTTGAATCCCCCTTCGCCGAAAACCCGATGCACGTCATAGAAATTGCAAAGAAGGCAAAATACAACGCCGTTGTTTTTCACGTTGGCAATGCAAAACGCTATTTCCAGAATATGTATGGCCAAGTGCCTCTTGTCCTGAAAGTCAATGGCAAAACAGAGATACCGGGTGATGCCGAACCTTTGTCTCCGGTGACCGCATCGATTGACGATGCTTTGCGCCTGTCTGCAGTTGCCGTCGGCTACACACTCTATATAGGCTCATCCCGCCAGGATGAGGATTTCGAACAATTTGCGATCATACGTGAAGAAGCACATCAGGCCGGGCTGCCTGTGATTGTATGGTCGTATCCCCGTGGAGCAGACATAGAAGCGAAGGGCGGCAAGAACAGCTTGTACGCGATTGAATATGCGGCACGCGTGGCCGTGGAACTCGGAGCCGACATGGTGAAGGTGAATGTGCCCAAACTGAAAAAGGATCCCGGGATTCCGGAGCCATACAAGAGTTTTAACGTTGAATTGCAGGAGGCATTAAAACGCGTAGTGAGGGCCGCCTGCGGGGCACCGGTTATCTTTGCCGGAGGGGAAATGGTTTCGGATCAGGACCTCCTTGATAAAGCCAGAATGTGCATCAACGCGGGAGGTTCAGGTTTCATATTCGGACGGAACATATGGCAGCGTCCGCTCGACAATGCAATCGAGATCACGAGGCAGTTAAAACAGATTATCCGGGATGCGAAGAGAAGCGTCTGAACCGTGAACCTGTCCGCAGTAGATAGTACATTGTCTGAGGGCGTTTTCTTGCGGCCGTACAGGATCATTGACCACGAAGCCGATGTCGGGTTTGAAGTACAGGCAAACACGCTGGAAGAGCTTTTCCTGAATGCGGCGCAAGCTCTGTTTTCAGTCATAGTTGAAAACAGTACGTTTGATCCGAATGCCCAACGGCAGTTCGTCATTTCTTCGGATACCGACTCGCTTGTTGTATTCTTGAATGAACTGCTGTATTTGTGGGAAATTGACAAATTCATACCCGCATCCGTGAATATAATCAAAAGAAATCATCTCCTTGAAATCCGTCTCAGCGGTACTGTCCTGAAAAATGAGGACTTGATAGTCGGGTCTGTTAAAGCGGTGACCTATCACAGGTTTCTTGTGAGTGAACAAAACGGTTTATTGAAGGCAGCATTTATCGTTGACGTATAGGCGAATAAGGCATGGGCCCACAACAAACCGGCATATTAAGAAAAGTAGACACAAACCGCTACATCATTGAAAAACACGGAGCTATGCTCGTGCATGGAAAGGTTTTTCTCAATGACGAGCTCCTCGGTTACCTGGGAACGCACGAGAGCATAAAACAGGTTGAAAATGTCGCCTGTCTGCCGGGAATTGTCGG
>CAYYLU010000102.1:0-6741 GCA_964472475.1 uncultured Syntrophus sp. | reverse complement strand
CGTAAAGATCTCAAACTGTCACGCCCTGAAATAAAGAAGATACTGATGTCAGGTGCTCAATGGGCAGTCAACGAAGGCTACGGTGACCCTCAGGATATCGAATGTACGGAAGAAAGAGGAACACTGCAGACCGCTGACCCCGCAGCGGTATCTGAGAGGGCGTATGATCGTGGTAAGGACCAGATCGGTACGCTCGGGAGCGGCAATCACTTTGTTGAGATAGGCTACGTCAGTGAAATTTACGATCAAATGACTGCTCAGGCTTTCGGATTGTATCCGCGGCATCTTACCGTAATGATACACACGGGGTCTCGCGGCCTGGGTTACCAGATCTGCGACGATTCAATCCGGGAAATGCTTCGCGCATCAGTAAAATATGGAATCTCTCTTCCCGACAAACAACTATGTGCCGCACCCCTCAACTCACCTGAAGGAAAGAAATATTTTTCCGCCATGGGTGCGGCGGCAAACTATGCGTTTGCAAACCGTCAAATGATCATGCACTGGGTTTGCCAGACATTCGAAAGCGTACTTGGCATGAACCGCCAGGCTCTCGGGCTCTCTCTATTGTATGATGTCAGTCACAACATCGCAAAGATAGAGAAACACACTGTAGGACAGGGCGAGCAGTTGGTGTGCGTCCACAGGAAGGGGGCAACACGTGCATTTGGTCCGGGACATCCGGCATTACCGCCCGGATACAGGCACACCGGTCAACCCGTGCTGGTTCCCGGAGATATGGGCAGAGCATCATATGTACTGTGCGGGACAACACAGGCAATGGAAGAAACCTTCGGCAGTGCATGCCACGGCGCAGGAAGAATGATGAGCAGAAGCCAGGCACTGAAAGCTTCACAGGGACGTTCACTGCACGAAGAGCTTTCTGCGAAAGGCATTTCCGTCAGGGCGGCAAGCAAGGCAACTCTCGCGGAGGAGATGCCTGAAGCGTATAAAGATGTTTCGAAGGTAGTTCAGGTCGTCCATGAAGCGGGTATCTCCAGACTCGTCGCAAAAATAACCCCCCTTGGTTGCATAAAGGGTTAAAAATCTGCCCCATTAATGATAGACTGATTCAAGTAAGAAGAAAGAACAGGGGAAAACTATGAATAGTAAGAAGGGACTGCTTATCGTGTATACCGGTAATGGCAAGGGGAAGACAACAGCTGCCCTGGGAGCGGCGGTTCGGGCCGGAATCCACGGTATGAAAACACTCTTCATCCAATTTTTGAAAAAGGACGGTGAATCCGCGGAACAGCATATTCCCGGTGAACTCGGCAAAATAATTGATGTGTTTCCCTGTGGAATAGGATTTGTTTTCAAGGGGACTGACATTGCGCCGCACGTGCATGCAGCAGGAGAAGGATGGCTTCTTATGCAGAACAGGCTGAAACAGGAGCATTACGATCTGCTCGTACTGGATGAACTTGCGGCCGCAATAAATCTCAACTTGCTGGCGCTCGACGATGTTATTGATTTTCTTGAAACGAGGAATGCAGAGCTTCACGTCATAATGACGGGCCGTGAAATGCCCGACAAATTGATCGCAGCGGCGGACACAGTGACCGAGATGAAAGAAATTAAACATGCATACAATGCAGGAATTGCTGCCGCTGCGGGCATCGATTACTGATTGCGATGAATCTCCCGTTGCAGGAAATGGGGTCCGGAGTGGCAAGGGAATATAGTGGCCTTGCAATGCAATGTGAAACTGGTATATTGTGCTGAGTCGAATGTACACGACTTTTGATCCATCGAATAGTCCGCACGGCGGACGAGAAGGGGTGGCCGGGGAACCCGCGGTTGCGGGTCGTGGCTTTGCTGGTGGAGGGGGCGACGTGAGCCCCTTTAATAAATGCGGGATAGAGGTTCAAGGCTAAAGGTAAAAGGGGAAGCCGCTAGAAACGATGTCAATCAGCTCATTCGTGAGCGAGAAGGGGTGGCTCCGACAGCTTTGCTGGTGGAGGGGGCGACGTGAGCCAAACCGGCATATTTTACGGAGTCGAATGTACACGACTTTTGATCCATCGAATAGTCCGCACGGCGGACGAGAAGGGGTGGCTCCGACAGCTTTGCTGGTGGAGGGGGCGACGTGAGCCCCTTTAATGGAGGACAGAGCAGATGCCCAATCTTACAGACAAAAAAAGCATCCTTGAGGCGTTGCGAAACCATCCGGAACAGGTGCGTAAGCTCTTGATAGAACAGGGTTTTGAACGGCATTTTGAAGAGTGCATCCATGAAGCTAAATCCCGTGGAATTCAATTTCGCATCGTACCGAAGGACAAGTTCTTTAGCAAACAAAATAGTATGAAATCACACATCTATCTTGAAAGAGACGAATATTCCTACATTGACCCGGATGATTTCCTTTATCACGTTGATACATCCTCATCCCCCTTTTTATGTGCGCTCGACGGAGTTCAGGATCCTCAGAACGTCGGCAATATAATCAGGAGTGCAGCGTGCTTCAATGTTGAGGCTCTCTTCATTCCGAAGGATAGAGCATGTGCAGTCACGGACACAGTCGTCCAGGTTGCACGCGGCGCGGTTGAACACGTCAAAATAGCGCGCGTTACAAATCTTGCCAGATACATCGATTCACTGAAGCGCACCGGCGTGTTCTGCTGCGGGTTTGATGAAAAGGGCACAGACCCGTTATGGACAGCTGATTTCACGGGCGCAGTCTGTCTTGTATTCGGCGGTGAAGAAGGACTCAGACGGCTGACTCGGGAAATGTGTGATGCGGTCGTGAGTATTCCTACGAATACTTCCTTTCTCTCACTCAACGTAGCGACGAGCTTCGCTGTCGCATCTTACGAGGTAACAAGGCAGCGGAAATCCAAACAACTGCAGGGAGTATGACGAAAGTGATATTCCCGTTAATGGATTTCGCAGCATCCCGCCGGTTTGCCAGTCACAATATTGCGCTATGACCAGTATTTTTAAACGCATGAACAGGGATGATCTACGGCATCTGGTGTCGGAAAGCTGGGCAAACAGCTGGCCGATGATACTCATCATGTTTTTTGAATTTCTCATTGGTATTACCGACATCTATATCGCCGGCAAGATAGATAAACAGGTGCAGGCCGCATATGGTTTTGTTATCCAGCTCTATTTTGTATTCATTATTGTGGCCAACGCGTTGTCTACGGGTACGGTATCTGTTGTTTCGCGTTTGTTTACAACCGGTAATAAGCACGCCCTCCGTGATTCTGTTTACTCTTCCGTTATCAGCTCCGTCGTCTCCGGAGCGGCCCTCAGCGCAGGAGGACTCGTCTTTACTCCCCTGCTCATCAAACTCATCAATATTCCGGAAGAGCTCAAAACGTTCATCATTCCCATGGGAAGGATTTATGCTGCAGGTGTGCTTTTTCACTACATCGTAATCAATACAAATGCTATCCTGCGGGCCTGCCAACAGGTCCGGTCCTCTTTAAAAACTATGTCAGTTGTTTGTGCTGTGAACATCGGGTTGAATTTCCTCATCGTATTCCATACGTCACTGGGATACCTCGGCATTGCGCTGTCAACGGCTATCGGCGTTGCTGTCGGCTGCGGGCTCAATCTCTGGTATACGCGAAGGCTTTTATCGAGGGCTGCAAGGTTTTCCCTGACATATATCAAGTCGATACTTTCAATAGGCTGGCCGTTCGGGATGAACCAGATTTTATGGCAATCACATTCAATGGTTCTTTACGTGATTCTCAGTATGCTTCCAAGCAACAGGGTCGAGATACTCGCGGCATTTTCCGCGGGGCTCAGAATCGAATCCGCCGTCTTCCTTCCTGCGGCTGCCTGCCACATGGCAAACGCGGTAATTGTGGGAAACCTCATCGGTGCGGACAAAAAAGAAACAGCATACCGGGCCGGGATAACAACTTCTTTTATGGCGCTGGGGATCGTGGGTATCCTCACACTTGTAGTGATTGCGTCGGCAAAATTCATTGCCCCTGTACTCTCCAACAATCCCATCGTCGTATCAGAATGTGTGCGATACCTCTATATAAGTATGCTCAGTGAACCGTTCATGGCTTTCTGGATGGTGCTTGGGGGAGCTCTCAGCGGCGCCGGCGACACAAGGAGCATCATGATTATTTCCACTGTCTGTACGTGGTTTATCAGAATTCCGCTCTGTTTTCTGTGGATTGCTGTATTGGGATTTGACGCATCATCCGTATGGTGGACAATGAATTTGTCACAATTTATGACAACAGTATTTATTGTGAAAAGGTACCGCAGCAAAAAATGGCTGGAGCCGCAAGCGAAAGCTCATCCCCTTCCGGAGACAAGTCTTACTAGAAGTTGAATTTGAATTTTAGCCTCCACCCATTATCACGAGGATCGATGCTTAGCTCATCTTTGCGGGGTATAAGAAAACCCTTGCCGAGATAGATCTCGCTAAATGGAGAGACTTTCAGACCCATCGACAACTCGGTCCGGTAGTTCTTGTTCACGTCTTTTCTGATAAGACTGTTTTTTGTATCTATATCATCAATTTTTTCAAGCCTCATCAAGGGCCCGGCCTTCTCATCATTCTTTGATCTATTGGAACGATTATCTCCGAATTCGATGTCAAACACCGTCTGATCTGTATTTTTCTGACTATATTGATAACCGGGCTTTAGCCTTATGTAACCTGCCTGGAGGGGAACCGGTTCCTTTTTACTTGTGGAGACGCCGATATTTGGACTTTGTTCCTGTTGCTGTCGTGGGTCATTCGCTGTCTTGTCCTCTCCAGCCGCAATAATATGAGGAAGGCCCGGCATTAATGAAATAATCGAGAACAGGAGCATATGTAGGAAACAGGCCTTTGTACGCATAATTACAATGGTATTATACACTTAAACATTTGAAAAATCACATGCCATTATTGTATGCTAACATGTTCATGAGTCCTCTTTACTACCATAGCACAAATAATCAGACAGAAAAGGTCAGTTTTCAGACTGCCTTGCTCCGCGGCATGTCTCCGGATTACGGACTTTACATGCTCGACAGGAGCGATATACCGAAACTTCCAAAAGAGCAGATCCGAAACATGCGACAAATGACCTATGCCGGTGTTGCGTTTGAAGTTTTGTCGAATCTGTTGTCTGACGAGATTCCTCCGGCAAAATTGAGAATGCTGCTCGATGACGCTTACAATGAGGACAAAATTCCGACGGACGTCCAACGGGTTTTTGGAAAGACATACATCATGTGGTTGACCAAGGGTCCGACATATTCCTTTAAAGACTATGCCGCCCGGTTCTTTGGAAGGGCGCTCAACTATTTTCTCTCAGCCAGAGGATTGAAGCGTGTTGTAGTGGTCGCAACGAGCGGAGATACGGGAGGAGCTGTTGCTGACGCACTCTGCGGATTGGAGAACATAGACAACATTATCTTTTACCCGAAGGCCTCAATTAGTGAAGGACAACGACGGCAAATGACTACGCTTGCCGGCAATGTTCACGCATTCGAGATAGACGGTGATTTTGATGTCTGTCAGGCGCTGGCAAAAAATCTGCTCGCAGACAAACAGCTGGCGCAGGAGATTTTCAAGGATAACGATCGTTTTACTTCTGCAAATTCTATCAGCGTAGGACGCCTGCTGCCTCAATCCGTATATCCTTTCTACGCATACTCGAAAATAGAGGAAAATGATTCCGGTTTCGTCGCCAGCGTGCCGTCCGGAAATTTCGGCAACATGATGGGTACTGTTATTGCGCGACAAATGGGTCTCCCCGTCACAAAGATCATATGCGGAGTCAACGAAAACACCGAATTCCCCGACTTTCTGCAGAGCGGCAGATATACGGTGCGTCCTTCCATTAAATCGCCCTCTTCCGCAATGATTGTCTCTCATCCGAGCAACCTTGCTCGCCTCGTTGATTTTTACGGCGGACATATGTACGACAGAAGGGATCCGGATTCAGGTAACGTTCTGCAACCGGGAGTGATAGACAGGATGCCAAACCTGAAAGATATGAGAAACGATATCGTTTCATTCAGTGTAGACAACCCTGCTCATTACGAGGTAATGAAGCGGGTGTATGAAAAATATGGGATCATACTGGACCCCCATGGAGCGGTGGGCTGGAGAACACTGGAGATGTATGCGGGCGGAGAAAGCGAAGGACCGGCGGTCATCTATGAAACAGCAGACCCGGGGAAATTTCCGGAAGACGTGGAAAAAGCAATCGGGATCATCCCTGAACTCCCTGCCGGTATGAAGAAACAGTTGAGTATGCCGGAACGTATATACAGGATAGAAGCAAAACCGGAAGATTCAATCGTAGGGTTGAAACTTTCTTCTGATCAGATTAATGAAGCGAAGAATAGAATCAAAGAAATTTACGCTAAATGAAAAGATATAGATCTTCTCTCCTGATTCTCGCGTTTGTCTTTCTCGCATTCTGTGATTCCTCAGGAGCACAGGAAGTAACTGCTGAAGAACTCAGGACAATGATGAATGATCAGCAGGACGGGTCCCTCCTGATAGTTGATACGAGGACGGAATTTGAATACATGAAAGGCCGAATACCCGGCTCCGTTAACATTTCTGAAGCAAAATTCTACAATTTGGAAACCCTGCTCCCCCCGCAAAAAGACACGAAGCTCGTGTTCTATTGCGGAGGAACCGGCTGAATGCCAAGTGCAAAGGCTGCGTTCGCAGCCAAAAAGCTCGGCTATTCAAACATATTCCTGTACAAAAAAGGCTATCCGGACTGGACCAGAAGAGGATACGAGATAGAGAAGTAA
>CAYYLU010000101.1:0-8512 GCA_964472475.1 uncultured Syntrophus sp. | reverse complement strand
GCCATTCTTTCAAGGTTGCGACAAGACCCGTCCACTATATCCAAAGACCCCTTTGTTACTTGATATGTTTATCCCTAAGAAACAGGAGTGTTCAAATTTATAGCCTGGTGTATGAAAGAGGCTGAAAAAGAGATGTTTTTAAGAGTCCTCGGTTCAAAGGGAGAAGATTGATATGATGGAATGGACTTGATATCTCAGGAAGACATGTTAGTGACCTTCCTGTTCAAAGACCAAGTAGCAAGCAAATGTCGACTTAGTGGCAGATACTTAATATTAAAACTACTCTGATACGAGTATAGTAACATTAAATGTATGTTCATCATTACATGTAGAATCTGTTGGTGCAGTAAATCTCATTTGCAAATCAATCTCTCCAGAGATAGCAACATTCTCTGCTAAGGTTTGATATATTGTTGTAAGAGCTGTGTAGTTTGTTGGAGGAGAAGAACAATCTAAAGAAGTATCATTACAAAACTCATTTACATATTCATTACTACCACTACTAGACGCGAGAACCCATGTACAACTAGCTCCCGTTGTATTTGAACCCTTGATACTAAAATCAGCAATAACATTACTGTTGTTTGTTATTACTTGCACATCATTTAAATCAGAAGGTAATGTACTTCTTGAGGTATTCATTGGTACTATCCCATATGTCAAACCACCATCACTAACCGTTACTGAAAGCAATATATCTTCTGACATATCTATCTGACTACCCATCAAGGCATTTAGATCATCGTTATACCAAACTACAAACAATCTGTTTGTGCTTAATAAGTTTCCTCTAATATATTTATGATCATCCCTACCACCTGGTGTGAGATTTGATGACTCATCATTCCAAGTAGTACCACCATCAGTTGATTTTTTGTAGTATACCCCCATTACGTCCTCAAGGGTCCCTCTTAAATATGCTACATACAGATTTCCATTAGATTCATCTACAAATGGAACTGGGGAAATCGTTTCTGCAGAGTTCTCAATTACATTTGTCTTTTGTGAAAAGCCTACACCCCTATTGCTCTCATCAAAACTCCAAAACTCAATATCATTTTCTGCATTGGCTGTGTAGTTTGCGAATGAAAGATATATATCTCCCGTTGATTTTTTAAGAGAAGCGGAAAACCATTGATCATAGGTTGTATTGTCAACAAGGGTTCCTATACTACTCCAGTTTGAATCCCAAGCATCAGTTGTTGTTTCATCGTATATCCTATATTTTATTGTATTAGTACCTGTCTCTGCCTTTATAGCAATAATGTCGTTACCCGTAAGTAAAGGCAATAACTGAATCTGATCTTGTGCAACTGTACTCCATGAAGAAGGAGCAGTATCAGACCAACTTGCACCATTGTCTGTAGATTTGTAAACCAAACCTCCTGCAGGTGTATTAAAGTTTCCAGTTAAAAAGAGATTCCCACTGCCCCCTTTGGTAATACCGGGAACTCCGACATTAAGCTCTGTTATTGCTGTCCCAAGTAAAACAGGCTTTGGTGTCGGAAATGTCTCATATGTCGTATCAAAATATGTATAATAGTAATCATCAGTTTGGTCATCTGAAAATACAATATGGATCTTTGATCCTGTCGTATCTCCTGGTGTCCATTGATCATACCAGACTGCAAGAGAAGTAGTACCCAGGGTAGATGCAACAGAATAGTACTGCCCCCAATACATTCCTCCATTGGTAGTTTTCCTGTATACAACACTCTGGCCATTAATTGGATTATCATAAGTCAATGGAGAACTTAAAGAATTTCCCTTTATTACATTTGTATCATCATTGTGCCATATTACATATGGGATATCATCCTGTAAAAGATTGCCTCTCAGATATTTGTAGTCATCTGCAAGAGTTGGACTTATTGTTGCTGACTCTGCACTCCAAGTACTCCCACCATCTGTAGAGCTCTTGAAATACACCCTAGTCGAAGAGTTAATTGTACCTCTAATATATGCTACATATATTTTCCCATCCCCCTCATCTATAACAGGTACTGGAGATAGTACTGTAGCATTATCAGACAATACATTGGTACCTTGACTCCATGTTCTAGCACTATTACTAAACGTCCAGAATTCTATATCATTTACTGCATTCGCCGTATAATTGTTCGTGGTAAGGTAAATATTGCCAGTTGATTTTTTAATACTCGCAGAAAACCACTGGTCATATGTTGCATGGTCTACCAAAGTCGAAATGGTATTCCAAGTACCACTCCACACATCGTCTTCATATGTTTGATAATCTATATCATCATTACCTGTATCTGCTCTTATCGCGATCAGATCGTTATCAGTTAATAGCGGAAGTAGCTGTATTTGGTCTGCAGCAACACTACTCCATCCAGATGGAGTAATATCTGACCAATTATCCCCACCATTTGTCGATTTTGAAACCTTACCACCAACAGTATTTGTAAAATTAGCAGATATAAATAATTCCCCGCTCCCATCTTTTGTTATACTTGGAGGGCCATCAACGGCTTCAGTAAGGGTTGTAGTTCCAGAAACTGCAGCGACTACCCCGCCAGATCTTATCGTATCATCACTTACATCTAGATATGTATAGTATATATCGTCTGAAGCATCATCAGATGCTGCTATATGAATCTTTGTTCCAGTTGTATCTCCAGGTGTCCACTGATCATACCAAACAGAAACATTTGTCCAACCTATCAACGTCGTGTTGATGATATATGTCCCACTCCAAGTGGCTCCTGCATCTGTTGTTTTTTTGTATGCTAAATCTTGGGAAGATGCATTAATATAAAAAACATAACCTGTGTTAGCATCTGTAAAAACAACAGCAGGAGATGGACCAAACTCATCGGTTCCGTCCGTAGCTATATCGTTTTTTACAAAAAATTGATAACCAGTATCTTGGTCTACAAATGCCAAAGATGGAGAGGGACCATATTCATCTGTGGCATCAATAATTGCTGAGTCTATGTAAACACCAGAACTCTCACCTGCTGCTATAACAGTACTGGAGTAAAGAACATTATCGTCATCATCATAGTACAAAACAGCTAACCTTTCTGCACTCCCTATGTTTCCTCTTAAACTTCTGTAATCATCACCAATTGCCGGGTTACTTAAAATCTGTAGCTCATCAGTCCAGATAGTATCACCACTACTTAATTTTTTATAATATACACTCACATTAGAACCAACCGTACCTCTCAAATATACAGCGTAGATATCATTCGTCAGCAAATCAACCAAAGGAACAGGCATCATAACCGTTGCATCATCTGTAAACAAATCTTCTCCAGCAGTCCATGTTCTTGCAGAATCAGTCAGATACCAGTACTCTATATCGTTTGCTGCATTTGCCGTATAGTTTGCAAAGAGAAGATGGATATTACCATTATTCTTATTTATAGTAGCTGAAAACCATTGATCATATGTTGAGCTATCTGTAAGAGCCGCTATACTACCACTCCAAGCTTCTTCCCATTCGTCATCAGTCTCATTATATATCCTTGATCTAATTGTATTATCCCCAGTTTGAGCTTTAATAGCGATAATGTCATTACCTGTTACAAGTGGAAGAAGCTGTATCTGCTCTGCAGCAACAGAACTCCAAGAAGATGGGGTAACATCTGACCATGAATCTCCAATACTATCAGTACATTTAGATACTTTGCCTCCTGCTGGCGTAGTAAAGTTCCCAGAGATAAACAAAGCACCTCCCGTACCCTTAACGATACTCGGAACACCTACAGATGCTTCTGTCATAGTCGTACCAGAAACTGCAGAAACAACACTTCCCTTTAATGTGTCTGTGCTAGTATCGAGATATGTATAATATATTGCTGCACTATTTACGGTATCATCAGATGCTGCTATATGTATCTTAGTACCTGTTGAATCACCCGGTGTCCATTGGTCATACCATATCGCAACACTTGTCCATCCGGCTACTGTCGTATCAATTACGGTAGCAGTACCCCAAGTGTTTCCTCCATTAGTTGTTTTACTATAAGCAAGATCCTGAGATGTTGCATCAATATAGAAGGAGTAACCGTTGAGAGAGCTTGTATATACTATTGATGGAGATGGATTATATTCATCTGTTCCATCTAATATTGTTGAATCTACAGTTATTTCAATTGCATTAACTTCGGAAATAAACTCTGGACATCTCCACAGAATACCATAAACTAAAAACATAACAAAAAGAATGGAGAAGAGAACGCAGGGGACTTTTTTAAGAGAGATCTTTTTCATATGTTTAATATATCACAATCCTAACATACTTTAACAACCGAAAGAAACTCACGACTATTAAAAATGACTATTTATATCTATGGCGGAAGTGCCCTAATAATATTGCTATTTGATCCTTCTGTACTAACATTGTAATTTTCTACAGAGTTAAAGAATGTATCAATTTCTATATGTACATCTATAAATTTTGTTTTATCAAAATCTATAACAAGCTCTGAATCATCTCTCTCATTAGATAGTTCAACCGTATCCTCTGATATGCTATCAGCACCTATCTCCTCTAAAACTTCAACTTCTTCTAAAATATCTGTACTGCTATAACAATCATCTAAATCATATTCTTGGCAAGAGACAGAACACCTCAAATCACCCCTGTCATAACCGAAATCTTTACATGACATACCACCTAAATTACCCGTATCACATACCTCTCCTCCTTCAATTTCTCTATTACCACATATTGATATACTTACTGTTGCAGTTACAGTAGCTATACCATCTGCATACACCTTAACATTAAAACCCAAAAGAAAGAGAATTGAGATAATTAATATAATTGGCAATCTTCTTTTTAAATAAGAATCTCTCATTAACAAACATATTACTGTTTAGTAACCTGTATTTTAAACTTTTTACTTAATATTTTCCATCCCACTAATAGAAATACAAATACAGGGACAATAATACTCCAAGGTCTATACTTAGCTATAAAATCTAAGACAACAAAGTAGATAGCCTGAAAGATATTTGCTGAAATAACAGAGAAATATAACTTAGTAGCAGCAGCCACACCTACAGAAGCAGATCCTTCCGAGATGCCCGATACAGGCTGTGCTGTTAGATATGCAAAATATTCTCCCGGTTTTACATCACGAATAGGGAGTTTTAATTCTACTTGTACAACTTGAGACTCTCCTGGATTTAAGTAGAACTCATTAGGTGTAAATATATACCAATCCTTCCTAGATTCTAACTTCTCTTCTTTGGTAGAGAACTCAATACTTAAATAGTAATCTGAACCTTCATCTCCAGTATTGTAAACTGTAATAGGCGGTAATTCATAACTTAAACCAGGTTTTAAAAGTTCATCTAAAACTATCTTCCCTGTACCAACACCCACACCAACGGATCCATATACGGGAGGTAGCATAAAAAGACAGGAAGAGAGAAAAATCAATAGAGTTGTTAATTTTTTCATATGCTTTATCCAGCCCATGAAGCTAACACTGTAATTACAGCACTTTGCTGAGTTGCAGTACCGGAGCTAGGAGTATCAAGCTCTAAACCAAACCAGACATAACCATTTGCAGCTATATCTGAACCTAATACATTATCATAACCAGTTGTTAAAGCAGTATATGACGCCGGTCTAGTAGTAGAATTAGCAGAAGTACCAAATTTGTGCATATATTGATCAGCCCCAATAGAAGTTGCACTCAAAGTCCAATCTGCAGTACTTGCACCCTTTATATCCAAATCAGTTAATAATGTTCCGACTGTTGCTTTAATATTCTTGTCCCCAGAGACATCTATAATATCAAAAGATTCTTTTGAAGAACTATATGGCATAACCCCATAATCAAATGTTGTAGGAGCTACTGTTACAGAAACAACACCAATAGTTACAGTAGCTGTAACTGTACCTTCTGTATCAGCGTCTACAGTATCCACAAGAAATAGTCCAAAAAAGAGGAGTATTGAGAATAGTAACAGGAGCAGCTTGTATTCTTTCATTTCATTAAGGAGCAGAATATTAACATTAATATGTTAGGCTATACAGATGTAATTGTCAAATATTTTGTATACCAACCTAAACTTCGAGAATACTTTTATAATGCACTAATATTACTACTTCCTATTACCGTCAATGACAGCCCATAATATATCAAGTTGTTTTCAGACTACAGATAAAAAACATACTTATAGTTACAGGAGAATATAACAATGATGATGGAGTAAAAAATCTTGATATGATTTTGGATCTCTAAGTTTGAAATATATTCTCTATTTCTTTTCTATATCTTTTTACCCATTTGATTTCTTCCTTTATTACCTTAATCCTATCCTTAGAAAAGTCCTTAATTTCAGAATCTTTTCCTGACACTGCCATACACTTTCGTATCTCTAAAACACGGTTCTGTTCAGATACAATAGCTTCTACTAAAAACTCTTTGTCTGTTAATCCATAAGCATCACACATCACTTTAATTCTTCTTACTTGAGTATTGATATCAATATCTGGATTCCCTAGCTCTAGGAATGTCCATAGAGCATAAGCTATATCTTCTATCCTCATTCCTAGTTCAACTCCATCAAAATCTATAAAAGCTATTGGGATACCATTTTGAAGAACCGTATTCCATGGAGCAACATCTCTATGACATACAACCTCCTGTCCATTGCACAATTCACTTCCTGCTGTTGAATCATGAAAATCTTTGAGCATTTTCATAACGATTATTAATTGAGAATCTGTCCATTCAATATTTCTTCCCATTTCACCATTTATGTAGGATAGTATCTCTCGACCTTTATCATCTATTCCTAAATATCTAGGGCAGAATATATAATTCTTCTCTTCCAACAATGTCAGAATTTTGTGTACATAATCAGAATTAGGACCAATAGGGCGATGAACAGTATCTCCTATTCTAACAACATCTGTATTCTGTCCCCCACTTAGTTTTTGTTCTTTATCCATATCCATGCCACTATTGTATCAGTTATGAGACACTTTATCTCCCTTTTTTATACTGTCTCTTTTGTCTCATTTTAGGTTCCAGACGTGTATGATGAGTCATTTACAAAATTATTCTTTTATTCTAAACACTCACAATTAGTATCTTCCTCATAAATCATATTTATTCTTTTATCCATATTGTCTTTTAATATATTAATACTACTCTCACTACCATATACCTTAACATGAATACTTTTCAAAAGAACATAGTTTGATATTGTTTTCTGTTTTAGATCATCGACCAATATTGTATATAAATCACCGAGATTAACACTTTGAACTCTTACTGGATATATAAATATGTCACCTGAAACCTCATCAGGAATTTCTAACTCTACTTTATTTGTAAAAACATCATAATATTGCATATTAATCTTAATCATATTTTCCATTGACTCATCTACTAAATATTCAATATCATCTGAAAGATTTTGTAATATATAGTTATCTTTCATCTCTAAGGTTTCTTCCATTACTTTCTTTTCTACTAGTTTTGGAGCAGTATTAGATATTGTCATTTTACTGAACTCTAATACAGAGATACCTGCACCTATTCCAAATCCTAATACACAAGAAATGAAAAAGAAAAAAAGTGTTTGCCAATTTGTTCTATGATTAACAATAAAGTTGTAAAGAATATATAGTAGAGATATTGTAAATACTATTAAGGAGAGTAAAAATACTATTACCCCAATATATATAACTCCCTCAAACATAAATACTATACCTATTAAAACAGATGCAACTGATGAAAATAGTAAAAATATTATTGGTAAGGATAAAAATGCCGTAAAACATTTGATAACAAACAAAGATATTTTACCAATAAATGAAAATAGACCAAAATCATATCTTTTTAACTCTACCTTTTTCCCCTTAATATTAATAATCTCCTCCTTAACAACTTCCTCTTCGTTTATATCTGTTTTATTATTTTCTCTTTTTGCAATCTCAAATTTATCCAAAAATCTAATTTTATATATATACACAAAAGAAATAATTGCACAAACAATATATACTACCTCTGTAATTAATTTCCAGATTGAAATTAATAGATTAGAAATATTCCCATTTATATTCATCAATACATCATTGCCAAGTGTAAATAGATAATGGAATGGAATATGTAAAAGAAGAAGTAATATGAAAAGGATTAACATTTCAAATCCGAACCTAAATAATGATTTTATATTCATATTATCAAACATATTTATTGTTCTATTAACAATATCTGTTATTTCAGATACTAGATCTCCAAATGAATATCTTCTATCTTTATCTATCTCTAATTGGGCAATATCCCCATTCATTAATTCATCTAATGAACAATCAAATATTTTACATATAGATAACATTTTATCTGTTTCAGGAAATGCTCCTCCTGACTCCCATTTTGAAACTGCCTGTCTAGATACTCCTAGTTTAAATGCTAAATCTTCTTGAGAGAGTTTCTTTTGTTTTCTAAGATACTCTAAATTTCTTCTTAAACTCATATAAATAAAATACTAAATTTAATGCTCAATTATATTG
>CAYYLU010000100.1:0-8647 GCA_964472475.1 uncultured Syntrophus sp. | reverse complement strand
TTGTCGTCATTCCGGACTCGATCCGGAATCCAGTTGTTTTGAGGACTTCTCGACCGCTGCTTTCGCCTTCAACCTTTAGCCCTGTACCTTTCTTTTCATTCCTGCATGCTCCGGTACCAGGGGAAATGATGTACCATTTTTTCTTCTATATCATTGAGAATGACGCGAGCAAGTTCGTGACGGTTGACTGCCTTTTTCCATTCAGCGGGATCATATTCCTCATCAGGCCTAATCATGAAAAAATTCATAATGCGCTGGGGAGTCCAATTCATCATTGCACGAATCGTCTCAACCACATCATCTTCGATCTCTATTTCTGCCCTGCTGAACGTCACCAGCAAAAGCTGTATACAATGCGGTGCGGCATAATCGGGCTTTTCATTCATTGCAATCAGGGCTTTCTCAGCTGTACGGTTTATCGGCATCATATTGAATTTTTCCATGTCGTCCCTCCTCGGATACTTCCGATTATTTACACTGAACTTCAACCATCATCAAGCATGATTTTCCTTGAAAAGTAAAATTCGTTGACTATCCATTTTTGAAGATGATATTGTACACTTAATGTCTGGTCTGGGATTTCCGGAAATCATTGTTATATTGATTATCGTTCTATTCATCTTCGGTGCGGGCAGGTTGCCCGAAATCATGGGTTCGCTCGGAAAAGGTATACACAACTTCAGAAAGGCCGTTCGGGAGCCGGACAATGAATCGGCGGAATCTCTGACAAATCGCACGGAAGAAAAAAAGGATACAGGGAAATAGCAATGGAAGAAAACGTATTCATAGGCATTGGATCAAACATCGGCAACGGCGTAAAAAACTGTCTGGCCGCAATTAAAATCATTTCAAGCGATGAGAGAATGAATCTGAAGTCCATCTCATCCTTTTACAACACATCACCTGTTTCGAATATTCAACAAGATGACTTCATCAACTGCGCCGTACTCGTCAGCTGGAATGGAACAGCAGTCGAACTGCTTTCATTGCTCCAGACCACTGAAAACGCCATGGGGAGAAACAGAGACAGCCAAAAGGACGGGCCCAGAATCATAGATCTCGATATACTGCTCTTCGGAGATGCCATCATTGATGAGCCGTCTTTGACCATTCCGCATAAAGCTCTGCATGAACGTAAATTCGCGCTCATCCCCTGTATAGAAATTGAGCCGAATTCCGTTATCCCAACCTTTAATAAGCCGCTGAGTCAATTCCTTGACTCTATTGATGCCTCTCAGATCGTTACGAAATTGCGAGGCATAGAGTATCTCAACCAATTTGAAGAAGGGTGAAGACTCAATCAAACAGGGATTGCTGACAATCAGCATTCTTTAGACAGACAGCCGTGTCCTGATTTCCGTCACAATGTAGAGGCCACCATTTAAGCATGCGGATTAATAATCACTTTGATGGATTCCTTGCCTTCTGCTACAAGCCTGAAGCCCTGAACAATATCAGTGAGCGGGAAACTGTGCGTGATCAGGTCATCCACTACTATGTGTTGTGATGCAATGAGGCGCATTGCCTCACGTATATCCTCGGGTCCGCAATAGTAAGACGTCAGCACAGTGATCTCTTTGGTCCAGAAGTCATTAACGGGCATGCACACGTTCGTTTCCGGCCCCGGAACCGCAAAGAGCACAATTCTGCCGCCTTTATCAACGCATCTCCACGCCTGGTTCAAGGCCTGATCAGCGCCCGTGCAGACCAGTACGATGTCCGCCTTTTTCCCATTCTCAGTAATCAAATACCCTTCAATATCATCGCAGCCTTCCAATGCACCGTCGGCGCCAAGCCTTTTGGCGATAGCCAGTTTGTCTTTATTTATGTCAGAGACAATCACTTTATGGCCTCTTGTCTTTGCCAGTTTGAGGTGCAGCAAACCCGACATTCCACATCCTAATATAAGGACCGAGGCATCCGCCCTTGCCGCGGCAAGCCGCTGAGCCCGCACGGCACAGGCAAGAGGTTCGATGAAAGTGCTTTGATTGTAGCTGATTGAATCGGGAAGTAGATACGTTCCACTCCTCACAAATATGTCCGGTACAAGGATGTACTCGGCGAAGCCTCCGGGAAGGCGCTCCTTAACCTCTGTGCACTGCGGATGATGACCGTTCAGGCAGTAGAAACATCTGCCGCACGGTATTTTCGGCGGTATGAATATCCGGTCTCCTACCTTGTATTTTTCCACTGAGCTGCCCACCCGAAACACCTGGCCGCCGATTTCGTGCCCCTGCACAAGCGGCGCCCTTGGAAGACGATACCATTCCACAACATCGCTGCCGCAGATTCCGCATGACAGGACCTTTACCAGCATCTCGTTCGGACCGGGTTCCGGAGTTGGTATTTCCATAACCCGTATATCCTGATTGTTGTACCAGTAAGAGACCTTCATTGCGTGCTAGTGAGCCCGTTTCATCCCTGCTCTTTGAGACTTTTGAACAGATCGTATGCTGAGGAAGGAGTCGCGTCATCATGTACAACGGCTTTGATCGCTTTGATCATCGCGACCGGCGCCTCGGACTGAAATATATTCCGGCCCATGTCAACACCTGCAGCGCCTTTCTGCACTGCATTGTATGCCATTGTGAGTGCATCCAGTTCGGGAATTTTCTTCCCCCCTGCCATTACGATAGGTACCGGGCACGATGCCGTGACTGTCTCGAAATCATTTTCAACGTAGTAGCTTTTTACATAATGGGCCCCAAGTTCAGCGCAGATCCTGCATGCCAGTCTGAAATATTTCGCGTCACGAGCCATGTCCTTCCCGACAGCCGTTACGGCCATAACCGGAACACCATACCGGTTTCCCATATCAACGAGGCGCGTCATGTTAATAATCGACTGGCGCTCATATTCTCCTCCGATGAATACCTGGACAGCCATTGCGCAGACATTAAGACGTATGGATTCTTCAATATCGACTGCAATCTGTTCGTTGGATAGTTCCTTGAGTATGCTTGCTCCGGCGGAGACACGCAGCACGATTGATTGAGAAAGTGTGGGCGGCACGACGGATCTAAGAATGCCCCGTGTCAGCATCAGAGTGTCCGCATATGGCGCGAGAGGCAGAATATTCAGGTCGACACGCTCCAGACCGGTCGTAGGGCCTTGAAAGTAGCCGTGGTCAATCGCAAGCATTACTGTGCGGCCAGACTTAGGGTTGAATATACGCGAAAGCCTGTTCTTCATGCCCCAGTCCAGTGAATTCGATCCCTTCAAAAAAAACCCTTCGGTCACTTGCGGCTTATCCGTGTAGAACATCTTGGCTTCTTTCACATCGTCAAGGTCCGCCATTATTCATATCTCCTGTATTTAAATTTCACTTTTCGACACCCATCTTCAGCGCACAAAATGAGCGCCTCTATTGACGCGATTCTTGAATGCGAATTCAGCAACCAACCCGGCTGTTCGTACACCGTTTCGGAGGTTGATCACCATCGGTACCAGATGAATTCTCCTGTAGAAGCTGTCTATTCTGTCTTTCAGATAATTGAGATCAGCTTGTGCCCTCTCCAGCCGGTTAGCCGTTCGGATAATGCCCACATAGTTCCACATGGTCGATTTTATGCTGACCCAATCCTGTTGAATGAGCGCGGGGTCAACTTCTTCCTCTGTCTCGGGGAACCTCCAGGGAGGTATTTCCGATTCCTTGTATGGCTTTTTGTTACTGAAGTTCTCCGAAATGTGCCTTGCAGACCGTATACCCCAGACAAGTCCCTCGAGCAGGGATGTGGACGCAAGCCTGTTGGCGCCATGAAGTCCCGTTGCCGCCACTTCACCTGCTGCGTAGAGGTTCTTCAGTGATGTTCTTCCCCACGTGTCCACCTGTACCCCACCGCAACTATAGTGCGCAGCCGGGACAACAGGTATGGGCACTTTCTGTATATCGATATCAAGTGAAAGGCATTTCTTGTATATCATGGGAAAACGCTTCTTAATATTAATGTCTGTATAAGAAGCCAGATCCAATAACACGTATGAATCACCCCTGTGCAACATCTCCTCATACATTGCCCTGCATACTTCGTCTCTTGGCGCAAGATCTCCGAGCGGAGAATATTTATCCATAAACGGAACATTGTCCTTCGTCTTCAGTTTCGCGCCCTCACCCCTCAGCGCCTCCGAAATGAGAAACCCGTCCGCATCCTTATGAAAAAGCGTCGTCGGATGGAATTGTATGTATTCCATGTTGATGAGCCGGGCACCTGCCCTGTCTGCCATCGCAAACCCATCACCGGTGGCACCCGGGGGGTTTGTTGTGTGTTGATAAATCCTGCCCAGACCTCCTGTTGCGAGAATGGTATACGATGAGAATATGCGCTCTACATCTTCAGTCGTATTATTCAGCACATATGTCCCGATACACTGCGGTTCCATATACAGCGCCAGAGGGCTTGTCGAATGGTGAGGTATTGTCATAAGGTCTATCGCGGTATAATTGCAGAATACCCTGATTTTTTCATGCTTCTTCAGCGTATTCACCAGACTTTCTTCTATTGCCCGACCCGTTGAATCCATGCAATACAGGATCCTCCTGCGTGAATGACCGCCTTCACGGGCAAACACGAGTTCATTCTCGGCCGATCTTGTGAAAGGCACACCAACCTTCCTGATGAGAAATTCATCCACGAGCTGCGGCCCTTCTTCCGCTACTATCCTTACCGCATCGACGTTCGATATACCATCCCCGGTTTGCATAACGTCTTCAATCAGAATCTGGGGCGAATCATCAGTGCCCCGTGAAACGATGCCTCCCTGGGCGTAAAATGTGTTCGATTCTTCAATTGTATCCTGTTTCGTCACAACGATAACATCGAGTCCCCGTTCAGCAAGAGAAATAGCTGACGACAATCCGGCAACGCCGGCACCGATAATCAGAACGTCACAGTGATGCCTTTCATCCATTTTCTTCATCTAACCAATCTCCAACATTCTATCGAGTGCTATTTTGGCATATCTCGCTACTTCCTGGTCCACAGGTACTTCGGGCACGGGTCTTCTTTCAACCAATGCCTCAAGTATGGTCATGAGGTGCATGGTTGTCATCCGAGACATTTCACGACAGGCACATTCGGCGAGAGGAACCACCACTTTGGTCGGATTTTCTCTCATGAGCCTCTTCACAAAATTCAATTCGGTTCCAACTGCCCATCTTGAGCCGGGTTCCGACTCTTCGATCATCGATTTGATAAAACTCGTCGATCCTACGAAATCAGAGAGCCGCACAACATCCGCCGTACATTCGGGATGTACAACGATCTTTATACTGTTATATCTTTCTCTAGCAGTCCCCACATGAGTTGTCTTAAAGGCGGTATGCACGTAACAGAACCCCTTCCAGAGTATGGTCTTAATCCGGGATAAATCCAGAGTAGAGTTCTGTATCGCGTATCCGGGCTCCCACACCATCATCTCTGCATCAGGTATTCCCATTGCGTCCGCCGTATTCCTGCCGAGATTCTCATCCGGAAAAAAGAACGGGATTGCACCTTGCGAAAGGACGTGTTCCATTGCTTTTTGAGCATTCGCTGATGTGCATACGAAACCGCCATTCCGCCCGCAGAAGGCCTTTAGATCAGCTCCTGAGTTAACGTACACCACCGGAATAATTCTTGCGCCGGTCTTCTGCAGAGACTCCCATGCCCGCTGCACTTCCCGCATTGAAGCCATTTCAGCAAGAGGACAGCGCGCCCGTGATTCGGGATGAAAGACCTGCTGGCCCGGTAAACACAACATCTTCGCCATTTCTGCCATGAAGGAAACGGCACAAAAAACAATGAATCTCGCATCGTGCTGCGTTGACGCAATACGTGCGAGCTGAAGTGAATCTCCAATATAATCGGCCGATGCAACTATATCATCATTTTGATAGTAATGGGCAAGTATAACGAGATCTTTGCCCAGGGCGTGTTTCGCTGATTGTATTCTGTTTAGGATTTCCTGTTTTTCAGGAAAAGGTTTCTCACTCGTGTTCGGCCTCCTCGAACAGCAGACTTAGATCAAGGGCAGGATACGAGTGCGTCAATGCTCCAACGGAGATGTAGTCTACACCCGTTCTGGCGACATCACGGACACGCTCGAGGTTCATGTTCCCGGATGCCTCAAGAGGGGCTTTTTTGTGCACACGGACAACTGCCGTGCGCGTGGACTCCAGATCCCAGTTGTCCAGCATGATCATGTCCACGTTACACGCAAGTGCTTCTTCCAGTTCATCCATGTTCTTCACTTCTACTTCAACCGGAACAGAATGCACAGCCCTCACGGCATCAACAGCCTGTCTGATGGAGCCAGCGGCAGAAATATGATTCTCTTTGATTAAGGCCATTTCAGTCAGATTCATCCTGTGGTTCTTACCGCCCCCTATCCGAACGGCATACTTTTCCATTTCTCTCAGACCGGGTGTGGTTTTTCGAGTGTCGAGAATCACCGCGCCCGTGTCCTCCACAGCCTCGACAAAGCGTCTGGTCAAGGTCGCGATCCCCGACAATCTCTGCAGAATGTTGAGGGCCACTCTCTCGCCCGTCAGTATTGCCCTGGTTTGGCCTTCAATTGCAGCAACAACATCGCCCTTCACAACGCGTTCCCCGTCCCCTTTTGTTGCTGTATAATGTATCGAAGGATCAAGTGTTCTGAAAACTCCTGAGGCAAATTCTTGTCCCGCAATCACTCCGATATCTTTCGCGATTATTCTCGCTCTGGACTGTTTGCCTTTGCTCACAACAGCATTTGTCGTGACGTCTTCTTTGCCAATGTCCTCCAGGAGAAGCTGTTTTAAGTCAATTGTCATGTTGGCCGATATTATAATGTGCCCGAACATGGTGAGTCAATCCTAGAGTGCTTTATGGGCGAAATTATACATGCAACCTCGACAAAAACCAGCTTGACAAGAAGAATGGTCCATTGCTATACTTCCCTTATAGACGTGCTCGAGAACCACAAAATGCCCTATAATCAAGAGTTTAGGGCATTTTTTTACTGCCCGGAGAGTGTATGAGCATAAAAAATCACAGCGAGATTAAACACCTCATTGATGTTGGACTGGAAAAGGGCTATCTTACACCCGACGAGATCAACGATATCCTGCCGCAAAATATCTTTTCGCCCGAAGAGATAGAAGACCTTTTTGATTTTCTGTCGGAGTCCAATATTGATGTCGTTGAGACCATAAAGGAGAAGGTCGAAACCCCCGAGGAAGAGACACAGGAGTGGAGTGAGACCGAACGCTTTCCGTCCGAACGAACGGACAATATTATATGGGCCTATCTGAAGGACATCGGAAGGGTCTCGCTTCTCACATCCGATGAGGAATATACAATTGCAAAAAAAATAGAAGAAGGCGAGCGTAAGATCAGAAATTTCCTCTTCGATCTGCCTCCTGCAATTCACGAACTGCAGGAAATATCGTCGCATGTCAGAAAAGATACGGTCAACATCATCGACATCGTAAAAAACATAGACGAATTGAATTATACGAAAAAAGACGAAGAAAATTATAAGAAGAAGACCATCAGCACAATCAACAGCATCCGAAATCAATTCGAGAAGAAACAACAACTTCAGAAGATGCTGTCCGGAAGGATCAGCCAGACGAACAAAAAATTAAACGAGAAAAAACTTAGCGAAGTCGAGCTTAAAATTGAAGAAAACCTGGTAAACCTGAATCTCAACAAGAAAGTGCTTGAAGAGATCATCCGTAAGATGGGCAAACAACTCAAGTACATGGATGATAAAGAGATAAAAAAAGTCAGAAAAAGATTGACCGAAATCTCTCAGATTGAAAACGGCCTGAAGACGGTAAAGAACAGACTTATCCAGGCAAATCTCAGACTCGTCATAAATATCGCGAAAAAATACCTCAACAGAGGCCTCTCCTTCCTTGATCTGATCCAGGAAGGAAACATGGGGCTCATGAAAGCGGCCGAAAAATATGATTACCAGAAAGGATATAAGTTTTCGACCTACTCCACGTGGTGGATACGACAGGCAATTACGCGTGCCATAGCCGACTATGCCCGTACCATCAGAGTCCCCGTTCACGTTTTGGAAACGATGAACAAAATTACAAAAGTAACAATTTCTCTCTTTCAGGAACTGGGAAGAGAACCCAATCTGGAAGAGATATCATCAAAAGCCGGGCTTCCTCTCGAGAAAGTTCGCAAGATCATGAAGGTTTCGAATGAGCCCATATCGATAGAGACTCCCATCGGAGATGACGAATCGAAGCTCGGAGACTTCATCGCTGATCCAAAATCTCCTTCTCCATTCGGCGAACTGGTCGGGCTATCCTTGAAAGAGGAAATTGATAAGGTCCTTTCTACGCTCACACCGCGCGAGGAAAAGGTAATCCGTATGCGTCTCGGAATCGGCGAAAAAACCGATTACACGCTCGAAGAAGTAGGAGAAGTCTTCGGCCTGACCCGTGAACGTATACGACAGATAGAGGCAAAGGCTCTCAGAAAACTCAAACATCCGTCGCGGCGTAAACGACTCGACAGTTTCCTCGAATGACCACTCCGTACCCGTAATTGAATAAGCTGCTTTATTGTACAACCCCGCTGCTCTGTTTGCACCGGGTATGTCAGTGTCGGTCCTGTGCTCAAATTTGCTTAATGTGCCCAAGTGATTTAAGTTTATGCTTGTCGAA
>CAYYLU010000099.1:0-8669 GCA_964472475.1 uncultured Syntrophus sp. | reverse complement strand
AATTTCATGATCCGTGGAGGCTCATAGATGGGATCATTTGAGAGGTTTGTTAACAGGTTGAGCAACTGGGGTGCTGCTATGGCGGCCGTTTTTATCGGCATCATAATACTCCTCATTACCTTTTCAGTAATATTCAGGGCATTTCATATCGCCCTTCCGGGAACCTTTGATCTCGTTGAGACGCTTATTGTCGTTGGAATAGCTTTTGCCCTGGTGTATGGCCAGCTTGAAGATCGTCACCTGCGGGCCGACATTGCGATCGAGAGACTCAAGGGAAGGGTGCGATCAGCAATAGAGAGCTTCCTCGGGGTGCTCAATATAGTCTATTGGTTTACACTTCTCTGCGCGGCTGTCTTCATGATAACAAAAAAATGGGGTGGAGAGGAAACGACGGATATACTCCGGGTGCCGGTAGTGCCCTTCAGGATTGTATGGGTACTCGCATTGGTTCTCATGTTTTTTCTCCTTGTTTTCAGGCTCATTCATCACCTGTCAGCACTGATTAAAGGAGGCAACAAAGAATGACGCCTGTAGAAATAGGTATTCTCGGTTTCATCGTTCTCTTTCTCCTGCTTGCGTTGGGCATGCCGATAGGATTCTGCATGGGTCTTGTAGGGTTTCTGGGCATGTGGGTATTGTTGCCTTTCTCTGCAGCTTTTATCAAAATGGCCACCGTACCTTTTGATATCATGTCGAGCTATTCGCTTGCAGTGCTCCCTCTGTTCCTTTTCATGGCGAACGTGATACTGGCAGCGGGATTCGGGTCAGATCTTTTTAAAGTAGCTGCGAAATGGTTTGGCCATTTGAGGGGTGGCCTCGCAATGGCCACGATCATAGCTGCTGCGGGATTTGCCGCATGCACCGGATCAGCCATGGCCACATCCGCGACAATGACTCTTGTTGCCCTGCCGGAGATGAAAAAGAGAAAATATGATCAAAAATTCTCGATAGGGTCGGTATGCGCGGGCGGTACGATCGGAGCCCTGCTCCCTCCAAGTGCGGTCTTCATCATGTACGGAATTCTTACGGAAAATTCAATCGGCACCTTATTCGTGGCTGCACTGATACCCGCGATACTCACCACGTTATCATACTTATTGACCATCTATATACAGTGCCTCATCAAACCCGAACTCGGCCCAAGGACGGAAAAAGCGCCTTTTCTAGACCGGCTTATTTCCCTGAAGGATTGCTGGGAGATTATCCTTTTGGCGTGTTTCATTTTCGGCGGAATGGTTGTAGGCTGGTTTACAGCAACAGAAGCGGGTGCAGTAGGGGCATCCGGGTCTGCCTTGCTGGCATTTCTGCGTAGAAGACTTACGTTCGCCGCAATAAGAGAAGCGTTTAAAAACACCTTGAGGACAACCGGCTTCATCTACGGCATACTCATCGGCGCCTTCATTTTCAATTACTTTTGCGCCAAGTCAACAATTCCTCAGATGGTGGGGGAATGGGCCGGAGGATTGCCGGTGCCCCCGTGGGTCATAATCTGTGTCGTCACGGTCATATATCTTATTATGGGCGCCCTCATGGACGAACCTTCGATACAGGTACTCACCATACCTATATTCTATCCGCTCGTAGTCAATGTGCTTCATTACGATCCGATCTGGTTTGGCGTTATTATGGCACGTCTCCTGGAGATAGGCGTTATTGCTCCCCCTGTTGGTATGGTATGCTTTGTTGTAACGGGCATGTTGAAAGGAGAAGTATCGCTTCAGGACGTGTATAAGGGGGTCATGCCATATATATACATGGAACTCATTACGATGCCGCTCTTCCTTTTTATTCCCGCAATCAGCCTGTGGCTGCCGGGCATAATGGGGAGAATGTAGAAAAGCCGTGCTGTAGAAAAAGTTAAGGGAGGATTTACTATGAAAAAAGCTTTATGTATCAGTATCATGGTTTTTGCGGTGTGCATTTTTTCCGCTTTGTCTGCAGGTCCGTCGCAAGCCCAGCAGGGGAAGGTAATTGAACTGACCTATGCGTCACCAGTGGGACCGGATCACACGTTTAGCACGGTTGATAAGAGATGGATGGAGAAGATCGAAAAAGAGACAAATGGCCGTGTGAAGATTAAACCCTTCTGGGGAGGTACACTGATAGGCAGTAGGGACGCCATTGATGAGATGGTCCAGGGTGTTGCCGATATAGGTTTTGTCTCGCCGGGATATGCGAAAAGCGGCTATTTCTTTACCAGATCGTGCTTCGTGTTTTTCTACGGGGCCAATCAGGAGGTTGGCCGCCGCGTGTTTAAAGAAATGCTCACAAAGTTTCCTCAGATAGAGGCCGAATACAAAGATCTGAAGGTGCTTTCCTGGAGTTCGGGCACAGACTATCAGCTGATCTCCAGAAAACCTGTCAAAGCATTATCTGATCTGAAAGGTATGCGAATAAAAACCATTGCGGACCTCACCAGTGTGCTCGCAAAACTTGGAGTAGAAGGTATGAACATGCCGACGCCCGAAGTGTATGTCAATCTGCAGAAGGGTGTTGTAGACGGAACGCTCACACCTTACGAAGCATTCAAGAGTCTCAAATTGGGCGAAGTTGCAAAATATGCCACACAAATGGACATCTATCGGCCGCACAGTGGTGGCAAGGTCATGAATCTTGCGGTCTGGAACAAGCTTCCGAAAGACATCCAGAAGGTCTTTGAGAACAATATTGAATGGTGGGGTTCGGAAACAGATAAGGCGTTTATACAGGCAGATGTAGAAGGTAAGGAAATAGCGAAGAAGTCGGGAGTACAGTTCTACGCTTTTTCAAAGGATGAGATGGAGAAATTCTATGCCCCCGTGAGGGAGCTTGCCGATAAAGAAGCTAAAGCGCTGGACGCGAGAGGCTTACCCGGCACCAAGATGTATCAGGAGGCCCAAAGTCTCATCAAGAAGTACAAAAAATAACAAGTCGAACCTGTAATCGAATTGAGTGGCGTAAAGAGCTTATATCAAAAGGCCCGACACGCCACTCAATTAATAATCAATCCCTTTCTCCACCACTGAAGTAATCTCCAAGCATGCCCCGCTGATGTTCATCATCGTGACAGTAAACACAGAGATTTTCCCAGTTTGAACCATCGGCCGGGTTATTGTTGTGATTGCCGTCCTTGTGATGGACCGTCAACAGGTGTCTGTCTTTATCATCGAATTCCCGGGCGCATTTTGCACAGATCAGGCCGTGTATTCGCAATGATTGTTCCCTGTATGAGCTTTGAGGAACGCTTGCCTGCAATCCCCGCACTATTTCTTCAATCGATTTGCCGCTTTCCTTCCATTTCGGTTTGGCAGAACTGCGCATATTGAATGTTTTCTTTCTCATGTGGATACCTCTGCTTCACTTTCCCTATCGGTAAGTATAACTCACCTGAGACCCTGCCTCAACACATTCTGCCCGGTGTGCGGATAGGGTTTGCCCGGGAAAACCGCCGCATCACTGAACGACCGGCTTAAGCTTAGAGAAGTCTTTATATTCACTCCAGAGGGGGCTATGGTTTCCTGCCGGAGGCGTCGAGAAGCGCATCTCTGAATTTCTCAAGACCCGGATAGCCCAGAGAGATGAGTGTATCTATATCCTTCAGAGATCCTCCGTATTGTCTTGTGAGGAAATATGCCTGTGAACGGTTGTAGTACGCGTCAATATTGTTTGGATCGATTGAAAGCGCTGAACTGTAATCCTTAATGGCGGCCTCATAATTGGGAAGCTGCATATAGATATTCCCGCGGCTGTTGTAAGGCTGCGCCGTACCGGGTTGGTGTTGAATAAGGTTGTCCAGATCAGTCAATGCGGCGTCGTACTGCCTGAGTGAAGAATAGGCGAGAGCACGATTCGACAGGACGGACAGATTATCCTTGTCCATAAGAAGCGCATTCGTGTAATCCTCGATCGCCTGACTGTACGACTTTTTCTTCATGTAGACGTTTCCTCTGTTGCTATATGCCGCGGCGTGTTTACCGTTGATCCTCAGTGCATCAGTATAGAGCGATATTGCCATATCAAATTCTGCTCTGTTTGCGTGAACGTTGCCCAGATTAAAGTATGCTTCGGCGGATCGGGGATTTAGCTCTATCACCTTATTGTAGTCTGATATCGCGAGTTCTGTCCTGTCTGTTCTCTCGTATGCGATCCCCCGATTGTTGTAAGCGACGTAGTCCCTGGAATTCATTTCAATCGCCAGAGTGAAGTCCGATATTGCTTCCTCAAACTGGTTGTTCAGTGAATACGATATCCCTCTACCCGCGAGCGCCTGCTGATGTCCCGGTTGAACGGTCAGCACTTTTGTGTAGTCCTGAATGGCACGATTATGGTCACCGAGACGCGCATACAGAGAAGCGCGTTTGTAATAAATGTCTGCGGTTTCAGTGCCTGATGTCAGCACCGACGTATAGTCTTCAATAGCCTTACTGTATTTTCCCGTTGATTGGAATGCTGTCGCCCGTATAATGTATGCATCTGTATCTTGCGGTTTACTGACAATCAGCCCGTTGCAATCGTTAATTGCCAAATCGTATCTGCCCTGCAGTAAATACAGCCTGGCGCGGTCACGCAATGCACCCGGATTGTCCGGTGATAATCTGATAACGATAGACAAATCGGCAATAGCGTTTTCAATTTCACCCTGCTGTTCATAAGCGGCAGCGCGTTCTCTAAAGTTAGCAACATTCGACGGTTGTAGTTCCGAACACTTTGTATAGTCTGCTATCGCATAATCGTATTTCCCTAAACGAAAATATGCGTATCCGCGGTTGTAATAGAAATCTCCGGAATCCGGTTTTAATGATATCGCTTTTGAATAGTCGGAAACAGCTTTCTCGTATTCGCCGGTAAATCGATACGCTATACCACGATTGTTGTAGGCCTTGGTCTGGGAAGGATCTATCTCGAGGGCTTTCGTATAATCGCTGATTGCCCGCGGATAATCGTTCTGAAGAAAATACACATATCCCCTGCTGATGAAGATTGGGGCTTGTGAAGCATCCAGATTTATAGCGCTTGTCAAATCGCTAACGGCAAAATCGTACCTACCTTTCTGAATGTATTCCAGGGCCCTGTTGTGGTATTCCCACGCGTTTTTCGGTTCGATTTGCTGAGCGTAAGCTCCTGCCGAGAACATCAAAACCAGCGAACAAAAGATTACGACCCGTCCGTATCGGAGTCGCTTCTCTCCCGACTGTATAGAGAAATGTCCCCAAACCTTTTTTCCTCCGGGAAAATGGACCCGCTGACGCATCTTTGTGTACCTGGCTTAAGTTTCAGACTATCAATATGGGTTGTCAAGCAAAATGTATACAATCTTGCGGGTAAACCGCTGTGGATACGAACAGTATCCGGCAGTTTGGATTATCCTTAAAGCTTTCAGCATACAGCTTTGAGCTTTCAGCTTATGCCTGTTTCATTACAATGATTCCGCGTTGAAACGTGCGATGCTGCCGTTCTGCAAATTCCTGCGGTATATGTGGATGAAAAACAGAGAAGTGATAATGAGGTAAGCCACTGCCAATAAGGTGCCCGTCGCGAGGTTGACCAGGAGAGTGTGCGTTGAAGTGCCTGAGGTCAGGATTGCGCGTATACTCTCAAAGGCGTACGATGGCGGGAGCGCGTACGAGAATATTCGCAGCATCGGCGGCAGAGTTTCAACAGGGTAGTAGACCCCCACGAAAAGGGAAAGTACAAGTGGAATGGGCCAACCAAGCCATTCAGCTGAAGGCCCCAATCTGAAGATCATGGCAGAAACAAAAATACCCATTGCGATTCCAAAAACCAGGAGTATACACATGAACGCCGCAAGCAGCCATCCTATTCTAAACACATTGAAACCAAAAATCATTTGCGCTATCCCGATCATCACGAGAAAACCCGCAAAACCGGTTACCAGGCTCGTGACGACAAGCCCGGAGAGGTATTCTTTCAATTTCAACGGTGAAGCAAAGAAATTTATAAAGTTCTGGCTCCATATGTCTTCGAGGAAAGACATCATTATGCCCTGCTGCATACGACTCATGAAGTCCCATAATATGATGGCTCCCAGAATGACTGTTATGAAGCTGAAAGTCTGTTGACCCAGTGAACCAAGGTATTTGCTGATGAATCCCCATTGCAGGATATCGATGAGAATCCAGAGAAATATGCTTGCAAGCCTGGTCGGATTGCTCTTGTAGAGAAATAGCTGTCTGACGAAAATGGCGTAAACGCGCGAAAAATTCATGATGATATCCTCAGCGGTTCACGCGCCACGGCGATAAAAAGCTCCTCAAGGTCTTTCTTGCCATACTCCGCAGGAAGTGTTCGGGGGTCTCCCTGCAACAGGATTTTCCCCCGTGAAAGGAACAGTACTCTGTCGCACACGGATTCTATTTCATTCATGTTGTGTGACGTCCATAGGACTCCGGCTGAGGTTTGTCGGGCGTATTCCCGTATTCGCTGTCGGATTACCTGCGAAATGCTTGGGTCCAGAGATGCGGTTGGTTCGTCCAACAGCAGTAAGCGGGGACGGTTCATGACCGCTTTTGCCAGGTTGAGTCTGCTCAGCTCTCCCGAGGAAAGGAGTCCGGCCTTGGTATCTTCAAACTTCTCGAGTTCGAATTCCTTCATGAGCCCGGTGATTCTTTCCCTCAGGTCTTTGAGACCGTACAATAGTCCGAAAACGTACAGATTCTGCCACACAGTGAGGTTGGCAGGCATATGAGCGTACACGGCGGCAAAATTCATATGACTGCTGACATCTGAACGGCACTTTTTCAGCGATTTGCCGATTATATGAATGGAACCGTCATCCGGTTCCAGTATGCCAAGGATCATGTTTATTGTTGTTGTCTTTCCGGCTCCGTTGGGGCCGAGAAGACCGACGATGTCGCCGGCGTTTATAGAAAAGGATATTTGATCAACAGCCTTCAGACCGCCATAGCTTTTACAAATATTTTGAACACTTAATACGGCACCGGCATTTTCAGTAACAGGAATTTCCATGAAGTGAAGACGGAAATCCCGATTATCGAACCACTATCTTGGTTGTGGCCGGTCCGGCACTTCCATGCAGATTACAGCTTGCTTCAGCCGTTATATCCATATTGTCGGCCGCTTTGACGGTGATCTCTTTGGTGAAGGTCTCGCCGTCAGGTCTGCGCGAGGATGAGTATTCCCATTGTTCGAGGGGTTTGCCGTTAACACTCACTTTCAACCATTTGGTATAGTGCAACGCAGAGTTGCCTTTATGAGTGACTGTCAGTTTGATCACGATATCCGAACCCTTCGCGGCTTCGGAAGGTGCTTCAATCTTGACCGCCGACTTGTTCGCAAGGGCGTCGAGTGGTGCCAGACAGGCGAAGAGTAAAAGAACAGATATGACAAGAAATGATTTTTGCATCGGGGGCCTCCTGTGTCATGAAGATGTGGAAAAATAAGAGTCGAAAATAGCTTTGCCGACAAAGAAGTCGGCCCAGGCTATACCGATATCCGGCAATAATGAATCCAAAATCCACCTGCCCGGTGGGATAGATTCGGCTGTCAGCATGACAATACTGAAATGCGCCATAAGGATTGTGCCGAATATGACTATAAGGCCATTCAACAGATACGCGTACACGACGGTCTTTCGACTGAGAAAAAGTAGTGTCACAACCAGGACATCGATGAGCGGAAATATGTTCGCAAGGAAAAAGGTGCCGCTGAACTGAACGGTACCATTTTCACTGGTGAGAAATGGATGTACCTTATAGTGGATCATGAGACCTGTGAGGCCAAGAATAACTAAGGCAAAAAGGAGAGCTCTTCTTGTCACTGTGTGAACCCCCTAGAATTTGACAATATAACCAAGATACAGTGTGAATGCGACAGCGATTATGTGAAGGACCCACCACCCGATCTTGTATCTCATAAAGAAGCGCATCATATTAACCCCGCAACAGATTTCCAATCATATATACTGCCGCAATCCCAATAAGGTGTATGAGCCACCACAATGGTTTCAAGAAACTGATCTTTCTTGACCACGGTTCTTTCCTCAATGTGAATCCCTCCTTATTGGACTAGTACCAGCCTGCAAAAACAAGTGCACAGACTTTCCGATTTTGTCGTCATTCCGGGCTCGATCCGGAATCCAGTTTTCTTACGGACTTCTGGACCCCGGCGCCTGTGCCCCGCAGGGGTATTTGCCGGGGTGACGGATTGGAATCTATGCAAGTTGCTACTAGAGACAGTATATCGCATTTTACCGGAAAGAGAGAAGTCATTTCTTCTCATTTCTCATGTTCGCCTAAGGACAAAATCCCAAATCCCACCTTCCAAATCACAAACAAAATCCAAAATGACAAACACGAAACGTCATGTGCAGTCCATTCATTTTGGCTTACAGCTTTCAGCTTAGAGCTATCAGCTGTCCTTTCTTTACACCCTACACCCGCCTTTCACCTTTAACCTTGGACCTTTAACCTATCTTTTTTTGCTTACAGCTTAGAGCTATCAGCTGGTCTTCGCTCACTTGCTCCTCAGCGCTTCGACTATGTTCATTCTTGATGCGCGGAAGGCGGGCAGTACACCTCCGACAAACCCCATGATAAGTGAAAAACCGAGAGATTTGATCGCAATTTGCGCCGTCATGGTGAAGCTGAAGGCGAGTTCTGAAAAAGTCTGAAAATTCAAAGTTGAAATGGTAAAGAATTGGAGAAAGGAGG
>CAYYLU010000098.1:0-8689 GCA_964472475.1 uncultured Syntrophus sp. | reverse complement strand
CTCCTTTGAACGGGCAAGCTTGACAAAACATAATGAATGTTTATATTTACTGAACAACGTTATGGGTTTAAGGCAGTAAAAAATTTTTATTGAAGGAGTTTCTATGTTTGAAGTATCAGACAAGGCCAGCGAAGCGATCAAAGGTTTGCTGGCAGGAAAAGAAGGTCCTCAGGCAATACGGATTGTAATGAATGAAGGCGGGTGTTGCGGCGGTCCCTCGCTGGGTATGGCTCTCGATGAGCCGGCAGACAGCGATGAGACCTTTACCGAGAAAAACCTTACTTTTCTTGTCAACAAGAAATTATTCGATGAAGTAAAACCCATCAGCATCGATTTTGTCGAGTCCCATATGGGAGCAGGCTTCATGGTACGTTCAGCCCTTTCCGACAAAGAAGATGGTTGTGGAAGCACTGGTGGTGGCTGCGGAAGCGGCGGTTCCTGCTGTTGTTAGAAATTCAGCATTGAGAGGGATATCCACAAGAGTCCCTCTCAGTTTTTTCCCGCACCTGACAGCCCCGTTCATCGCACTACCTCTAATTCCTTATTCCCTGAAGCTGGGATAAAGTTAGAGAGGATCTTATATCCCCTGGTCGATTTGTCAACCATGCACTTTCCTTCCACATGTTCGTCGAGTAAACTATAAGACTCTCAAGATGCTCATAAACCGTAAGGCTATTTATGGTGTCTCCGTAGCTTGCAATGTACGCCAATGGCACTGTGTACGAAACTATACCCATGTCGCTTGTTTGAATGAGTTGACGATGGTCTTCAAGAAATATTGTAGAATCAGGACTAAGGGAGAAACCAAAAGAGTCTGTAACGGTACAGCTCCTTGCGCTTGCACATATAGCTTTCTCAACCCTGCATACAGCCTTTTCAGGCCCGGTAGTAATTAATCCGACAAAAGGATTCGTTTGCATGGAGATACATTCGTTACATCGCTTTTCCTCTTCTGTCGTGAGGAATACTATCATTAAGTATTCCGGTTGAGAAACAATTGCTGACAAAACCCTATTTTGCTTCAGAACCTTAGGGAAAGCGGCGGCTTTGACGTCAGCCCTGGCCTGTATTAACCGTTTTTCAATTATAGACTTTATTTTTTCCTGACTAATCAGGACGCTGTCTGCCTGGATATCAATTGGCATATTTTTCGATAACCCTCACAAAGAGCTTTTTTTCTTAGGCAATTCTTTCCCAATCCTCATCTTTGTCTACGGCTCTATCTTCTCAATCTTACAGGAACAGACTTTTAATTCCGGCATTTTACAGACCGGGTCAAGAGCGTCCACCGTGAGCCTGTTGGCGGCAGCTTCAAAGAAATGAAAGGGAATAAAGACCACATTCGCTTTCGCCCGCTTTGCAATTTTCACCTTTATCCTGATACTACCGCGCCGCGTGGAAACAGAGACAAGCTCCCCGTCGGAAATATTGAAATTACTTGCATCGTTAGGATTCACCTCCACAAAGCCTTCCCGCACTGTCTCGTCGAGGACTTTTGAATTTCTCGACAACGTGCCGGTATGAAAATGTTCCAGTATTCGTCCTGTAGTGAGAATAAGGGGGTACTCCCTGTCCGTCTCTTCAAAGGGCGGCGTATATTCAATGGCGGTAAAAAGACCCTTGCCCCTCGTGAAATTTTCTCTATGAAGCACTTGTGTCCCCGGATGGTCCTTTGTGGGGCAGGGCCACTGGATGAGTTCTTTTTCAATGCGCTTATAGGTAATCCCCGCATAGGAGGGAGTTACCTTCGTCATTTCCTTGAATATGTCCTTCGGTTCTTCATAATCCCAGTCGGCACCCATTCTACGAGCAATATGCATGATGATCCACCAGTCGTCTTTCGCGCTACCTTTTGCCTTCAGCACTCTGCGCATCAACTGGACCCGCCGTTCCGTATTAGTTATGGTTCCTTCCTTTTCCATGAAGGCGCAGGCAGGGAACACAACATGGGCATATTGCGTTGTCTCCGTGGGAAAAATATCCTGGACAACAAGTAGATCCAGTTTCTTCAGGGCTTCAATGACATGCTGCTGATTGGGATCGGATAGAACGGGGTTTTCTCCCATGATGTACAAGGCCTTTATGTCGCCGGCATGTGCCGCGTGCATCATTTCCACGACAGTGAGACCCGGTTTCATCGGTAGCCCCTTCACGCCCCAAGCGGTTTCAAATTTTGTCTTTATATCTTCATTGGCGACAGATTGATAGGCCGGATACACGACAGGTAAGGCGCCCATATCGCATGCCCCCTGGACATTGCTCTGTCCCCGGAGAGGATTGACTCCTCCACCTACAACTCCCATATTACCCAGCATCATCTGGAGATTTGCCGTTGATTTCACTCCATTGACCCCTGATGCGAACTGCGTAATTCCCATGGAATAGTAGAGTGCCATAGGCTTCAGTTCGGCCATGAGGCGGGCGGCTTTTGCAATGTCTTCAGCGTTATCGATGCCGCAAATCTTTGCAACATGTTCGGGTGTATACTTTTCAAGGGCTTTCTTGAGTTCTTCAAAACCCTCACAGCGTTTCTCCACAAACTCGTTATCGTAGAGACATTCTTTGAAAATGACATGCATAAACCCGTTCAAGATGGCTATATTGGTCCCCGGCTTAATGGCAAAATGGTAATCAGCGATCTTCGCGAGATCGATCTTCCGGGGATCTACAACGATCAGTTTCTTCTTGTTATTCTGTACCTCGTTTTTAATCATAGAACCGATAACGGGATGGTTTTCTGTTGTGTTGGAACCGATGACAAGGAAACCTGCTGACTGGGGTATTTCCCGGATGGAATTGCTCATTGCTCCGGAACCAAAAACCGTTGCCAGGCCAGCAACCGTGGAGCTATGACAGAGCCGGGCGCAGTGGTCTATATTATTCGTTCCGATTACAGCCCTCATGAATTTTTGCATGAGGTAGTCTTCTTCGTTGGTGCATTTCGCCGAAGCGAGTCCTGCTATCGCATCGGGACCATGTTTTTCTTTGATTGCTGTCAATTTTTGCGCTACAAAATCAAAGGCTTCGTTCCAGCTCGTTTCTTTTAGCTCACCGTCTCTTCTGATAAGAGGCTTTGTGAGCCTTTTCGGGCTCTGGATAAAATCAAAACCAAATCTGCCTTTTATGCAGAGATGACCCTTATTGGGCCCCTCGTCGTTTCCCATAGTTTTGACGAGTTGACCTTCCTGGTTGGTATAGAAATCGATTTTGCACCCCACACCACAATAGATGCAGATACTTGATTCTTTCCTCAATTCCCAGTTGGGTGCTTTGCCGAGCACAGCCTGGAAGGTAAGCGCACCGGTAGGACAGAGTTGCACGCACGTGCCGCACTTCACACAGCTTGATTCACCGATCTTTCTATCGTCATCGGCAATAAGGTGTGTCTGGCTGCCCCTTTCGCAAAGGCCCCAGACATTCTGAACTTGTATTTCTTTACAAGCCCGCACACATCGTCCGCAGAGGATACACCTGTTTTCATTTCTCTTAATTGCGTTGCTTGTCACATAATCTATTTCCCGCTCGTTTCTGACAAATTCTTCCGAGTTCGGCTCAACATCGTACATTTTAACGTATCTTTGGAGTTCGCAATCACCATCGGCATCGCAATACAAACAGTTGTGGTCGCCTTCCATAAGCAGAAGGCCCAACAACCACTTCCTCATAGACGCAATACCCTCGTCTTCTGTAACAACTTCCATATCATTCATGGCAGGCTCCGTACAGGATGCCTTAAGCATCTTGCCGTTTATCCTTACTAGACAGAGCCGGCAGGCGCCGGTCTTAGTCAATTTCGGATGATAGCAAAGGTGCGGAATATCGATACCATTATCCATTGCTACTTCAAGAATAGTCTGACCTTTTGCCCCCTTAACTGCTCTGCCGTCGATTGTGAGACTTATTTGTTCCATGAGAATCCTCCTTTTCTATAGTGAAGTATGTCAAGATATATAAATGCCACATAGTTTGTACTGTTATCGGACAAGTTGCTTTCTCCTGACTTCTCATAATCAGCTTTACTCAGTTCGTAAAGGAGATTCCTTTTCTTTATTCTTTCTCATTATCGTTCTTTGATCTTCAGGAAGAGGAGGCGGTATAGGCTCGCCAACGATCTTCGTCACCGCACGAAATTTGGGAGGGCAGACTTCAAAGCACGTTCCGCATCTAATGCATTTCTCCTGATCGACAATATGAACCTGGTTCTTGAGGCTTATAATCGCATCTGCAGGACATCTTCCGGCACAGGTCATACAGGCCCGGCATTTTTCAGGATCAATATAATAGGATGGCGCTTCCCGAATTAATCTGTCTACTTCTTCGCTGGTATAAAGTCTGGTGTACATTTGCTGATCAGGATCGTGTATTGCCAGTTCTTTCATCTTCGTGAGCTTAAAGTACGGAATAAGCTTTCCAACCTTTTCGAGCCTGGATTTTAATTCAGCCGGAGCTACGCCTTCGCTTTTGCCGAGAGGCCCCAGATCTTCTATCTCCTTGCCAAATTCGTTCATAATGTTGGCAAAACGGATTCCTTCACCGGCAGAAACCCATTCAAGCCTTAATCGTTTGGGATTTATCCCCACATGCTCCAGCAATTTCTTGCACAGGTTCACCATGCTTAAGGCGTCATAATTTCCTTCAGGATTGTAGTGGCAGTCATTGATATGACAACCGCCAATAAACATTGCGTCTGCTCCGTTTGCGAAAGCGAGGAAAATATGTTTCAGGTCAACCCTGCCGGAGCACATCACCCTTACCAATCTTATATAAGTGGGGTATTGAAAACGTGAAACCCCGCAAAGGTCCGCACCCCCGTAGCAACACCAGTTGCATATGATACCTATCATTTTCGGTTTAAACTGGCCTTCTGAACTCATGCTTGTCTTGCCTCCCTGAGCTTATAATATCGTCTTTGCTGGTCCATATATCTCTATTCAACTCTGACCGCAGCATCAAATTTTGCATGATCCCCGTTTTTATAAAGACCCGCAAGAATCTGACTAAAGAGTTCTTCGTCGGTATAGTGCTTTAGTTGTATGGCCCCTGTTGGGCATTTTGAGTTACAAAGACCGCAGCCTTTACAGAGAACAGGGACAACCGCAGCCTTTCTCCCCTGCTTTGTATCGTGAAGTTCTACTGTATTATACGTACAAGCCGTGGCGCAGGCTCCACACCCCATACACATTTTCTCATCTACGGTACAAACAGAACCTGATGCGACCACCGTATCATTTGCGAGAAGGGTTAAAGCCCGCCCGGCAGCCCCATAGGCCTGGCCGATCGTTTCCGATATAAGCTTGGGATAGTGTGCTATGCCGCAGAGGTAAACACCTTCAGCGGCAAAATCAACAGGCCGTAATTTAACATGGGCCTCCTGGCAAAACCCGTCCGGTCCCAGGGCCACCTTGAATAACCGGGATATTTCCTGACTTGCAGCTGAGGGAATTATGGCGGCGGCAAGAGCAACTACATCGGCATCTATCTCAACCTTGCAGCCAAGAACATAATCCATTGCAGTGACCTTGAGAACAGGACGACCATCCTCTTCCGACTCACCGGGTTCAACCTGTGGTTTTTCTTCCGGCACGTAACGGATGAATTTGACATTCTTACTTGCCGCTTCCCGGTAACAGTCTTCTTTGAACCCGTAGGTCCTCATATCCCTGAAGAGGATGTATATATCCATATCGGGGTTTACCTCTTTCAGTTTCAAAGCATTCTTCACGGACTCGCCGCAGCATATCTTGCTGCAGTAATTTCTTTCCTCATTACGGCAGCCTACGCACTGGATCATCACAAGGTTCTTTGCGTTCATCACCTTTCCGTCTTGAGCGGTGATCTTCTCCTCCAATTCGAGGTGGGTCATCACCCTGTCGTCCTGTCCGTAAAGGTATTCGGTAGGAGTATATACATCAGCGCCTATGGCAATGACTGCTGCACCGTGTTTTATCTCCATGGTCCCTCTGTCGGACTCCACCTTAGTTACAAAATTCCCCACATAACCGCTCGACTCCGGGATGGCTGCATTGGTATATATGTGTATGGAAGGATGTTGATAGATCTTTTGTATAAGATCATTAAGATATGTCTGAACATCGAGTCCTTCCATTGTGTAATGAAGTTTTCGCGCCATGCCTCCCAGCTCTTTTTCTTTTTCCACCAGGTGGACCTCGTGTTTCTGATTAGCTATGGAGAGGGCGCTTGTCATACCGGCTATACCTCCACCGACTACTAAGGCCACTTTGTTGACAGGCAGATTAAACTCCTGCAATGGTTCCAGATGACAAACCCGGGCCGCCGACATTCGAATTAAGTCTTTTGCTTTTTCTGTGGCAGCCTCCCTTTCTTTCGAGTGGACCCAGGAACAGTGTTCTCTGATGTTGGACATTTCGTAGTAATATTGATTTATCCCCGCTTCACGAAGCGTATCCCTAAATAACGGTTCATGCGTCCTGGGGGTACAGGCAGCCACAATTACTCTGTTGAGCCCCTTCTCTTTGATGTCCTTTGCCAACATCGCAGCAGCTTCGGTAGAACATATGAAGAGGCTTTCCTCGGCATGAGCGACATTCGGCAATGATTTGGCGTATTCAACTGTTTCGGGAACATTCACTATCCTTCCGATATTGGCCCCACAATGGCATACGTAGACCCCTATCTTCGGCTCCTCTTGCGAGACATCTCTTTCCGGCGGATACACCCTTTCTTTGGAGAGGTTCCCACGCCTGTAGGAAAGGGCCTCGCCGCAGAGGGAACCGGCGCCGCTGGCCGTAAAAACAGACTCGGGGATATCCATAGGACCCTGGAAAGCGCCGCTCACAAAAATCCCTGGCCTGGTGGTTTCCAAGGGATTGACAGGATTGGTTTTACAGAACCCATGGTCATTGAGTTCGATGCCGAAGGCACCTGCAAATTTTTCCAGATTGTTCGGGGGTACCACACCGACGGATAAAACCACCATATCGAATTCTTCCTCTTTCACCCCGTCGTCGGGCGTGGAATACCGTACGGTTACGTTCTTGGTTACCGGGTCCTCTCTTACTATTGTTGTATAGCTTCTGATAAACCTGATCCCGGGAAGAGCCTCTGTTCTCTGATAAAACCGCTCAAAATCCTTGCTGTAGGAGCGGATATCATTGTGGAATATGGTACACTTCGCTTCTTCGTCATGGTCTTTTGTAAGGATCACCTGTTTCTGGGTGTAAGTGCAACATACAGCTGAACAGTAACTATGGCCACCTTCCAAGACTTGTCTGGAACCGACGCAGTGAATCCAGGCTATGTTATGGGGATGCTTCTTGTCGGAAGCACGCAAAATCTCACCTTCGTATGGCCCCGTTGCGCAGAGCAGTCTCTCATAGTCGAAGGCACTTACCACATTCGCAAACTCCCCGTAGCGATATTCAGGTTTCTGTCCTGGATCGAAAGGCTCAATGCCGGGGGATACAATAATCGCTCCTACTTTTATTCGAATGTATTCCGGTGTTTGATCAAAATCTATGGCATTTGTCTTACATACTGCCGCACAGATTTGACATTTTCCTTCTTTCAGGTAGAGACAACTCTCATCAATATACGTAACCAGGGGAATCGCCTGGGCAAAGTAAATATGGATTGCCTTGTTATCTGATATTCCTTGATTGAACTGATCGGGGTACTTTGCCGGGCAATATTCGACGCAAACGGTGCAACCAGTGCATTTGCTTTCGTCAACGTATCGGGGTTTCTTGACAACCGTAACCGTAAAGTTACCAACTTCTCCTTTTACGCTCTCTACCTCGGCATAGGTTATCATCTCGATGTTGGGATGCCTTTTACATTCGACAAACTTGGGAGATTCAATGCACATGGAACAGTCATTGGTCGGAAAGGTTTTGTCGAGGTGGGCCATCTTGCCGCCCACGGTCGGTGATTTCTCAATGAAATAGACTTTGAATCCTGCCGTCCCAAGATCGAGGGCTGCCTGGATACCGCTGATCCCCCCACCAACAACCATCACATCTCCAAAGTTGTTATCAGAGAGACTCTTGTAAACCCGATCCGAAACCTGTTTGTTCTCCACCATTTCGATTTCCATTTCTACCACCTCATCTGTATAGTATGCCCATCGCGGGCCTAATTTGCGGTATCAAGAAAGACTCTGACAATTCCTCTGAAGTTGAGAAAAAAGGTGTAAAGGGTCGCAAATCAAGACCGGGCCGTATATACGTTTTTCGAATGTGATTTGGCACGGACACCTCCCATAACAAAAAATCCGGCCGCCTATTCCGGCGCCGGACCCTCAGGAGGTAAGACTAAGGTCTAAGGCGGGGAAATGGCGGAAAAGGTCACAACGGTGAGCCTCCCGGGCTCCCGATGCCGACCTCAAGTTAATGTAATAAATATATTGGTCACTCTATACATAGTCTCTTTACCTTAAAATCCAATTGCAAAGATGCTAACGAAATAACCCCATCGATGTCAAGAACAAAGTGCTCTGTGTGCTAGAGAACTGGAGCTTCCTAAGTTCTGTATCCCTGCGATTAAAGTCTTCGCGGTTTTTGGCTCATCCGGTATTTGTCTCAATGGATATTCCCAACCTTGACTCTTCCAGAAGGCACGGTAGAAAGCCTTCCATCAAGTATCTGGCAGCAATAAGCCGGGCAAGGGGACAAGGTTGTTTCTTACGCACTTGTTCAAGTAATTCTTTATG
>CAYYLU010000097.1:0-8898 GCA_964472475.1 uncultured Syntrophus sp. | reverse complement strand
TCCGGATTGTCAGAGATACAGCCTTGCACCACATCAGCGGGTATCCCAATCCTCGACACGTGCTCGGCGGACTCGGTGATTGTCATTGAGCCTCCGATGAGCGCGCCGGTTGAGCTGCTTACATTTCTGAATGCACCGTTGAGCCGGGTACCCTTCACCGAATCTGAAACGATTATGACTCTGTCGCATGGCTTAGCTGCAAAGATAAGTTCAATAATCTTCTCATGGAGATGAAAAGGATCTGCAATGACTTCGATGTAGACGTGTGGGTTTGCCAGACCGAAGCCCGCAATGCCCGGCTCTCTATGATGTACAAAACGCATCGCATTGAAGATGTGTGTTATTCCTTTTGCTCCGGCATTAAACCCCTCTTCGGCCTCACTATAGGTGGCATCGGAATGTCCCATACTGACAGTGATTCCTTTGTCGGTCATCCTTCGTATAAGCCCGGGCGCTCCGTGTAATTCGGGAGCGATTGTGATAATCCTGACGATATCTGCTACCCCATCGAGTAGTTGGTTCATTTTCGAATACTCAATAGGAAGAAAGGACTTCTTGTCCAGGGCACCGGCAAAGGACGGATTAAGAAACGGTCCCTCCAGATGCACTCCTAAGATTGTAGCCGATGCATGGGTACGAACGGAAAATGGAAGGTTTTCCTGGTCCAGATTGTCTTCTATTCCATCATTACCCGTTCCAGCTGTAGTCTCTGCATTTTCTAACCTTGGACCTTGGACCTTGGACTTTGAACATTCTTGGGCCTGCATCTCCATTGCTTTCTTAACTGCCATGATATCGAGTTTCATCTGTTCTATCGATCCGGAATAGATGGTGGGAAGAATAGCATTCACGCCAAGCGTGCCGTGCAACTCAGCAATCTTCAGAATCTGTTCAGGGGTTGCGCTTCTGGTGTCTTGATTTCCTATGCCGTGTGTGTGGATATCAATGATGTTCATACCTTCCCCTGCCGCTCAGTCAGAAATGGATAAGTGCAAAAAGTGAGTGCCAAGAATGATGTTAAATATACAACAAACTTCAGTAAAATGAGAGCAAAAGATTTCCATGCAGATCCTTGCTCAGACAAGTGCTACCCATGCCGGTTGTGCCACTTGCGTTTTATGGCGTGTTGTGGAAAAATTACGTGTGGCGATGTTACCCTCAAACTACTCCAAAACAGTCGATCTGGGCGGTTGGTCTAAGGCGGCGTTGAACCAACTACTACGCGAATCTTCACGCATAAAGAGTACAGGTGGTCGTGTGGATTACTTGTCAGCATTTTTTGTGGACACGCCGTACAAGAAGTCCTCACTCATCGGTGACACTAGAACGGAGGAAAAGCTCGTTATCAGCTTCAGTACATTTGATTGTTTCACGTTCGTCGATTCCGTTGAGGCCCTGCGTCTGTCGAGATCCTTTGAAGAAGTGGCCGCTAACTTCATCAGAATCCGGTACAGGGATTCTCTCGTTCAGTATCACAAAAGGAAACATTTCTTTACGGATTGGTCCATATTCAATTCTGCATATGTAACTGACAAAACGGCTGACATTGGCACGAATTGCACAAGAACCATTTGCAAAAGGCTCAATGTGAGAGAAGACGGCTCAGAGTTCGTAGAAAATATGGAACCCGTAGAAAGGAATATCAGATACATTCCCTCTGGAAAGTTGGATGCATCGGTTTTCAAATTGCTGAGAAACGGAGACTACATCGGAATCGCGAGCGATCTTGCCGGGCTAGATGTTTCTCACGTGGGTATTCTTATTAAAGCACGTCCGAATGTGATTTTGAGACACGCTTCATCAACCCTGGGGAAGGTTGTCGAACAGGACTTCCTTGCATATGTCAGGGGAAAACCGGGTATCATTGTGTTAAGACCGCACAAAGAGAAACAAATTTCTAAATCTCAAATTCGAAATACTAAACGGACAATAGGTTAAAGGCTCAAGGTGAAAGGATAAAGGTTAAAGGAGAAGCCCATCTCCTCCACACTCTACCCCTTTGTTCTTTGCCACACTAAAAACCAAAGACAAAAAAAGGGAACCGGTATAGCCGGTTCCCGTATTTCGCGGAAGACTCTAGGTTTATGCTTTTACTACATTTGTTGCCTGCAGGCCTTTCGGACCTTTCACTACATCAAAATTCACTTCCTGTCCTTCAGAAAGGGACTTAAACCCTGTGTCCTGAATTGCTGAATAATGGACAAAAACATCTTCCCCATCTTCTTTTGTGATAAAACCGAAACCTTTTGACTCATTGAACCATTTGACAGTCCCCTTCGCCATAAAAAAACCCTCCTATCGGAAAATTGTTATTGAAGATTACGGAACTGTGTTATGGTGAAACTGCGTGGAAGCGTGGTTCACGAACAACAGAACTTCCGAAACTTCAGTGTAAGTATTTCATAGAAATATACAAACGTCAACAATTTATTAAAAAAATTTCATTTTTAGTCTTACTGGTTACTTACCACGAATAGACTAAGATCAATCGGATTCCGCCGCTTTGTCGTTTGCCTCTGACGTTTCGTTGGTTTCGGTGGTGGTACTATCTTCATTTTCTGTCGTACTTTCTTCATTCATTGCTGCTTCTTCGGTTCCGTCCTCCGGTGGCTTGAGGCCGAATCTTCGCAGTCTCTTTTCTTCCTGCTTCTTTAGCCGCTGGAGCTCTTTTTTCCGTTTATCGCTTCGAAATGGTTTTGCCAAGGCTACCTCCCTTCCATTGTATCTCTTGTACCGTTCATTAAACAGTATAATGACACAATATATCAACTTAAGATCGTTTATGGTACAGCTATTTTTCTTTCTGCTTCTTTCAGGAGTTCAATAAGCGGTGCGATTTTATCGGGAGCAATTAGCAGTCCCTCCGCTGTCGGCATCAGTTCACCATCATTGATGACGTTGTAAACACGAAGATCTATGCATTTTGTGCCTTTATGTTCTTTAATGGTCAGCACGAGACGTTCTTTTGAGTTTCTGTTCAATTTTCCTATGAGCACACTGCCTCCATTTAGCTTTGCTCAATCGTCCCCTTTTCATTGTTGTTCAGAAAACATGCGTCCAGGAAAAACGTTCACCGTCACCAAGGGTGATCTTTTTGAATCCGGCCCTTTCGAAATAGAGCAGCAAATCTGTCTCGTGTACTATCTTGAGAACAAAAGTCTCATTCAGGGGTGCACATTCCATCCTGAACTGTGATTTGTCCGGTCCACTTAAAGCGATATGTGCATCATAACCTCTTGCGAGGTACAAAAACTCAAATTCATCAGCCACCATTTCACGTTGTTTGATCATCAAACGTCGGGTGATAGCTGAGGCGATCTCCTCCATCACTTGCCTTCTGGCCTGTACCTCGCGCATCAAGCGTCTGGCCTCTTTATATTCTCTTGATTTCTTCGTGATTGCGATTAAATGGCGTTCGGCGTCACCAACTCTTCCCCAAACGGTCTTCATGGGATTTCTGTGTGGCTTATACCCATCCGCAAGCGCAGACTTGGCTGCCTTCAGACGTTCCTGAGATGATCTCGGCAAACGTTCTTTTGTGGAGACATGGTTCACCCGTGGTTCGGGAAGATCAATATCTGCCGGCAATACTGGTTCTTCTGTAAGTCCCTCATGAATAACATAGCGTATGTCCATCCGACGACTCCGTTCCAAAAAAATCTTACGAAAACAGTTACGATTTAACTGAAGAGGACGACTTGCATTGTATATTTTAGTACATTTATACCATAAACCTGCGCTTGATACCACCCCTAGTTTTGTTTTTCAGACATTGACGGGGCTAAGAAAAATCAGGTATACGAGCACAAATTTTATTGACATGAGCCGCAAAATATATTAAATAATGTAAGCTTGTTTATGATATTGAACGCGGCGTTAATACTTAATCTAGGCTGTTTAACAGGATCGCTGTTCATCATGATGAATCTTCTAATACCATCTTCTGATCATTTCGTTTACAATAGGGAACAAATAGGATAAGGTTTATAGGATACTATGGACACAATAAATCTAACTGAAAAGACTGATTGGGCGTTCATTGAGGAAGTAAAGAAGGAAAGCGGCGAAAATCCGGCCCTCTGTTACCAGTGTGGCAACTGCACTGCCGGCTGTCCGTACACCCAGTATTTTGATTATCCGGTCAGCATGGTCATGAGGCTTTTACAGAGCGGCCAAAAAGAGACCATTCTGAACTCGAAATCAATCTGGTTGTGCGCAACATGTGAAACATGCACGACCAGATGTCCGTGCAATGTCGATGTGGCTCATATCATGGATACGCTCAGGATAATGGCCCGGCGCGAGGGCAGGGTGTCAGAAAAAGATGTGAAGCTGTTCTATGATTCTTTCCTCAGCTCGATGAAGAAAAACGGCCGTATGTTCGAACTGGGCATCATCATGGACTACAAGATCAAATCCGGTCACCTGATGGGTGATGCGGATCTCGGACCGGCGATGATGAGCAAAGGCAAGATACATTTTACACCGAACAAGATCAAAGGCGCCGACAAGGTAGCGAAGATCTTTGAACGTTTCCAGCAAAAAGCAGAAGAAAAGGCGAAAAAGCATGGCTGAGACAAAATACGCACATTTCTGCGGCTGTTCATTGGAAGGCACCGCGAAAGAATACGATGACTCGCTGAAAGTAGTCGCAAAGGCACTCGGGGTGGAATTAATTGAACCTGAAGATTGGAGCTGCTGCGGTTCAACACCTGCCCACACAGTCGATCACGTACTTGCAGCGGCACTTGCGGCGAGAAATCTCGCGATAGTAGAAAAGATGGGTCTGCCGACAATTACAACCCCGTGTCCTTCCTGCCTTATGGCTTTCAAGAAGGCAAACCATGGAATGGCCGATGAGTCTTTCAGAAATGAAGTGAATGAACTTTTGGATGAGCCATACAATTGCGGGGTTGAGGCAAAGTCGTCTCTGCAGGTGATATACGAAGATGTGGGGCTTGACGCAATTGCAGCCCGTGTTACGCACATTCTGCCGGATCTAAAGGCTGCACCGTATTACGGTTGCATTCTGAATAGGCCTCCCGATATTGCCCAGTTTGATAATCCGGAAAATCCGGTTTCAATGGACAAGATCCTCACAGCTCTCGGCGTTGAAGTTCGTGACTTTGCATTCAAGACGGAGTGTTGCGGCGCGGCATTCAGCATGCCGAAGCGTCAGATGGTAAATGAACTTTCATATAAGGTGCTCTCAATGGCTGTTGAAGCTGGTGCGAACTGCATTGTAGTTGCCTGTCCGCTGTGTCAGCAGAATCTGGATCTACGCCAGGGCCAGATAAACAGTTTAATGGGATCGAAATTTAGCCTTCCTGTGCTTTATTTCACGCAGGTTATGGGTCTCGCATACGGCTATTCTCCGAAAGATGTCGGCCTTGATAAAATATTCGTCAATGCGGACGGCGTGATAAGACGCATCACCAAAGCGGAATATGAGAAGCAGAAAGCGGAAGAAGAGGCGGCAAAAAAGGCCTCCAGGGCAAAACCGAAGGCAACCGCTGAAGAAACAAAAACAGAGGAGACCTGATCAATGCGGGTTGGCGTGTTTATTTGCCATTGTGGCAGTAATATAGCGGGTACAGTCGATGTAGCGAAGGTCGCAGCCGAAGCCCGGAAGATTCCCGGTGTGGCATTCGCAACAAACTATATGTATACGTGCTCGGAGCCGGGGCAGGACGAGATCAAATCGGCTATCAAACGTGAGAATCTCGACAGAATCGTAGTAGCGGCATGTTCGCCCCGCATGCACGAGAATACATTCAGAAAGACGATAGAGAAAGCCGGTCTGAACAGATATTTTCTTGAAATGGCGAACATTCGGGAACATGTTTCATGGATTGGCCTCGATAAGGAAGCCAATACACAGAAGGCGCTGGATGAAGTGACCATGGCCGTCGCCAAGGTCATGCAGAATAAGCCCCTGTATTCATCATCCTTCAAGATCAACAAGAGAGTTCTTGTGATCGGCGGTGGCGTTGCCGGTATGCAGTCCGCACTCGATTGTGCTGATGGTGGCCTTGACGTAGTAATGGTCGAGCGAAGCCCGGCAATCGGTGGTATGATGGCGCGTCTGGATAAGACATTCCCTACAGTTGACTGCTCTATTTGTATCCTCGGCCCCAAGATGGTCGACGTGGGCCAGCATGATAAGATAAAGCTCTACGCGTATTCAGAAATAGACGAGATCAAGGGTTACGTTGGTAACTACCAGATAAAAATCAGAAGAAAAGCAGCCTACGTTGACTGGACAAAATGCACGGGCTGCGGACTCTGCATGGAAAAGTGCCCGACGAAGAACGCGTACGACTACTTTAACTTCGGAGCAGCGCCAACGCGCGCGATCAACATTCCTTTCCCGCAGGCAATACCGAAGAAGGCAAAGATCGACCCCAAGTACTGCCGTCAGTTTACGAAAGGCAAATGCGGCGTATGCGCGAAGGTATGTCCGACAGGTGCAATCAATTACGAACAGCAGGACGAGATTGTCACCGAAGAAGTCGGCGCGATTGTCGTGGCGACAGGCTACAGCCTGCTCGACCAGGAGAGACTCCCCGAATACGGCGGCGGGAGATATCCGGACGTCATTACCGGTATTCAGTACGAAAGATTCCTTAATGCTTCAGGACCTACATCAGGTCATATCATCCGGCCTTCGGATCATGAAGAGCCGAAAACGATAGTATTTGTTGCCTGTGCTGGATCGCGCGACAAGTCAATCGGTGTGCCTTACTGCTCCAACTTCTGCTGCATGTATATCGCGAAACAGGCGATACTCACAAAAGACCACATTCCTGATTCCCAGTCATATGTGTTCTACATGGACATCCGTTCACCGGGGAAAGGATATGACGAATTTACCCGCCGTGCTCAGGAAGACTATGGTGTGAAGTATGTTCGCGGGCGCGTATCAAGGATCTATCCGAAAGGTAAGAAGATGGTTGTGCAGGGAGCCGATACACTGCTCGGTACAAAAGTGGAAGTTGAAGCTGATCTCGTTGTCCTCGCGACCGCCGCTCTTTCTGCCGAAGGCGCTCCGCAGATGGCCGAGAAACTGCACATATCGTATGATACGTTTGGATTTTACGTGGAAAGCCATCCAAAGCTCAGACCTGTCGAAACGAACACATCAGGTGTATTCCTTGCAGGTGCCTGTCAAGGTTTAAAGGATATCCCGGCCTCGGTCACGCAGGGAAGCGCTGCGGCGAGCAAAGTGCTGGCGCTCTTCTCGAAGGACATGCTCGAATCCGATCCCGCGATTGCACAGGTCAATACGAACGCATGCGTTGGCTGCCTCAAATGCCTGAAGACATGTCCGTTTGGCGCGATAGTGGAAGACACGCTGCGCAGCGGCAAGAAAGTGGCGAAAGTGATCGAAACCGTCTGCGCCGGCTGTGGTGTTTGTACGTCTACCTGTCCGTGCGGCGCTATTCAGTTGCAGCATTTTACAGATAACCAGCTCCTATCGGAGGTTAATGCATTATGTCAGATGTAGCATCAAAGGAACTGCGCGTCGTCGGCTTTCTGTGTAACTGGTGTTCCTATGGTGGTGCCGATACCGCAGGAGTCGGACGCTTTAAACAGCCGACCGATTTGCGTATAATCCGGGTCCCGTGTTCAGGCAGGGTTGATCCGTTGTTTGTAGTGAAAGCACTGCTCACGGGCGCGGACGGCGTACTTGTTTCGGGCTGCCACCCGCGTGACTGCCACTATTCAGACGGCAATTTCTATGCGCGCAGACGTCTTGAGATGCTGAAAAGGACGCTCCCGTTCTTTGGCATTGACGGCAAGCGTTTTCACTATACCTGGGTTTCTGCCTCCGAAGGCCAGAGATGGCAGCAGGTTGTGACAGATTTTACGAAACAGGTCCATGAGCTTGGTCCACTCCATGAGAAGAAGGAGAAGGCAGAGTGAGTACCGACAAATTGAAAGAAACAATACAGAAAGTTCTTCCTGATGTAGAGGCAGTAATCTGCTGGCAGGAAGGTTTTGATAAGCTGCATTTAACGCCGCTTTTCCTGAATGCTGCTGAAGGCGCAGATAAGGCAGTATGGAACGCATTATGTGCGCAGAATCTTGCCTCATATCTTCCTTCACAGAAAAAGAAGGTTGCAGTAGTAGTAAAAGGTTGTGACAGCAGGACGATAGTCCAGTTCATGCAGGAAGGCTTGATTGACAGGAACAACGTCGTGATTATCGGCATCCCCTGCAAAGGCGTTGTCAGTGTGAAGAAGGTACTGAGGGCTGTTGATTATCAGCAGATCGAGTCGGTCACTGCGAGCGACGGAAAGATCGTCGTGAAGACCCCGAAGGGTGAGACGACGCTTAACGTGTCCGATGTGTGGCCGGATAAGTGCGCCACATGCCAGTATCCCACACCGGTGATTTACGATTACCTGGTTGGTGACGCAATTGAGTCCGACAAACCCGCGGAAAGTGTCTACCAGGAGATACGTGAGTTTGACGCAAAATCTCTGGAAGAGCGGAAAGCGTATTTTGAAAAGGAATTCTCGAAATGCATCCGCTGCTATGCGTGCCGTAATGCATGTCCGATGTGCGTCTGCCAGGACAGCTGTATTGCTGAGACACGCGATCCTCACTGGATTACACAACGGGCGACACTCGATGAAAAGACCATGTTCCACATGATCCATTCGCTCCATCTCGCGGGACGCTGCGTGGAGTGCGGCGAGTGCGAACGGGTATGCCCGATGGACATTCCGGTCGCAAAGATAAAGAAGAAAATAAACGCGGAGATGAAAGATCTCTTCGATTATACAACAGGGATTAACCCTGAAGACAAACCACCGATGTACACATTTAACGTGGATGAAGCGAAAATCAAGGAGCATAAACTCTAATGGCGAAGACAGGATTTCTTCCAAA
>CAYYLU010000096.1:0-8978 GCA_964472475.1 uncultured Syntrophus sp. | reverse complement strand
AAGGAGACTTACGAGCTCCTGCAATTTCTGGATCAAATACAGGTAAAAGCCACGATGTTTGTTCCCGGCTATGTGGCGGAGAAATTTTCAGGACTTGTTCGTCAAATGGCAGAAGCGGGGCACGAAGTCGGAGGACACGGCAATCGGCACATTGCCGCTAAAGACCTGCAAAGACAGGAGTTCAGAAATGAGATCAGGGCCTGCAAACGCCTTGTCGAAGATACTATTTCACAGGAAGTGAGCACATATAAAGATCCCTGCTGGGGAATTACTCCGCGCACCCCCTGGGCATACGATGAGCTTATATCAGAAGGATACGTTGTGGACAATACGGCGCAGCCCATGCTGCTTCAACATCTGGGGAAATCTCCGGAAAATATGTATCCTTTTTTGTATAATGATGGCCTGACAGTCGTTCCCGTTACTTCGATTTCGTTTCTCGGGAAAAGAATACCCTTTAACGGAGGGCTGTACTGCGCGTACATACCGTCACGCTTGCAGAAACGTTATTACGGGAAACTGAATGAAGCAGGTATTCCGTTCAACTACTTCTGCCATCCCTTTGAACTTTGCCCTCAGAACCAAAACAGATATTTCTATAGTCGCGGATCAATAAGGGCCGCATTTTACGGGCTCTATTTTGGATGGTACCGGGCGTATATCGAAAACTTGAGCAAAACGTTCAAATTGACGACTCTAAGAAAGGCATATGCATCTTTTCTGCCACGAAGACAAGATGACAAAATGCCGGAAAGTCTTGGAGCAAGAGGTACCGCATGAACAGGGTCGTGATTACCGGGATTGGCATTGTTTCCTGTCTGGGTAATAATGCAAAAGCCGTTGCAACGTCACTGCGGCTTGGTAGATCGGGTATTGTGTATGACGCAAAACGATCCGAGGTGGGGTTTCGAAGTCCATTGACGGGTGTAGTAAACGATTTTGAAACGGAGAAAATTCTTTCGAAAAAACATCGAAAGACTATGCCCGACTTCGCGGTCCATGCATACGCCGCTTCCATTGAAGCTCTGGAAAATTCGTGCCTGAGCACTGAAGACATTCAAAATGACATGACGGGCCTTATCTTCGGCTGCGATTCAAGTTGCATAGCCGCTGTTGAACAGGTTGATTTGTTGCGTCAGTATGGCGAGACAAAATCCATCGGCAGCGGCTCCATCTTTAAATCGATGACCTCTACCATAACTATGAATCTGAACACTCTTCTGAAGACGAGAGGGGCTTGCTGGACGATTAGTTCTGCATGTTCGAGTGGGGGACACGCGATCGGACAGGCCGCAGATTTAATAGCACTGGGCAAGCAGAACCGGGTCATCTGTGGTGGAGCACAGGAGATCAACTGGGAATCGATGTGCAGTTTTGACGCTCTCAACGCTTTTTCTACGCGAATCGATGAGCCCCAAAAAGCAAGCCGTCCTTTTGATAAGAAGCGGGACGGCCTGGTGCCTGGCGGCGGTGCTGCTGCTCTCATACTTGAAGACTACGAGATGGCGCGAAGCAGGGGCGCGCGAATCCTTGGGGAAATAACTGCTTACGCGTTTTCATCAGACGGACAAAATCTCTCGGTCCCAAGCCAGGACGGCATTCAGCGTGCGATGCGGAGCGCCTTGAAAACAGGTTCTTTGACGCCCGGTGATATAGATTATATATGTGCGCATGCGACGTCTACGCCTCTGGGAGACACTGTTGAAGCAAAAAGTATATATGAAGTCTTTGGACCCGCAACACCATCCATTTCATCTCTCAAGTCTATGACTGGTCATGAACTGTGGATGTCCGGAGCATCACAGGTAGTTTACACAACTATCATGGCCCAGCACGGGTTTATTGCTCCAAACATAAACTTTGATGAACCCGATGAAGATTCTGCCAGACTGAACATCGCAAGAGAAACAATCGAAAGGCCACCGCGCATTGCCATGTGCAATGCTGCCGGTTTTGGAGGTACGAATTCGTGCATTGTTGTCAGGTTTGATACATGATCTACGATTATGTAGTCATAGGCGCCGGTGTTTCCGGTATGACCAGCGCGTTGATACTTGCTAAGCAGGGGTTCAGGACAGCTCTGATCGAAAAATCGGCGCACATGGGACCGACGGTAAGGGGTTTTGAGAGAGACGGAATTTACTTCGATACCGGGTTTCACTATACCGGAGGACTTGGTAAGGGGGAACCGCTAGATACATTTTTCCGGTACCTTGGTCTGATTGACTCAATTATCAAAGTTCCTCTTCGCAAAGATTGTTTCGATTCGTTCCGTTGTCTGGTACCGGATTTTATGTTCGATTTTCCATATGGATACGACAACATCCGGACTGTTTTTGAAGAGCGTTTTCCGAAAGAGATTGATGCAATCGATACGTATCTGTCTGCAGTAAAAAAACACTATCATTCAGTTCCCTATGTGAATCTGGAACTGGAAAAAGCATCCATAGGACTGACCGATGTGCATGGGCCGACACTTCAGGAATTCCTTGACGGTCTTACGTCAAATAGACTACTCAAGTGTATTCTTTCTATGCACTGTTTCCTGCATGGCGTGTCACCCTCTGAGGTGTCCGTTGCGCAACACGCCTATGTGGCCGGTTCCTACTATGAGTCGGCACACACAATCAGTGGTGGAGGGCGCAGGCTGGCCAATGCTTTTCAGGAACGACTGAAAAGTGCCGGAGTTGACATCTATTGCGGAAATGCAACCACGTCATTGCTGTTATCCAGCGACGGAACGCTGGCGGGAATACGTCTTGAAAACGGCACAGCCATATCTGCGAAGGGATGTATTTCAACGGTGCATCCATTGGAACTCATGAAAATCGCTCCCGAACAGGTATTCAGACCGGCTTACAGAAAACGCCTGAGTGAATTGCAGGATACCCCGTCAGCCTGCATACTGTATGCTGTTTGCAGTAGCCCTGTTGAGAAACTGGAAGGATCAAATATCTTCCTATTTCCGACACCCGATTTTGATTTCATGACGGGTGACAAGCCTGTGAACATGAGACCTATGTACATCACAGCGGCAGGAGAAAGAACAGGCAGACAATCAGAGAACGGGTTTATTGCCATCTGCCCTATATCAGCGGTACAAGCGAGGGTTTTTCTGGACCCTATCTCTCAGGAACGTTCGGACAACTACCAGGCTGTCAAAGAGAATATCAGGCAGGAAATGATACACCTGCTGCAGTCCTCATATCGGGGGATGACAGAGAAAATAATAGATGTAATCTGCGCGACACCGCTGACATTGAGAGATTATACAAATAGCCCCTTCGGCAGCCTCTACGGTGTTCAGCACAAGACGGGACAGTACAATCCGATGCCGGTCACACGTTTGAGGGGGCTTTTTCTCGCGGGACAGGCAGTGACTGCTCCCGGCATAATGGGAGCGATGATGTCTGCTTTTGTCGCATGCGGGTCTATTGTAGGGGACGTAAAAATGAAACAGGAATTGAAACAATGCAGAATAGAAGGGTAGTAATAACCGGAATGGGTTCAGTGTCACCCTTTGGAAGGGGTGTCGATACGCTCGTCTCTTCACTCTTTGAGATGAAAAGCGGAGTGCAGAGCGTTGCTTCACTTCGGGATTTTGGTGGTTTGAGAACCAGCGTAGCCGCTCTTGTCCCTGGTATTGATCCCAAAGAGGTGCCGAGAAAATTCAGAAGATCAATGTCCAGGATGTCAATATTTGCCACTCTTGCGTGTCAAGAGGCTGTCTCACGGTCAGGTATAACAGAATCGATGCTGTCCGGTGGAAGACTCGGCGTATCGATGGGTTGTACTGTAGGCAGTCCCATAGTGACGCAGGAGTTTTTCGAAGACTTTCTGACGTATCGGAACCTGGAACGCATGCGGGCAACTACGTTTTTTCAGATCATGAACCATTCTGCTGCAGCCAACGTTGCTCAGGTACTCGGGATAACGGGTAGAATCCTTGCGCCGTCTTCAGCCTGTTCAACGGGCTGCCAATCCATCGGCCTTGGATTCGAAATGGTTGCTTACGGGAAGCAGGATATGATGCTATGCGGCGGGACGGATGAATTCCATCCATTAAGTTCAGCCACTTTTGATATCATGAACGCAGCTTCTGTACGGTACAATGACAGGCCTGCCAGTACACCTCGCCCTTTCGACAAAGACAGGGATGGAGTGGTCTGTTCGGAAGGGAGCGGTGTACTGCTCCTCGAATCTCTCGATTCCGCGATTGCTCGCGGTGCTTCGATTCACGGAGAGGTGATCGGATTTGCTACTTCATCCGATCCCTCAAATATTGCTGATCCTGACATTGCATCAATGGAAACGTGCATGAAGCTTGCAATGAAGGACGCGGGTATAGAATTAAGCGAAATTGATTATGTGAATGCGCATGCCACAGGCACAATACAGGGAGATATTGCTGAATGCGAGGCAATAAAGAGAACCTTCGGTAGCGAAATACCTGTGAGCAGTCTCAAAGGACACCTCGGCCATACGATAGCAGCTTGCGGTGCCCTTGAGACGATTGCTTCTATCGCAATGATGCAGAAAGGTTCCATCATTCCGACGCTCAATTTGGATCAGATAGATCCCTTGTGCGAGGGCATACGTCATGTGCGACAGATTGAAACCAAAACACTCAAAACAGTTCTCAAGAATAATTTCGCCCTTGGTGGCGTAAATACGTGTATCGTGATAAGGGGGTACAGACATGACTGAAACAGAAATCATTGACCTGATTAATAATACACTGGCCAATGAATTTGAACTAAATATAGATGATATGGTTCCGGGTGCGGTTCTGAAAGAGGATCTTGGATTAGATAGTCTCGATCGCGTTGATATGGTCATTGTTCTCGAGAGGGCGTTTAATTTCAAAATACGGGAAGAAGAAGCAATCCGGGTTATAGTCACGTTGGGTGATATTCACAATTTTGTGATACGTAAGACACGCGAAGTACAGTAGAGAGTGCCAGTCTTCACTTCGGAAGCCCATATTCACAAACAGAAAAATATAGCATATGCCGTAATGGAATGTCTTCTGGTGTGCGTGATGAACATTTTTGTTTATCCTGCCACTGTATTTCTGACGATTGCCGGCATACTTTTTTTCCCTTTTTTATTTGCTATCTGGAAAGTGTTGACTGGATGGAAGGCAGACAAAATAATGCGTCATTTCATATGGATCTACGGGAGAGGTTGGCTGTTGATTATGCTGCCGTTCGTGCGCTTCAAAAGGGAACAACTCAGCAGATATGTGACAGGATCACCCTGTATCCTCGTTACGAATCATTTCTCTTTCTTTGACACGTACTGCATGGCGCTGCTGCCTGTAAGTGACATTGCGTTCACGATACGTGCATGGCCATTTCGTATGCCATGGTACGCACCATTTATGAGGCTGGCCGGTTATCTTGATCTTGAAACGATCGGGTGGGATGGAGCGTTCAGGGAAGGTGCCCGGCTTTTGAACAAGGGCATCTCCTTGCTTTTTTTCCCCGAAGGCCATCGTAGCAAGGATGGAATGGTTCAACGCTTTTATTCAGGTCCGTTTAAACTCTCTGTCGAGACCGGAATCCCTATAGTTCCCCTGTGTATCTCCGGCACGGAAAGACTGCTTCCCCCTAAAAGATGGTGGTTTATCCCTTCTACAGTGCGTTTGAGAGCTCTTGAACCGGTATTCCCGACGTCATTCTCGGGCGAAAGGGCACATGTTGACTTGCGGCGATACGTTAAGGGCCTGATTTCACGGAATGTGACAGAAATGAGAAAAGGGAATGCCTGAAAGCTGCGACGAAGACCTAAAAATTCCGGTTAGAGCGGAAAAAGTAGTGCCACACAGGAGACCCGTCTGTCTCATTGACCGTCTGGTAAAGTGCGAGGAACAATCCGGCGTCTCAGAGGCTTTCATAACAGCGGAAAATCCTCTTCTGAATGATACTGGAGTGCTGGATTCGGTAGCATATGTAGAGTTGATAGCCCAGACCTATGCTGCATTTAAGGGTTACCACGATTTGATCCATAAACGGCCTGTAAGGAAAGGATTCCTTGTCGCCATAAGGCAGATGGAAACGAGGGGAGAATCCCGTCTGGGAGATCTGCTGAACGTAAAAGTAGAAACCATAAGCGAGGTCGGGGATTTCGCCCTAGCCATAGGAACTGTAACACGTCAGGGTGAAATACTCGCATCAGGGGGCCTGACCCTGTGGGTCCCTGAGAGCAGCGATAAGGAACAACCAACGAATGAATGAAACGGACGAAAAATGAAGACCATTTACTTCTACCTAAAAAGAGTTCTCACGTACTCTATTGCAGGATGCCTTGTGTTGGTATCGTGTTTCTGCGCGGCGCATGGCCAGGATGTACCGAACCGGAACGCGCGCAGCAAGTCACAGGTATTTGATTTACTTCGAAATGCGGTTTCCGGTATCCAGACCGTAAACAGCGAATTTCGCCAGGAGCGGCGGCTCTCAATGCTAAAGGAACCTGTCTTTTCTTCGGGGCGTTTCTCATTTGAGAAACCTGATAAACTGCGCTGGGAAACAACAGGGCCGGATCCATTCGGTTTTTTTGTGAATGGAGACGTGGCGAAACAGTGGAAGGGAAAAGACGGTGCACTGCAACCATTTGATCTACAGGGAAATCCTGTTTTGAAACTTATAGTCGATCAGATAATCGCCTGGACCAGAGCAGATTTCAAAACAATTGAGAAACAATACGTTATTAGCGTCATCAGGGATGGTCCTGTGCTGCTCAGGCTTGTTCCGAGGTCTTCCAGAGAAAAGAAGTACGTTAGACATATTCTCATTTCCTTCGAACCTGACACAAATTACGCAGAGCGGGTCGAAATTGTAGAACAGGGTGGTGACGCGACTGTCATTGGGTTCTTTGACATGAAAATTAACGTCGATCTTGTTAAGTCGCTTTTTGAATAATTATGGGTTTTTCTCTTCCGGGTAGTCTCTATAATGTCTTTTCTCGCAGAAGATTGCTGCTCTATTTCGCTACTCTTCTGGTAATAGTTGCCGCGGGGTTGATTCTGAGAAACATTAAGATGAATGAAGACATAGCCCCTCTTTTGCCAGATGACAACAGTGAAGCTGCCCGGGATTTCGCGTTGCTCCAGAAGGCACCCTTTGCGGATAAAGTGCTTATCAGTCTGCATGCGCAACAATCGGTAGACAATCAGACTCTCATCAAGGCCACGGATGATCTGGGAAAAAGCTTGGGTAAACCGTATTTCACAGATGTGATGTCAGGGCCGACGATAGCTTCTTTTGATTTTTTCCCTCAATGGCTTGCGCACGTACTCCCGAACACCTTTACTGCGAAGGATCAGATGAATCTGGATAATGTGCTGAACAGAGAACAAGTGAGAAAGCGACTGCAGAATTCATTCCAACAGCTTTCATCTCAGGAAGGCATGATGCTCAAGCCGCTCATCCAGGCAGATCCTCTGGATCTCAAGAGTCTCATATATGGAAAATTGGCGCGCACGAATATAGTTCCGGGAATACAGCTTTATCGAAACCACTTCATGAGCAGTGATGGAAAAAATACACTTATTATCGCGAAGACCCCTGTCAAACTGACTGATTCAAAAGATTCAAAGGACATGATTGAAGAACTGCAAGAAACGATTTCCCAGGTTGTTCCGGTGGGAATAGACGCATCGACAATGAGTGCCCACGGGTACACACTGGCAAACGCGGAATCCGTAAAATCCGACCTCGTACTCATACTTACCTGTTCGTCGGTCGCCATCTTTCTCTTGATTATGTATTTTCTTCGAAGCTGGAAGGGAGTACTCGTGTTTCTTGTCCCTTCATCTGTACTCTGCCTTGCCACAGCTGGTGTGCTCCTGATATACGACAGTGTCTCTGCCGTGACCATTGCGTTTGGCTCAGTACTGCTTGGAATCTCGGATGATTATCCTATACTGGTGTACTTCGCGTTATCGAGGAAGGAACGTGATCCTGCGCTCGTCATCAATAGTGTTTCCCGGCCTGTGCTTTTTGGGGGCATAACGACTCTAGTCACGTTCAGCATAATGCTGTTTTCGAATCTTCCCGGACAGCGGCAGCTCGCCGTTTTTTGCATGATTGGAGTAGCGGCCTCGTTGATGTTTTCTCTGCTGGTCCTTCCGCAACTCCTGCAGGGACTCCCCGGTGAGAAGAGATATTTCGGCAATCGTCCGCACAACAGATTGCGCGTGCCGCGCAAAAGTCTCATAGCATTCTGGATCATCCTTTCAGCTCTCTCCATCTGGCAGGCTACGCGTCTCCAATTTAACGGTGATCTAAAGATGATGAATCACATTCCGGAGGCAATGAAGAAAACTGAACAATATTTCGCCAGCACGTGGGGCAACTTTCAGGACAATGCAATTCTGTTTTCAGAGGGTGAAAACCCTGAGTTATCGCGTCAGGTGAATGACACTGTCTTTGAATACTTCACAAAAACTTTTAGTGAAGCCGATATCATCAGTCTTTCGCCATTATTTCCTTCAGAAAGGACAATGTTATCAAACAGACACAGGTGGGATCAATTCTGGGCCCAAGGTAAAAAAGATCTCGCAAAAAAGCTGATTACAGAGGAAGGCGATAAGCTCGGGTTTTCCGGCGATGCTTTTGCACCGTTTTTTGGTTCACTTCAGAACCGGACCGGCGCTTTAACAGAGGGCGATCTGAATGCCATCGGACTCGGAGAACTCTACAGTTCTCTCGTCATCACTCAGGGGAAGGGTACCCTGACTATATCACTCGTCCCTGATTCCGAAGAGGTTGTTAATTTGTTTGCCCCGAATCACCCGGGTAAACCGGAAGGGGTCCGGCTTGTTTCTCAGAGGCGTTTCAGGAGCATTGTCAGCGATGCGCTCGTTCAAAATCTCTTCCGCTATATTGTTTTTGCGTTAGTAGTGATTGTTGCTTCAGTGAGTCTTTTGTTCAGAAATATCAAGAAGACTGTCATCGCGCTCGTGCCCGTCGCAA
>CAYYLU010000095.1:0-9175 GCA_964472475.1 uncultured Syntrophus sp. | reverse complement strand
CAACTCCGAATGGAACACCCTTGAACATCTTCTCGAATGAGGGCAGGTTCTGTTCTTTGATTGTAACGACGAATCTGCTCTGTGATTCAGAGAAGAGCAGGAAGTCATCGCGATAGATAGCCTGCTGCGGCAAGCGGGCAAGGTCAACATCGACTCCGAGGCCGCCTGCAAATGCTATTTCAGCAATCCCGCAGGCGATTCCCCCATCCGACAGGTCGTGACAGGACCGAATCAATCCCTTCTTCATGGCCTTCTCAAGCCTCAGGAAGGTCCTCTTCGCACGCGCAGCCCGTACTCTCGGCGGAATGTTGCCTGCCCGGTCAAACAGGGCGTAATACTCCGATCCCGCCATTTCCGGGTACGTCACACCTATGACAATGACAAGATCTCCGCTCTCTTTTACATCCATCGTAACAGCCTTTCTTACATCCTGGATGGTTGATATTGCGGATACCAATACCGTCTGGGGCACAGAGATCTTTATGTCGTTGAACATATAATCGTTCTTCATACTATCTTTTCCCGAAATACACGGAGTGCCGAAGTAAGTCGTATAGTCATACAGCGCCCTGTTTGCTCTGACCAGTTGCGCAAGCTTATAGGCGCCTTCAGGATTTCTCTCCGATTCCACCGGATCAGACCAGCAGAAGTTATCAAGAAGCGCCATCCTATTGAGAGAGCCTCCTGAAGCTATATTGTTTCTGATGGCTTCGTCTATCGCGCAGGCGACCATATGATAGGTATCGAACCTGCTGAATTTCGGGCAGATACCGTGGCTCACGACAACACCGTTAAAGGAATTGAGGTCAGGCCTCATAACGCCGGAATCAGACGGTCCATCATTTTCCCTGCCGCTGAGCGGTTTCACCACGCTCCCGCCCTGGACCTCATGATCATATTGTCTCACGACATATTCTTTGCTGCACACATTCCATCGTCCCAGTACACCCTTCAGTGCGCTGAGATAATCGACGGGTTCCGGAAGCGGCTTCTCATCATTCAGCCTGCGCTCCCATCGTGCGGTCAGGTTCATCCGAGGATGCCCTTCATGCATGAACTCCATGTCCAGGTACGCGACAGTCTTCCCTTTATACAGCATATGAAATTTGCCGCTGTCCGTGAATTCGCCGAGCACAGTGGATTCGACGTTCATCTTTCTGGACAGAGCAAGAAATTCCTCCAGTTTGCCGGAGCTTACCGCCACATTCATCCTTTCCTGTGCTTCGGATAGCAGTATTTCCCACGGAGATAATCCATGATACTTCAACGGCGCTCTGTCAAGATGGACAATACATCCGTTTGTGTCTGTCGCCATTTCGCCGATAGAAGACGATAATCCTCCGGCACCGTTGTCGGTAATCGAGGTATAGAGACCAAGATCGCGGGCTACCAGCAGGAAATCCGTCATTCTCTTCTGAGTAATAGGATCTCCGATCTGGACAGCGCTTGTAGGAGAGGATTCAGACAACTCTTCAGATGAGAATGTCGCCCCGTGGATACCATCCTTGCCTATCCGGCCGCCTACCATGATGATCTTGTCGCCTACCTGCGCCTTTTTCAGATACGAGGGCTGCCCCTGCAGCGTCACAGGCATGATTCCGCACGTACCGCAGAAAACAAGCGGTTTTCCGAGATACCCGCTATCAAACACCAGGGAGCCGTTGATCGTCGGGATACCGCTCTTGTTGCCGCCGTGTTCAACCCCTTCCCTGACACCGTTCAATACCCTCTTGGGATGGAGCAGTCTCGGAGGGATTTCACCCTTGTAGTCAGGAACCGCAAAACAGAATACATCCGTGTTGAAAATCAGTCTCGCGCCCTTCCCTGTTCCGAACGGATCTCTGTTAACCCCGACAATGCCTGTCAGGGCTCCACCGTAGGGATCAAGCGCCGATGGTGTATTGTGAGTCTCAACCTTGAATGCAAGATTGTATTTCCTGTTGAACTTAACAACTCCCGCATTGTCTTTGAATACCGACAGACAGAAATCCTTCTTTCCCTTTTTCTGTCTGATTGCTTCTGTTGAACCCACGATGTATGTCTTGAACACACTGTCTATCCGTGAGACTTTGCCGTCCTCCTCATAGTCGATGAGCGCGTTGAAGATCTTGTGTTTACAGTGCTCTGACCATGTCTGGGCCAGCGCTTCTATCTCCACGTCTGTAGGGTTGCCGTCGAGCCCTTCCCTCTTTCTCTCGCCAATGATCTCCGGCCTGCTGTAGTATCCCTTTATCGCGCTCAGTTCTTCACGAGACAGCGCCCATGTTCTTTCACGATTGATCTTCAGGAGCTCTTCCACACTCGCACCGAAATCAAAAGTCTCGACAACCGGTTCCCGTACGATGGTCACTTTGGGGACGGATATGCCCATTCCTGCGTCACGCCGGTATTGACCGGCGCTCTTGTATGTGTATCTGTTTATCAGTGTATTGGCGAGCATACCTTCCGCGATGGTGACAAGATCCCGTTCTGAAATATCACCCTTCAGGAAATAGAGCCTCGACGTATAAACCGCCTCTCCGTCTCCGAACGGCCTTCCTGAAATCGCCTGGATCACTTCTTTAGCGGTTCTGCCGACATTGTCTGTCACACCCGGCTTAAAACCTACTTCAATGACCCAGTCAGAATCAAAACTCGTGTAACCGTTTGTCACACTCTTTTGGATTACTGGATCGACAAAAGCATCGCTTCTCACCACGTCGAGTATGGCTTCGTCTAAATCCGCGTCAACCGTATAGACGTCCACAACGTGCGCTTCCTTTACATCAATACCAAAATCCGTCTTGATACGTCTTTCGAGCTTTAAGGCCTGGACATCTTTAATTTCATCTTTACACGAAATCTCTATTCTATGTGCCATTTTATGATAAGAACTCCTTCAGTATTTTTATGCCCTGCGGCGCCGCAGCTTCGCCATGTATCTCGGCTGTGAATATCACTTGATCAAGTTGCCTGATGAATTGCTTCAGTTCATGAAAGGGAAATGTACCGGCACCGATCGGCAGATGTTCATCGGAGTTGCCGTGGTTGTCATGAAGATGCATTTCGCGAATCTTGTTCTTTAACGGCTGAAGCCATTCCTGAATGCCGGTAATCGTAAACAAATTGAAGTGGCCCGAGTCGAAACAGAAATAGAGATTGCTCTCTTTGAAATATTTGAACAGTTCGATGAGATTCGAAGGTTCTTCCTCAAAAATATTCTCGACCATTACCGGTAATTCCTTTCCGCCCGCGCTCAGAACACGGTTCCAGGTTTCGACGGAGCCTTCGAGCCAGACGTCCTGCTTCCCGTCAAAATACCACTTGTTGTAGCCGCTGTGGCAGACAATACCTCTGGCGCCCAGTAGATTCGCCATTTCAACCGCTTTGACAAGTTTATCTCCGGTTACTGTTCTGATTGTCTGGTCAACTGCACCAGGGCTCAGATCCATAAAGGGAGCGTGGACAGTACAGGAAATCCCCGCATCTTTCAAAATGCTGCCGGTCTCCTTCACATCGGCGCTGTCGATCCGGTCTATTGTGGCATTATTGAAATAGACTTCGATGTCCACTTTAAATGAAACAATGCGATGAATGTTTTCTCTCACCATATGATACGGCACATTTGTCTGCACAATCATGTTTTTCTTTCCTGACCCTAATTCAGCGTTTTATACAGCAAAGCAATCGATGAAGCCGTCAAACCGACATTCGCGAGGATCTGCGTGATGTCCTTTATCTCCCTCAGCCAGGCAGTTCGCTCGAGTTTTTCCGGCACAATAATGCTGTCGCCTGCCTCGATGCCGCCGCTTCGTGATTCTCCGAAACCGTCCAGTTCCCATCTTTTTTGGAAAGGATTCCAATTAATTGCGTTGGGGAGCTGTCTCGCGCTGCCGTCAACCTTCATGACAAATATATGTTTCTTGTCCGCGTACTGAGAAAAACCGCCGGCCATTTTGATGTAGTCCTCATGACTCAAATCGTCCAGGTGTACAAAGCTTCCGTTGAACATAACAGCGCCCGCCACATTCACTACCCGGTTCCTTGTAGGAATCACCAGACTGTCGCCCTCTTCCAGTTCGATGTCATATCCGCTTCCCTTGAGCAGCCTCAAGTGTGCCAGATGAATTGTCATCCTTCCGCTGGGCGGAAGCTTCTTCAGCGTTTCGATGAATTTCTGACGCTGCTGCAGCTCAATCTGTCTGGCCTGAACACCCTCCATCGAAGCCTCAGTAACGGTAGCACCTTCCGCGAGCAGCTCGCGTTCCATTCTGTGGACCATTTCATCAAGGGCCTTCTGCTGAAGGTCTTTTACCCTTGCCCGTGTAAATACAGCCCCTCTCAGGTAGGCATTGTCGGAGTAACCGCCGGCACGCTCAATAAGAGATGAGAGCCTCTCGTTCTTCTTGACAACATATTTTCCGGGATACCGCACCTCGCCGCTCAGGGTGACAAAGGTATCCTTCCTCCAGTCCTGGAGTTTCTTTACATTCAGCCTATCGTACGGCCTGAGGACAACATTATTTGCAGGATCACTGGCAAGCGCCTTCTTCAGGTTGATTGATCTGTGTTCAAGCCTTACCGTTTTGTCGTCTTCGACGATCTGTGACGTGATCTCGGCCTCGCCAAGGTACGCCGACTCAAGCACGTTGCCGGCGGCGAACACAAGGTCCCTGACTCTCGCGCCGTCGCCGAACGGGTATGTGCCCGGGTTCAGTACGTCACCATCAACAAACACGACTTTCTTATACTCGTATTCACTGATAGCGTGAATCACGACAGTGTCCTCATCCTGCATGACAATATTGTGCTGAGTATCCTCATTCAGTGCTTTGTCCGGGTCAAAATAGATAATCAGGTTTTCTCTCTGATCACCTATCCGGTATATTTCGGCTTTTTTCAAATACGCATTCTTTGTGACATCGCCAGCCATCAGAATGGCGTCTTTTACCGTCATGTTCTTATTAAAATCGAATTTTCCTGGATTCCGTACTTCACCTTTCACAGTAACCGACGGCTTATCTCTGAAAAACCATTTCGAAAAGATAAAGATCTCATCGAGCGGCCTCAGCTCAAAATTTGCATCGGCGCTCTTGTCTGTCAAAACACTTTCAAGACTGAAAGGGACCAGACGTTTTTCAAAAGAAGGCGGGTCCTGTCTCTTGAGCAGACCGTACGCAAGATATGTCTCCGGCATGAGGTCCTGATGGTCTTTTATCATGTCCCTGATCCGCATACCCTTCTTGTACTCATATTTGCCCGGGCGCTTCACATTGCCGTTCAGAAAAACAACGTCTCTTTCCCTTTCTACAATGTTGAATATCTTTACCAGATCGATATCCTGCAGGAGAAGGCCTTTGGTATTCATCAGGTGCTTGTCATCAATATCCACAACCACCTGCTTTTCATTCTTAATGATCCTTTCAATCTGAATCTGCTGCGTGTATGCCGTCGGAATTATTCCACCGGAAAGGGCAAGGAGGGTATCCAGATCACGACTCTCCTTCAACTCGTAGATAGCGGGCCGCCTGACATTTCCCGCGATTCCGACCACAGGGCCTGAGACCGGCACAAACACAACATCCCCTGCCTGCAGTATCGAGTCTTTGGACTTATCGCCTTTCAGGAGCAGATCATACAGGTCGAATGTTGATACGATCCTGTCTTTTCTCCTGAGTTGTATATTCCTCATTGTACCAATGCCATTGGGTCCGCCGGTCATCAGGAGCGCGTCCGTAATAGTTGCGAAAGAACCGATGGTGTACGCACCGGGTCTCTTCACGTCTCCAAGCACAAAAATCTGGATGCTCTTTAGCGCACCCATCGTGACATCGATATTAGCTCCCACAAATTGCTCGGACTGTTTGATAAGGTGCTTCGACATTTGTTCGAACGTCAGCCCTGCAACACCCACAGGTCCTACCTGGGGAATAGTAATATTGCCATTCCGGTCCACGACCAGATTGTAGTTCGCATTCACCCTTCCCCACAGGAGGATTTTAACCTCATCCCCGGGGCCGACAACATAATCGGCAGGTACGGGCAGGTCTTTCCTGTCGGTCATAACTTTTACCGCAGCTTCCTGAAAAAACTCATATCCGAAAGGCTTCAGGTCTGTTGAAATCTCCTGGTATTTCTTTATATCTCTTCCACGTTCAAATATGTTCTTACCGGAGGCGGAGTCGTCCTGTTTCCTGTTCCGTTCTGCTTCAACTATCGCATCCCGGGATTTCGTCTCCTGTTTGTCCGTGGACTGCGGCTGCTTCTTCGCATCACTCTTTTCAATCATTTCCTTGCCGGCAAGTACGTCGTTCGAGGTAATGCCCTGGAACTCAGGCCTGGTCTTCAGCGCCTCGATTGCCTCCGGCGTGAGGGAACCGTTTTTCTGTCGCATTGCTTCATCAACTGACTTCCTCTGTTCAGCCGTGAGTTTCTTGTATATCTCCGCCTGTGAAGGAGTGACCTGCGGCACACCCGATGAGGACGGGACCTGCCCGTTGCTCATGCATGGTGAGCCTAAAGGAACTGTGGAACAATCCGGCAGCTGCTGCGCATATCCGGCGCCGCACGAAAGCAACAACGTTAATACGGCAGATAGTATTACCTGAATCCTGTTCACAAGAGTTTCCTCCACATGTCGGAAATATTATTTTGTCTACGTCTGACTCTTGAACTCTTCCTTATGATTTCTCCAGAATTCAACAGCAAATGCCAACAGTATTCCTACAAAGATCGAGACAATAAAGGATATGATCACCATCTGAGTGCGTTTCGGTTTGACCTTCCTGTCAGGGACCTTCGGGGGATCAAGGACTTTGAACGCAAAATTCTCTTTCACTTCCGCCATCATCGCAGTCTCGATCTGCTGCGCGATTAATGTGTACAGTTTTGTCTTGATAAACGGATCAGCAGTTTTGTCAATCTGTGATTCGAGGTATTGCCGGTTGATCTCTGCCACCCTGCGGGCTTCAGCGCTCATGTAGTCCGTTAATTCCGTCAAGACGTAGTTTGCCAGATCGGCTGCCACTTTCGGATCTTTGAACTGGACAGAAAGGGCAATGCTGTTATCCTTCAGGTTCGGCCTGACACTCAGCACCCTATCCATATACCGTATTCCCGCCCAGAGCTTCTCCGCATCCGACTTCCCGCTAAGATCGCCTGCCCGGAAGAACACCGGAATAAGCTTGTGCCTATTGATAATCCGTTCCTTCAGGATGGTGCTCTTGAGCAGGTTCACGATCTCCGACATGCCGCTGGAGCCCGGTGCCCCTATACCGAATTGCGCGGCCAGCACGCTCGCACCAGACACGTCTCCCGCCTTCTGGACAGGGGTTATGATTGCCTTGGATTCGTATATCGGCGTCATCAACAGTGATGCAACCACTGTAAGCACAACAAAGACAACGATCGTTCCGCAGACAAGCAGTTTATGCCTGAACACAACTCTCACATAATCCAGGATGTTTATTTCATCTTCACAGGTATCAGTCTGCGTCTGCGTTTCCATTGACCGGTCCTCTTCTGATTATCAGGTTTCTACTTCTGTTTAGACTCTTTCCCGTTTGCCGATTTATAGGCGCTGATAAATTTACCGACGAGCACGTGTACGTTTTCCTTCACTGTATTCAGCGTTCCGATATTGGCCGTGCCCGACATATCAACCGACCATATATCCCGGAGCACCCTGACATCCGCTGCTTCGTTATCAACCGGAATCTGTTTTACGTGAACGCTGACCGTATATGAATACCAGTATTTCTGGTAATTCACTGTATTCACGTGAATGTACAATATAGCCCCGGCGGCCGCATCTATTGTATTTTCCCCGTCAACAACGGCGATCCCGGCATCTCTTAGCCACTTCTCAACATCTTTCCTGAGCTGGGCCTTCGTGAGGCCGAACCGCGGCGCGTACTTCTGAACATCAGGCTTGAGGTCTTCAACGGCTACGGTGAACGCTCTGATTCCCTCTAGCGTTTCCCGGTCCGCATCAGCCCCCACAGCCGGCCCGGCATTCGCTGACAATAGGAGAACCGCCACGCATATACACACAGCGCAAATGCGTATAACTGACGCTATCCGGTCCTCCGTGTCCACGAGCATTATGCGCCGGTTCTGAGTCATACGGGGAATCCTGACTTAGCGCAATTCATCAATGATTATACCTTCATATGAGATCAAAAACAATACGTGCATCATTGCGCCTCATAATGACGTACGTATTTTTTGAGCAGATCCCGCACTCCTTCCGTGTCATTTATGGGAAGTTCGTTCACAGCAGAAGTGAACTCCCGCAGTATTGCATCTATCTGAGACAGAGAGTATTTCATTTCGTTCTTCGCGACAAAGACTTTCTGATGTCTGCTTGCCGCAGTCCCCTCTTCAGCGGTCAGGATCTCTTCAAAAATCTTCTCCCCCGGTCTCGTTCCTGTGAATTCAACATCCACATCTACATACGGCTTCAAGCCTTGCATTCTGATCAATTCCTCCGCCAATTCCACGATTTTGATCGGCTCTCCCATGTCAAGCACAAACACTTCCCCGCCTTCTCCCATCGTGGATGCCTGGAGAATAAGGGAGACTGCCTCGGGTATTGTCATAAAATACCGCACCATGTCCTTATGCGTGACCGTGAGCGGTCCACCATTCTTAAGCTGTTCAAGAAACAGCGGTATTACGCTGCCCCTGCTCCCAAGAACGTTTCCAAAGCGGACGGATATAAACCTCGTGTTTTGTGTTTGGTGTTTGGTGTTTATTATTTGGGATTTGGGATTTGGGATTTGCATCACCGTTGGGGTGTCGGGTGTAGGGTGTGGACTGGTGTTTTGTGTTTGGTGTTTGGTGTCTATTATTTGGGATTTGGGATTTGGGATTTGCATCACCGTTGGGGTGTCGGGTGTGGGGTGTGGGGTGCCTTGTACCTCCCCATTGAACGCCTGGCACACGAATTCGGCAATACGTTTCGTTGCACCCATGATGCTTGTGGGTCTCACCGCCTTATCCGTAGAGATCATAATAAACTTCTCAACACCGTATTGCATGGCGATTTTGGCCACTGTGTAGGTACCGAAGATATTCACTTTTACGGCTTCTTTCGGGTTGTATTCCATCATCGGCACATGTTTAAGTGCTGCCGCGTGGAAGACAATGTGTGGTTTGAATGCAGAGAATACCTCTCGTATACGCTGCTCATCCC
>CAYYLU010000094.1:0-9192 GCA_964472475.1 uncultured Syntrophus sp. | reverse complement strand
CTGACATCTTTGCCTGTTTCGCAAGTTCCGGAGTTGGATACGTGCAAAGTGTCCAACTGTATTCACGATTAGCCTCCCGCTTATCCATGATATCTCTCAGCGGCTTTCTCGAAACGATTGCAGCCCCGATTTTCCTGGAATCAATATCTTTGAGGTGCGTCAATGACTCCGGAGCACGAAGGAAAATTCTTCCCTGTATATGCCTATAGAGCTCCTTGTCACCGGGCGTAATGAACGTAAGCTGCTTCTGATTGGCCTTTTGGTAAAAGTTATGCTCTATCCGGGCGTTTGCTGCGACACGCAATACCGGATATGCGCCCAGATCAAGTATTTTTTCATGCAGGACTTCGGCAAGCGGCAGGGCGGGAAGCTCATACTGCAAAAGAATGATGTCCTCTTTCTTCAGTACGCCCTTTCTGGCCGTCTTGAGTCCCCATAGCATAACGTCGGCATATTTATCTAATTTCCTATTGTCGAACATTCTTTTTCTTTCTCCTTTTCATAGACAGCAGAGCATACAGGATGTCAGCGAATCGTTTTCTCGACATCTGTCCTGTTTGCCGGTCCGTAAATAATCCTGATTCAAACTGGGAAACGACAGGACTTAAGGCATCCTGATCGGTTGCCCATTGAAGTAGTTTCATAAAGTCTTCTTCGCTCGAGAAATCGTTGTTGTTGAAAAAGAAATCGCCGCATTTCGTGCAGACGTGCCCCTTTACTGAGAGCTGAACTGACGACTTATCGAGATCATATTCGTGCCAGCAAAGCCCCATTCGCTCGGTCAGGAAATGATCCCTTTCAATATGATTAACATCTTCTCTCGGAAAAATGAAATTAATATTCACCCGGGGTCTCCTTTCTATACATATACATTGGAGACTGCCATTTTCAAGGTGACATTGGTCACAGACTTCGAATTGCTAAAGGAGGACCGATGCGCTTGGACGCAGGACAAAAAAAGCACCCGTGTCTGGTGATTCGTGTCCGGAATAAGACAATTCGCAAAGATTAGTAAGCAGTTAGAATTCAGAAAACCTTCAGAATATCATCCGTTTTCTAACTGCTCACTATTCACCATTCACTGTTTCACTTCAGTGTAAAGTCTACTCTGCTGTCCTTCATCTTCTCCTTCTTTTCCGGGGAAAGAGATTTTGGCTCAATTGTGAAGAGCCGTCCCGCATCCACACGGCCTGTCTTCAGAATTGCGTCCCTGATCGCCGTCGATCTTCTTGCTGCCAGGGCACGCAGGTCTTCATTCGTTATCTGTACGTGCGTGATCATGAGTTTCTCCATTTCCTCGACCGGAATTGTCTTTTCGAAGCCGATCGCGTTCCGGGGCTTGGGGAAGGTTTCCGCTTTATAGGCGAGGCGAAGGTACTTCTCATATTCGGCGGGTTCAATTTTGATCTCATCTACAGACAGGCTCTCCGATTTTGATTTCAACATATCCTTCATTTTTTGTGTCTTTATCTTCTTCTGCTGCGAATATTGTTTGAGCCCATCACGGTCCCTTTCAATGTCTACATAACCCGTTATATCCAGTTTCAACTCAGGTTTGTCATAAAGTGCCTTCGCAAGTGTATCTATCTTTTTCGCGCCTGCATCGAGGAGTGCACTGCTGCCATAATCAAATTCAACGTATCCCAACTCCTCTCCGCCGCCAAACAAAGATCCAATAAGGGCAAACGGCGCCGTAGCCGCCTTGGCCAGCAGGTTCATGAGCACTTTAATCACTATTTTCCAGACACTGAATTCCGGGTCATCAAGGCTGCCCGTAACCGGGATATCAAGTTTTATCCTGCCCTGTCTGTCCTTCAGCAGGGCTATTGCCAGCTTCACAGGCGCCTTAACGGCATTCTCACTCTCAACCTTGTTGCCGAGAGTGAGCTGATCGATGAAGATGTCGTTTTTGGAGTCCAGTTTCTTCCCGTCGATGAGGTACTGTACATCAAATGAGAACTGACCCCTGTCTATAACATAGCCGATATACTTGCCTGAATACGGCGTTACGGGACTCAACTCCATATTCTTGAAGCTCACCTTGAGGTCCACAAACAAATCCTTTGCCAGCGGATTGATTTTACCTACAATCTCCAAAGGGGCAAAATGGTCGTACTTGCCTTTCAGATCTACATCGGCCTTCGTCATCGCATTTGACGAAAGACCGGATATGCGGCCGCCTATTTCATTCAGTTCTTTACTGAATCCCGGCTCGATTGAATAATCGTGGAAGTCTATCGTGCCGGCCTGAAGCGTCACAGTGTCAATCCTGATCGAGGGCGATTCTTCTTTCCCTTTTTGATCCGGCTTCTTTTCCTTTTTTACGTCATTCGCCGGAGTAACAGGTTCCTGGGCAGGTTTATCTTCTATCATGATCTTCTGAAGATTGAGACTCTTGTCTTTTTCGATTATTACCATAGCCCTGAAATCATTCAGGGCGACGTTCTTTATGTTCAACTTCATCGGTTCGTTTTGAAAGTCTATGTTTCTCAGGTGCAAAGAATCCATGCTAAAGAGTTCGTCAGCCCTTTCTTTATCCACCACCGCAAAACGGGTGATAGAGGCCGTACCCGCGAAACCGATGAGCGGTCCCTTATCATCTCTGTTCTTGATAGACAATTCACCGGTCGTATGGGCGCTGCCACGAACGATTGCCACATTTACAGTGTCGGTAAAATACGGCTCAAAAGGACGTATGTCTACGTTCTTTACGGTGGCTTTTGCCTGTACGTCGACTGGATTCAGGCCTACACTGCCCTTGAGGTCTACAGTCCCTTTCTTATTCAGAACGATTGATGTGGAAAATTGGCCTTTGCTGTCCTTTGATAAAGAGATGTTCTCCGCATTCAATTCGATCTGTTCTGCGATCAGATTAGACGGTGTCTTCAGAGAGCCGTCATGGAAAGATGCCTTTGCTTTTGTGATCTGAAGTTTATCCAGCAGAAATTGAAATGCGTTCCCGGATTCTTCCTTTTTTGCCGGATCGGCATCTGCATCCTTCTTCTGTTTGCCTGCCGTATCTTTCTTCTTTTGATCGGCCGTACTGGAGACATTCAAAGTCCCGTCTTTTTGTCGCACCAATACAACTTCCGGTGACATCATCGTGACATTCGAGATGTGTGCCTTGCCTGCAAAAGGCTCGATGGAATTAATAGCTATCTTTAGTTCGGGAAGCATCAACACCGGCTTGTTCGACTTATCCCGGACGTCCAGCTTCGTTATTGCCACATCTCCGGCAAGGTCCAGCACGGGTTCTTTGCCGTTCGTAAGGTCTTCCCGGAATCTCAATTGCGTCTTAAGATCGAGATTACCGGAAACGACATTAACGGGCAATTGCATAGGGACATATGGGATGTAGAAAGGAATATTTATATTGTCGATATTTACGTCAAAGGAGGTCTCACGGGTATTAAAGAAAGGTTTCGTTTGTCCGTAGATCTTGTACGGCGCGTCATTTACAATAAACGACAATTGTGGTTGAACGCTCTTCTCCACTTCCTTAGCGGCATTCGAAATATACGGAATTGTGAGGTTCAGCTGGCGTATCGTGTGCTGCTTGTTCAACGGACTATCCAGGAAATCAGCGCTACCACTCTCGATGGTGATCCCCCGGACTGAAAATGTCGGAGTCTTCGTTTTTGGCGCTTCAGGCTGTTTTGCCTCACCTTTCTTTATCAGATCGGAAAAATTGTATGTACCGTTGCCGCTGCGGACCAGGTTTACGTATGGCTTATAGAGGTAAATATTTCGTAGAGCAATTTTTCCTTTGAGTATGGAAGTGTCCGCTCCCGCTTCAAAGCGCTCCAGAGAAAAAAAGATTGCCTTCGTTTCTTTTTCCCTGACTATAAGCTGTCGCATCTTTACACGGAGCAACAGCGGGTTTATCGAGATCTTGCCGATCGAAACATCTCTGTTGAGTTCCTGGGCTAATTTCTTCACCAGGACTGATTTGAGGATCGGAGGCGCTGCGAAAAAACCAAACAGGATCAGCAGCACGAGGAATCCGGTACACCCGATACACACCTTTTTCCATCTTTGCATAAGAAACCCCCAATAGAAACGGATTGACTCTGTCTTAATCTTACCTTATTCAGAACCGTCCGTAAAATCTTCCCCTAGAATTCCGGCCTGATGCATGTGAGATTTGCTTTCCGCTGCGCACTTCAGAAGCTCGATGGTTCAATGCAACCAGAGTCACACGGTACAGATTTTGCATTTCTACTCTCTGGCACAAGATCCTGTTTTTCGAATTAGTGTAAGAGAGGGGTCAAAATGAACATCTTTCTTTTTCTGAAAATCCAATGGGAGCTTATGGGGCTTACGGCTCCAGCGTTTTCCTGGATAGCCTCCGGCGGTATAATCATATATTTCATTCTCGTCTATGTGCGTCAGCGGAGGGAGTCAAAAATCCGACAGCAAGCCTTCTTATCTGCCGAGGCAGGCATCCGAACCTTAACGAACGGACAGGAAAGTAGAAGCGAGGGAATCTCACAGAGAACATTGAATGAAATGGCGACCGTGTTTCAGAATGCGGAACTGCTCAAGTCCACATGGCAGGTCGTATCCTCCTATATAATAAGCGGAAAGCAAGAAAACGGAGAATACAGATATTGGGCCGGCGAGGACATAGAACCGGTCCTCGATTCGACAATGCCCGTAGAAAATCATGCGTACCGCAATGCCCCCGCAATCATAACAGGTGTGGGACTGCTTGCCACCTTTCTCGCCATATTAGTCGCGCTTTTGGACATGCACCTGGTGAATAATCGAATTCAAGGTCTTGATCTGTTGATTCAGGGCCTTTCCGGCAAGTTTCTCTCGTCGGTTGTGGCTGTTGCGTGTGCCACACTGCTTTTGGGCGCGGAAAAACATCTGTTTTCTCCGGTACGAAAAGCCGCATCCGCCCTGTGCATTACGATGAGAAGAGTTCTGCCGCGCCTCACGTCCGCCCAGTTGTTGCTTGATTTGAAATCTGAGATAGCTGAGGAAGCCATACTCCTGAAGAACATGACATCCGGACTTTCTTTCAATCTGAATCAAGGACTTGCTCAGTCTATAGGTCCCGCGGTCGAAAAGATGACCGCCCAATTCAGCGATTCATTGATGAACGCGACAAAGGGTCAGATGAGTCAGGTCACTGAATCACTCGCCACAACAGCCTTGCTCCTGCAGACAATGAACACTCAGTTCGGTTCAGCAGGCAATACACTCAATCAAGTGGCGGATCTTGCCCGAAAAACCGTCAGCGACGAAACTGCAAATCATGAGCAGCAGATAGAGCATGTCAACACGGCTGTAGGCGCTATCATGGAAAAGCTTGAGGAACACACAGGCGCATCGCTTGGTTCAATGGAGAAAGCAATGGCGGCAATCACCTGTGACATGTCAAATAAGATTACGGAACTTTCTTCACAGATGACCTCCGTTGTTCAGAAGATATCCGAGCAATCGGCAAACAGTACCAGGGAAGTACTCGACCATGCGGGGATGCTGACAGACCGGAGTGCGGAACAATTAACATTACTTCTGAAAAGTCATAGCGAAGAAATGGCGAAGGTGGATGATCTGAAAGCGTGTCTCGACACAACTTTAAGACAGTTCGCGTCTTCAATTCAAGGATACGAGCAGATGACTGCGAACCTGGAGAAGTTGATGACTGATGTCAGTACTGCGGTCATAACTCTGGGAGACATTACAAAGACCGTAATGAACGGCCAGCAAACGGCCGTGGAACTGCTTTCCACGTCGGCAGCACAGGTTGAATCACTGAAAGGGTTTTCTCAGGGTCAGCAAGAGGTGCTGGATCATATCGGTACATCAATGGCGCGCTATGAATCTGTATTTCAGAAAGTGGAGAATCATGCCAAGGACCTCCTCGCCCAGATAGCGCGTCACCTCGGCGGTTATTCCACAATCACGGAAAAGCATTTCAATATGCTCACCACGACGGCAGATAATTTCATTTCACAGGCAAGCGGCCGTCTTTCAGGCTCAATAGACGAACTCGGGGAACAGCTTGACGAATTGCACAATGCAGTCAGCAAGATAGCGGTTTCGTCGCAGCACATGAGGCAATCGTAATGCAGCGGGAAAGCAGCTCAGGGATGTCAAGTTCGTTTGCCGACCTCATGACGTCTATAGCCGTCATCTTTATCCTCCTGTTGTGCGCTTCAATGAATAATGTGCAGGAGGATACACAGATTACAAAGAACAGTGTGCTCTTCAACATAAGAGATGCTTTGGAAGAATTTCAGTCGGGCGGCATAGAGGTAAATTCAGACCCGAGAGACCCGCTGGGACTCCTCGTCCTCGTGCCTGAAGATCTGCTCGGCTTCAATTTTGACCAGGCTACCGTTTCACCTGCGGGTGAATCATTTCTGAAGGTTTTCATTCCCAGATTGTCACGGATAGTGTGCTCACCTCAGTTTACCGGTGAAATTAATTCGATCGTCGTGGAAGGGCACACTGATTCTACCGGGACTGCCCGCCACAACTGGGATTTGAGTCAAAGGAGATCCATGTCTGTCGTACGATCTTCGCTGGCGGTTCTGGATGAATCCGGCATGACGAGAGAAGCGTCTACCTTTCTTCAACTTCTGTCTGCCAGTGGGAGAGGGAACGCCGAGCTGATTAAAGATCGATCCGGCAATGAAGATCAGAAGTCAAGCAGACGGGTGGTCTTCAGGTTGCGGTTCCGTTCGCTGGAACAGAAACCGGTCCTGGCAGCGTTTGAATCAGGGAGGACATGAAATGGTTGGTGCGGGGAAAGACTCTTCTATCTCATTCGAAGAACTTGGTTCAATGATCCATGACGCCCTCTTAACGCTCGATGCCTCAGCCCATTCTGTGACGAGGGAACCACCCGGCGTGAAGCTGCAAAACCTTCAAAGCGCGGCCTACAGCATCGGCTCCTCTGTTGTACACAGACAGATGCCTTTCGAGAGGCATAAAGCGGAATGGGTAAAGTTCAGCGAAGGTAAGATCGATAAGTTGGGTGTACCTGCTCTGAAATACCTTTGCTGGGTCCCGGAAATAGCGCTTGATGAGAGGTTTCTGCATCACCTGGAAACGTCTTCTCTGGAACTAAACTGGCGGTCTCTCGCCGGTCTTGTACGCTCGTGTCATTCCGCATGGGGAACTTTGTCACCGGACAGCGATTCTCTATCTTTGGTCAGAGAATTGTTGAAGCACTACCGGGGTTCACACAAGTCTATACGCGCCTGGCAAGGACATCCCGATGCAGTCCTCGGCCGAAACGGGCCCCTCCTCCTCGCCGATATGCTGATCAAAGCCGGAAGCAGACTCACTTCTTTTGCGAATGATTGGGGACTGGAGAAAGAATCCACGTTCTTTCAGCAATTTGTGAAGGTGGCCAGCGAAAAGTGCCGTCAGAGGATCCATCGCGTGCCGGACAACGTGATGCTTATGCTCTTTCGAGATCTGCTATCGTGGAAGGGCTGGAAGAAAGATGACTTCAAGAAAGAAATAGGCGCACTGATTTTGCATCAACCCATGAATGCGCATGTTCAGGAAGTCATACAACGTTTTGTTCTCCATCACAAGGAGCTTGGCGATCCACGGCTGCCGGCAAATACAATTAAGTGGTCGGATGTGCCGGTGAGTGCAAAAAATGTCTTTACAGAATGGCTTCGCCGCGAAGTACCGTTCGCCTTTAACGAACGGGTATTTCAGGAAGGTCGAGGCTGGACATGGCAAAACAGAGCCTCACGGCTCGAACCTCTGCGTCTGGACACACAGGAGTGGCGATAATAGAATCAAATTGCCATTCAATCAAGAGTGAACGGTTGACAATATGTTGGGAACATTGGAGGCAGGAGATCCGAGCGTGTACGTTTTGACCAACTGTATTCCCGACTCTTCTGTTTCGCATTGACACATCCTTTTGCTTCGGTTTGACAAATTTCTCTCTAAAATGTACAGTTGCATTTTGACTCGAATAGTTGTCATTCAAAGACTCGATGCAGCTGTTCCACAAAGTCACGTACTCCGATATTCTGCCGGGCAAGGGAATGGTACAAGAGAAAGCAAACGATAGAAATTTTAGCGGACACGGGACACGGATCCCCGCAAGTACAGCCGAGCTGCGGCTCCTGATCCGTCTTCTTTCAAAGGATTTGGTCGGTACAGCACGTTGTATTGAGAACCAACCGGAGCTTATGCGCACACTAGCCGAAACCTGCAACCGGTCCGGCCTGTCCGTGGTGCTGCTGCGCGCACTTGAAGGATTGCAGATGCAGTCAGCAATAATACCGCAACAAATCGAATCACTCAATAGAGCGGTACAGGTACAAAAAGAACGACTGCAGGCGCTCATGCCGGCTTTGAAGGACTTAGCCGAACTTTTCAATTCCGCAGGACAGCCGTTCATTTTGTTGAAAGGTCCATATCTCGCCAGCCGCTTTTACGGTAACATCATGGGTCGGGAATACGTCGACATAGATCTGCTCGTTCCTGCGAGCAATCGGTCCAGAGCTTGTGCGCTTCTCAAAGCTAACAGGTTCGATCTTCAGTCCGGCATATTGCTAAGTGAGGGCTTGACCCGTTTTTTTGTGCATGCATTTGACTTCCGTTCGGGCACAGCAAGGGTGGATCTCCACTGGAATCTTTCGCGACATATTTCCTTGCATCTTGATGAGAAACAATTGTGGGCACAACGTGGTTCCTTCAGTATGGAAGGACGATCTTATGATGTCCTGAGCGATCGGCACGAGGTAATCTTTGCGGCTGTTAGCTTGCTGCGCGATATCGAACGTGGGCGTCCCAAGCCTAAGAACATAATCGATCTGATTCAAGTTGCCGCAGCTGTTGACGCACAGATGGACTGGGAGACTATGTTATCGTCTCGTGACGGTACCGCCAAACCCCTGGAGAATATACTCCGGCTTTGTCTGGAAATAACCGATGCCTGTGATCTCGTTCCAAATCTGGTGGCATCCCTGAACAGGCGACAGGAGATCCGGGTGCCGCGCGCAGACCTTGACCATTCTCCGCTGCTTTTCCCACCTGACTTCCTCGGGCTTGGGAACAAGCTGTGGGCCGCGCGGGCGTACGACATCAACATGGCTGGCTGGCTGTTGTGGTGGGCTATGTCACTACCCTTCCGATTGGCAGTCCACAGAAAGTCCCCTTCACACCCCGGTCAACGTAAACGAAGACGCCCATAAAGCTCAG
>CAYYLU010000093.1:0-9439 GCA_964472475.1 uncultured Syntrophus sp. | reverse complement strand
GAAGAAAAATCTGTGACAATCAGGATGGAACTGATTTGCGTCATAGCGTTCTCCTTTGTACAAAGCTTAATTATAAGCCCCTCCGCTCGATAGTGTCAATCCCGTTCGCCTGCACTAAGAAAGCGTAAACACCTTTAGATCACTGATTCGCGTCGGCACTGTCCCCGGTTTCTTTCCACTGCATCAGTATCTCCCGGACCCTGGCTGCATTACTTTGGTTGACAAGCACCAGGACGACGTCCCCCGCTTCAAGTGCACTGCCCCCTCTGGGAACCGAGAACTTCTCGTCGCGGTTTATCAGGACGATGAGGCTGTCGGCTGGAAGACCCAGCTCGACGATTGGCTTCCCTGCAATAGCCGAACTGAAGGGAATAATAAACTCAACAAGTTCTGTGTCCACTCCATCAACGGCTTCATATTCAATGGGGTACCGCCGTCGCGGCATAATTGGTGCCTGAAGCCCCATAAATCTGGCTACTATTGGAATAGACCAGCCCTGCAGCAGCGCGGAGGTCAGTACAATAAAGAAAACCACATTGAAAATCGTTTCTGAATGTGACACTCCGGCGACAAGCGGGAATGTTGCCAGGACCACGGGAACAGCACCTCGCAACCCGACCCATGAAACAAATGCCTTTTCACGCCACCCAAGTCGCGCAAAGAACAGTGATAAAAACACACTCAACGGTCTTGCAACAAACATGAGGAACGCGGAACATGCTAAGCCCATCCAGATCACAGGAACAATCCTGGATGGGAAAACAAGCAGGCCTAGAGTGACAAACATGGTTATCTGGCTGAGCCAGGCTAACCCATCGAAGAACCGCAATGTACTTTTCTTGTAAACGAACGCACTGTTGCCGACCATAATGCCGGCAATGTAAACCGCCAGAAAGCCACTCCCTCCGACAGACGCGGTGACACCATAAGCGAGCGCCACCATTGCCAGGGACAGAATTGGATAAAAAGCTTCATAAAATGATTTTAACCGGTTCAGTGCCAGAACCATCAATTTCCCCAATCCAATTCCAAAGATAATCCCGAGCCCCATTTGAATAACAAGAAGAAGCCCTACGGAACCGAAAGAAGCCTTAGGCTCTGTTATGAGTTGAATAATCCCTATTGTAAGGAAAACGGCCATAGGATCATTACTGCCTGATTCAAGCTCCAAAAGCGGTTTAAGTTCACCGCGAAGGCTGATATTTTTTGACCGAAGCACGGAGAATACTGCGGCTGCGTCAGTTGATGAAACAACGGCTCCCAGAAGGAGACCTTCGAGAGGCGACACCTTCAAAATAAAGAAGGCGAAGAGCCCCACCGTGATAGCAGTGAGGAAGACGCCAACCGTGGCAAGGCTTGCAGCAGGCCTGAAAACGGGCCTGACCTCTGACCATTTAGTGTCCAGTCCTCCGGCAAAAAGAATAAAAACCAGGGCGATAACGCCAATCGATTGGGCCAGCCGGACATTATCAAAGAATATGCCGCCGGGACCCTCCGATCCTGCAATCATTCCTATTCCAAGAAACAATAACAGTACCGGCACACCCAGGTTTTCAGAAAGTCGGGCCACGATAATGCTGGTAATGATCAGTACCGATCCTATGAGCAACACATACTCTATGGGTATCATGCATTAGTCCCGTGTTCTAATATATTCCCCGCATCCGGTTTGAATTACAAAACTATTAGCGAATCGACGTCAGGAATTCATTACATTACAAGAACATCACAGCGTGATTTCCAAACACTTGAAGCGCAATGCTGCCGGGCAAGAGTTCTTCCAGACCTGATCGCGCATGTTTGCCTATGGCTATGAGGTCGGAATTATACATCTTAGCTATGTCCGGCAATTTTTGCAATAACGCTGTCTTAAAGTACAAACATTATGCCTTAACACACATCAACGGTTATCAGACCAAATGGTCTGCTATCGATGTAAAAACCTTAGAACCAAAAATTACTGATCTATCCAGGACCGATGGATTTCCGCGGTTCCCTCGTGATAAGCGTCGATCGATCACTTTCCATGGGAACCGCGGTCTTCCATGAAAACAGTTTGGCTTCGCTTTTATGAACTGCAATCTCAGAAATCCTCTGCGGCGAATCATTGAGTGGGATCCTATCCTCTCCTGTTCTAAAGCAAAGCGCATGCCAACGTACCAACCAACAGCAGAGGGATCTGCCCAATAATCATACACAGAAGAACGGGTGCCTTGGAGATTTCCTATTGCATGCACGACGAAAGTTGTTTTATTCGACATCATGCCGATTGCAATTGTCCTATTTTGATAAATATAGGAGTAGATGGTAGTTCAGTTTATTAGCCGATGACGAATGCAGAAAGGGGAGCTTAGGCCTGCGCTTCTATCTGAGCGGTCTCCACATCTGTATTCTAAAAGTCGTAGTTGCCAACGCGCTCCGGCTGATAGACAATTTCCATTATCTGAAATCTTTTTTTTCCCGCCGGCACTTCCCATTCGATGGTATCACCCTCTCCGTAACCTATTAATGCGGTTCCGATCGGAGCAAGTATGGACACTGTTTTCTCGCTGGTCTCTTTTTTGTCGGGAAAAACGAGCATGACAGTCGTTTCTTCGCCGTTATCCAGATCCCTGATACGAACAGCTGAATTCATGGTGACAATGTTGTGAGGAATATCCTTTGGATCGACTATTTTTGCCCTGTCGAGTTCCTCTTCGAGGCTCTCAAGGTATGGCGTATCCCTCCCGTTGTAAGCCTGAATAAGATTGCGCAGCCTTTCCATATCGGCTCGCGTTATGTATATTTCTCTTTGCTCCATGATGCCCTCCTGCAATTCTTTTCGCATAATGACATTTCGTTTGCTCCTGAACAATCTAATGCAACACTATTCTAACGGCTATATGCAATTTTGTCACTATAATCAACAACACGAGCGCCCGGCATCCGCGTCACACATGCGTCCCTCCCTGTTCAAAATATTGTGCCAATAGACATTGATGGACAGGCGCCGCGCCGCTCATGACCGCAAGAACACGGATGCTAACAACTTCTGTTTTGATAGATAGCGGATCAGCGGAGTCGTCTATGATAGACCAATTAGTCTAACACAAGCTCGTGCTCGGACGCAGTAGCAAAAAAATGCCGTCAAGGTATTGGTTGCTGCGCATTGCATATGTGTGAGGAGGGACGGCACATCTTTTGCTAATGTTTGCAATAACTCTAAAGGCGGCAATACGCGTTACAGAGAATCCGTTTCGGCATGTAATTGCTCATGGTATAATGGCTACGCAGGAGATTTCAGCTATTATGATGAAAATGGACCGACTCAGTATCAAATTGGCGATTGTGCTCATAACTATCTCCGCCCTGCCTTTACTTCTTTTTGGTTTGTCCGCGTATAAGAAACATATAGATACATTTCAAAAAAAAGCCATGTCAAACCTGGAAACCATTGCCGTGCAGAATACACTGATAATCAATAAATATTGCACAGATACGTTGAACGAACTCAGATTGATCGCCGCTTCGTTGAAAGGATTAGACGAGAACCGCACAGCTGATCTAATAAGATCGATCCAGTCTCAGCATTCGGCGTTTGAAGAGGTCCATATTGCAGGTATGAACGGCAAAATCCGCCATTCAACCGGTGATAGGCAGGTTCACTCAGACGTGGCCGGACAGGAATGGTTTAAGGACGTTGTAAATGGAGGTATTTTTGCAGGAGATGTGGAGAGCGGTGACGAAAACGACCGCAGGGAGTTTATTATGGCAGTCCCGATTCACTCTCTCAAAGAGCAGTTAGTCGGGGTACTAATGGCGCATATCGATCTCACCGGGATTGCTGAAATAATGAAGGCAACTCCAATAGGAAGCACCGGTGAGATTTTCCTGCTTAACGATCAAGGGGTCTTTCTCACAGCAACCCGGGTAGGGAAAGTCAGACCCGGGGATAAAATTCCATCAGGAAGCCTGTCCGGCTATTACGAGGAAACACATAAGGAATCAATTGACTATCGTGGCGAAAAGGTAATGCGGGTCCGCAAGAATTTTCGTAATCCCGACTGGACCCTCATAGTCGAACAGGATTCCGCCGAACTGTTCGACGAAATACGGGTTTTTCGGAATATTTCAGGATCGTTTGCAGGCCTGTTTATCATACTCGTCGTAGCGGGCAGTTATCTCACCTCTGTCAAAATATCCCGTTTATTGAAGACAAAGTATGAGCGCGAGAAAGAGCTTGAACTGCAATTGATTCAGAAAGATAAGCTCGCAAGCATGGGGCTGTTGACTGCGGGTATTGCCCATGAGCTTAATACTCCCCTGGCGAATGCGCTTCTCAGCACCCAGATATTGAAAGAAGATATGAGACAAGCGCATCCGGTTTTCATTGAGACGCTCGCTTCTATTGAGGAAGAAATAAAGAGAGGAGGCACAATAGTCCGTAACCTGCTGGATTTTTCAAGACAATCACATACGGATTCTACAGTTACAGACATTAATGATGTACTTTCAAAACTCCTTGATATAGCTCAAAAACTCTGCTCCGAAAAAAGAATAGTTGTAAAGCGTACATTTGCCAACAGGATCCCTCTTGCGAATGGAAATGCAAGCATCCTTCATCAAGTTTTCATGAACATTGTTTCTAATGCAGTTGAGGCCATGGAGAGTGGAGGCACGCTCACGGTACGCACCAGATATGTGGAAGCAAACCAAAAAGTAATCGCTGAAATCGGAGACACAGGCCCGGGCATACCCGAAGAAAATATTGGTGATGTTTTTGATCCTTTCTTCACTACAAAGGCTTCAGAGGATGGAATGGGGCTGGGGCTGGCAATAAGCTATACAATGATAAGAAAGATGGGCGGTGACATAAGGGTAACGAGCAGCGGTCGTAAAAAAGAAAATGGTTTAAACCGGCCGACCGGCACCATTTTCAGCGTGGAACTCCCTGCGCACAATGGAGAAAATCCGTTCGGCAAGGATAAGGAAGGTAACGGCTTATGAGTACTGCAAACATTCTAATAGTCGAAGACGACTCCAAGATGAGGAACACACTAAAGGAAATCATGACAAGAGAGGGCTATTCAGTGGATTGTGCGGAATCGGGGGAGGCCGCTCTCGCCAAACTGACAAAAACAAATTTCGATCTTGTCATCACTGATCTGAGGCTTCCGGGAATCGACGGAATGGAGGTGTTGCGAACTATCCGGAGAACATCATCCGGCACCAACGTTGTCATCATAACAGCATATGCAACGGTTGATACAGCTGTTGAGGCGATGAAAGAAGGGGCAGAGGACTATATAGCGAAGCCTTTTAACCTCGAAGAAATCAGGTTGATTGTTAAAAAGGTCCTCGACAAGAAAGCGCTTCTCGATGATAACAAGCTTCTCAGGAGTCAACTCAAAAAGAAATACAGCTTCGGTAACCTTGTGGGAAATAGCGAGCCAATGATTGACGTCTATAAGACAATAGAGAGAATTAAAGATGCGAAGGCAACGGTCCTCGTTCTGGGGGAAACCGGCACGGGCAAGGAACTCGTTGCAAGGGCCATCCACTTCAACAGCATACGGTCCGAGAAGCCCTTTTTGCCGGTCAATTGCGCGGCCCTGGCAGAGTCTCTCCTTGAAAGCGAGCTCTTTGGCCATGCAAAAGGTGCATTCACAGGCGCCATACGAGACAAACGGGGCGTCTTCGAAACGGCTGACGGCGGCACGGTATTCTTGGATGAAATAGGTGATATTAGCCTGCGCCTCCAACAGATTTTGCTGAGAGTGCTCGAGAATGGTGAGATTCAGCCGGTCGGATCAACGGCGCGGAGAAAAGTCGACGTGCGTATCGTCGCAGCGACCAACAAGAACTTATCCGACATGATAAAAGAAGGTTCATTTCGTGCCGATCTGTATTATCGTCTCAATGTTATTACGCTGAAATTGCCGTCTTTGCGGGAAAGAAGAGAAGATATAGCCACACTTGCAGGATATTTTCTCAAAAAGTATAGTGCTGAGAATAGAAAAGATATTAGCGACATAACTAAGGAAGCACTACACCTGCTCGAGAGGCACGTCTGGCCTGGAAACGTGAGAGAACTTGAAAACGTTGTCGAGCGTGCTACGCTTCTCGAAAGCACAGATACGATAACGGCGGAAAGCCTGCCCGACAACATACGTAACGTGGATGGAAAGGAATCAACCGCTGTTGATCAGGACCTGCAGACGCTGGAGGAGGTCAGCCGTTCATACATAGAAACCGTTCTGGAAAAGACCCGTGGGAATAAGGCCAGAGCTTCAGAAATACTCGGTATTAACAGAACCTCCTTGTGGCGGATGATACAGAGGTTGAAGCTGCCCCAATAATAATGAAATCCCCGTTGCATCATGCAACGCAACGTTGAATAAAGCAACACAGTTCAGAAACACGGTACGGCAGTTACATGAATCAGCATCCGCTTTCCTCTTCGTAGCATGTCCAAAATCTCGAGATTATCGTATGGTATACTCAATTCCCCGAAAATAACGTGTGACTGCGCAGGCCTGAGATCTCGCGGCTGTAAAAAACAAGGGTTTTCCTTATGAAGCGAATTCTTCTTCCCACTGGCATGGTGTTTGCTCTTTAATACATGCATAGAACTATACAGTAAGGAGGCAGCCATGCAAAGATACCGTTCAGCTCGATATCCGGCCGAGGAAATTAACAAGTGGGCAAAAACGTTCACACGTTTTTATGAAACAAAAGGACCGGTTGTCTTCGAGAAATATCAATACAGTATAGCAGAGATCCTTCGCCGTAAAGTGGACCGACAGTTGCGGGAAAAACTGCTTGAATATGTGCGACATATTGCCAGACCAAGAGACGTGCTTCTGGATGCCCTTATGGCCACTGTAGCAAACGATTCCATGAACACGAACACAAGAATTCGGGCGGTTGACGCATTGCGTGCGTTGTTGCCCAGGAGAATGTCCAATTCGCGGCACACGGAGACATATGTGATGAAAACAATGAAAAACGTAATGCAGTCGCCTCAGATTGCAGCATTTTCCCGTGTTCTGGAGAAATCAATGAAGTCGATGGAAACGAGGCTGCAAAGTACGGCATAAACAATCAATACATTAGTCATCAAGCTTGTGAACAAAACTGAATCGCAAGAGCAGGGCAACACCGGGGTCCCGGAGAATTCCGAGAAACGGCGCACCGCGGACCATCCCTTGGGGCCGGTCACTCCGGGACCTTTTTAGGAGGATCATGTAAGTGGAGCCTGAAGTCATTTCGAAGGAATATTCTGCCGTATCGGACTACAGCGGCACTGATGTGTCTGTGCAGACGTATTGTTCTACTGAGTGTACAAAGGAATATCGCTGGTCACATGTGTGTGATCCTGGCCCGGTTCTGCTGGTACAAGAAAAGGTAGACTCCCATGAAACAAAGAATCTCAGTGAGGACGGTAGCGAAGAACCGTCCAGCGGCATAGCGGAGCCTGTAGTATTATCCTATTTGAAAGATATCGCTCGTACACCCTTGCTGTCGTCTGATGAAGAACATCAGATCATGACACAGGTTGGCGAAATTGAGAAAAGAGCAATAATCACTTTGTTTGGACTGCCAGGGGCGATCAATGAACTGATCGAAATAGGTCGACGATTACGCGAAGGCAGCGTGAATGTGCTGGATGTGACAAATTGCGGTGATAAGGACGGCTGCAGCAACAACGATATCGATCGATTTAAAAAAGAGACTATATCATCTATTCATTCAGCGGAACGTCTGCATAAAAGAACGGAAGAGATAAGGAAACAATTGTCAAAAGGGTGCATGCGTGGAACCGGACAACGCCTGGATGAATTGCAGAATATAAGACGTGCGAAGGAAAAGATCCTGTTGAATCTTAGACTCAACAGAAAAAGTCTGTTGAGAATTGCCAGGAAAAGTTCCCGGTATTTGAAATACACGAGTGGTGATGAAGCGGACACCACACAACGCGTTCTACAAAAACTCGTCAAAATTGATGAAGAATTACGGGTTATCAGAAACAGGCTCGTAAAGATGAATTTGAGATTGGTGTTCACTGTTGCCGGAAAATACCGGAACCGGGGTGTGCCATTTGCTGACCTCATTCAGGAAGGCAATATCGGACTCATGAAGGCCGCGGAGAGGTATGACCATAAAAAAGGCTACAGGTTTTCTACGTATGCGTTGTGGTGGATCAGACAGGGGATGATGAGGGCGATAGCAGACTACGGACAGACCATCAGAGTTCCGGTCCACGCATTCGAGATGAGAAAAAAGATCAGGAAGGTTTCTGAAAAACTCTCCCGGGAACTGGAAAGAGAGGCGGAAATTCAGGAAATAGCGTCCGCAACCGGATTCTCAAGTGAAAAAATTAGGGACATCATGGCATTTCCGGATGCGGCAGTATCAATTGAAGCCCGCTTAGGAGACAGTGACTACAGACTGGCGGATTTCCTGACAGATTCGGAAGTCCTTTCACCTTTTGAAGAAACGGTGAATAGTTCTTTGAAAGAAGAGATTGACCAGGTCCTGTCTACCCTCACACCCAGGGAAGAGCGGGTTATGAGAATGAGGCTCGGCATCGGGTATGACGAATGTACTCTCGATGAGATAGGTGCTGTTTTTAAGGTTAGCCGGGAACGTATCCGTCAGATTGAAGCCAAAGCTTTGAAAAGACTGAAACATCCGATCAGACGAAGGAAACTTGAGAGCTTCGTTAATGCTTAGGCATCAGGCACGCATGTCCTATTCGGATTAATGCACGATTACCATAACGTGTTCCACGGAGGAGAAGAAATGGGAGACAGAGGAAGCAAGAAGAGCAAAGACAAGCAGAAGAAACAGCAGGCCTTGAAACATTCAAACAAGAAGGGTAATAAGGACGTGGAAGTTAAACGGAAATAGACCACCTTCCGTCGCGAAAGGCGGAGGGTTTCTGTCTTGGCCATGCCCGGGACGTTGCATTATGCAACAACATATTGAGTAAAGCAACGTACTTTTCGAAAGATCGGCTTAATAACGTCCAAAAACGCAGAATGCGGATCTAATCCTTCTGGCACGATGTTTGCTAATTGATTAAGAAGACTACGGCAACAGCCGGGCGGACGGAGAGCGATTTACCGTGCGGATATTGTTGTTAGGAAATTCTGAGTGATTTCCACTTGAGGATGGGTATGACGAACAGATATTTCTCACCTGAGACAATCGATGCGTGGACCTCAGCCCTTATTAGAATTCATGATCGACAAGGTCCGGAAGATTTTTCAAAATATCAGTACGGAATAGCCAAGCTGATTCGCATGAAAACAGATGATACATCAGGCAGGAAATTGCTGAAATATGTGAAACATATTGCCGAGCCAAAAGATGTACTTCTCGAAGCCTTGATTGCCGTTATGCTGAATGATTTCACAAGCCGGGCTTCAAGAACCCTGGCGGTCGACGCTTTAGT
>CAYYLU010000092.1:0-9696 GCA_964472475.1 uncultured Syntrophus sp. | reverse complement strand
AGGAGAAAGAGAGAACGTTCAATCGTTGATGAATCAGAAACCATGAACGTGACGAGCTCTCGAAAGATCTGGGCTTCCAGGCTGTCAATAATGTCGTCACGCTCACAAACGTTGCGGGCAAGTTGCGCATCTTCATCAATAAATGACTTAATTGAGTCGGTAACGCTTTTTACGGTTTCGTCCGCCATTCTTGGTATATCGAGAAGCGGTTTAACAAGGGGTTTCTTTATCAGGAAAAGACCGCTGTCAGCGATGTTAACGGCATGGTCCGCCATGCGTTCGATATCACTGGTCATCTTGTAGATCATCAATACTACCCGCAGATCTCTTGCGCGTGGTTCATGTTGAGCTATGATAGACGTACAAAGTTCCTCTATCTTTATTTCGTAGATATTTGCATTTGGTTCATCTTCGCTTACGATCTGTTTTAGTATTGTCTCATTCTGATCCAGGAGACCTTTGACGCTTCCTGCAATCATGTTTTCCGCCAGAGTAGCGAATTGAACAAGTTCTTTCTTTACTTCAGCGATCCTTTCGTGCAGCATGTTCTTCTCCTCTATCCGAATTTACCGCTCAGGTATTCTTCTGTTCGCTTATCTTTGGGAACGGTAAACATTTTTTCTGTGGGACCGAATTCAATCAGTTCGCCAAGGTAGATAAACGCAGTCACGTCAGAAACGCGTGCTGCCTGCGCAATATTGTGAGTCACCAGCAGCATAGTGACGTTCTGTTTGAGTTCGACAAACAATTCTTCAATTTGCGATGTTGATTTTGGATCCAGAGCTGAAGTCGGCTCATCCAGCAACAGGATCTCAGGGTTCATGGCAAGCGCACGCGCGATGCACAGTCTTTGCTGCTGGCCACCGGAAAGAAACGTTCCTTTTCTGTGCAGACTGTCCTTTACCTCGTTCCAGAGTGCTGCCTTCCTGAGTGATTCTTCCACAATATTGTTAAACTCTTCATGGGGGCGTCTGATGCCGTTCAACTTGTATCCGGCAATGACATTATCATAAATGCTCATCGTGGGAAACGGATTTGGCTTCTGAAAGACCATGCCTACTTTTCGCCGTAACACGATCGGCTGCATACTGTAGATATCCTGTTCATTCAGATACATCTTACCGGTTACGGTTGCGCCCGGGATCAGTTCGTGCATACGATTGACGCACCTGATAAGTGTGGTTTTACCGCAACCGGAGGGGCCCATTAATGCGGCGACTATGTTTTCAGTGATCGAAAGATTGATCTCCTTCAATATCTTATTTTCGCCGAAATAGGCTGAGAAGTTCTCGATTTTCAGAACTGTATTTTCCATTTAGCGGAAATCCCCCTTGCGATCAAGTTAAAAGTCAGCGTGAATATCACAAGTATAAATGCTGCCCCCCACGCAAACGTGTGCCATTCAGGATAAGGACTCATCGCGTAGTAAAATATCCGGTACGGCAACGAATCGATAGGTTTGAATACGTTCAAGTTCATAAACTGATTCCCGAAAGCGGTAAAGAGCAATGGTGCAGTCTCCCCGGTGATCCGGGCTATACTCAGCAATATTCCCGTAACTATGCCGCTTATGCCTGTAGGCAGAATAACTTTCAGGATCGTCTTATAATACGGTACTCCGAGGGCGAGAGAAGCCTCTTTCAGATGATATGGCATGAGCTTCAGTGTTTCCTCAGTAGTCTTAATAATGACGGGAAGCATCATAATGCTCAACGCGACACCTCCCGACAGAGCAGAAAAGGTCTTCATGGGAAGCACGACCCAGACATACGCGATGATGCCTATGACGATTGACGGTGTCCCCTGGAGAACAACAACACAGAGACGCACTATATTACTGAGTTTTCCCTGTTTATGTTCGGAAAGATAAATGCCGGCTGCGATGCCAAATGGTATGGAGATAATTCCGGAAAGAAATATAAGCATTACGGTTCCCACAATGGCGCTTCCAATTCCTCCACCTGTCTCTCCAATGGGGCGCGGAAGGTTAAGAACGAATCCCCAGTTGATTACCGATACGCCTTTTCTTGCGATGTAGTAGAGGATCAGAAACAATGGTATGAGACAGGCAAATGCGAAAAGTGCAACAAGACCCTTGAAAATCTGGTCCTTCATGAGACGAAAAGAAGTATGCCCGTCCATTTACCCTGCCTCTTTCGAAGACTCAACGCTAATCCGTGCTATCACGTAATTTCCAATTATGTTGACAATTGTTGTGACGAGGAACAGGACAAGTGCGATGTAGATGAGAGATGACGCCACGATACCGGTTGCCTCTGAAAACTGATTGGCGATAACGCTGGCCATGGTATTTGCCGGACTGAAAATGCTCTTCGGAAGAAAGCTGCTGTTGCCGATGAGCATGGTTACAGCCATTGTCTCACCGATAGCCCGCCCGAACGCGAGCAATATGCCTGCGATAATACCGGATCGCGCATACGGGAGTATGATGTTCTTCATGACTTCAAATCGTGTAGCACCGAGCGAATATGCTGCTTCTTTCAGATCACCGGGCACGAGTGAGATAACCTCCCGACCGAGAGACGCGGAGTAGGGAATAACCATAATGGCGAGAATCAGAGATGAAGTAAGAATACCGACACCGTGGGGAGTGACCCCTATCTTCAATTCCAGCGAGCGTATGAGCGGCACGAGAATAAATACACCCCAGAGACCATAAATGACTGACGGGATTCCGGCCAGGACTTCCACCGCACTGCGCAGGAAATTTGATATCAGACCCTGCTTGAAATATTCACCGAGGAACATTGAAATGGCAATTGAGAAAGGGATAGCGAGGATCAGGGACAGACATGATGTGACAAGCGTGCCCACAAGAAACGGGATAACGCCAAAGGACTCTCTGGTTATGTTCCAGGTTTTGCTCAGGAAGAATGTAACACCGAACTGTTTTATTGCGGGGAGTGCGCTCAACAGCAGCGTGAAAAAAACCGCCACAAGTATTAGAAAGATGAACACACCTGAGCCGGTCAGGATATGCGAAAACCTTTTTTCCGAAACGTCTACAATGTTCTTGTTGGTTGTTTCACTCATACATCAGATTTCCTTCTTAAGACCCTGACTGATCGGAAGTTGAGCGTACCGTTATCGAAGTCTTTCGCATTATGTACTCCCGATTGGCTATTTCCAGCGGCATATCATCGCAGCAAACGAAAAATACACGGGAGATGGGGAGCTTTGTGCTCCTTGCTTCCCGCTATTAAGCCTTCTATTTCAGGATAGGCGCTCCATTATAGGTGATCGAACGTACAAGCTTGTTTGCCTTGGCTTGCGCTTCTTTGGAAAGTGCGGAATACTGAAGCGGTTCGACAAATTTCTGTCCGTCATTGACAGTCCACAGCAGGAGTTTCGCCAGGGTTTCTGCACGTTCCTTTGATCTGCCCCCGTAATTCTGTTCCTTGTAGAAAATGATCCATGTGAAGCTGCTGATGGGGTACCCGGTTGCCGCCTCGGTATTTGTAAGAGATACGTTTGTGTCATCGGGAATCTTCACGTTTGCCGCAGCACTTACCGCTTGAAGTGTCGGTTCGATAAACTTTCCGGCTTTATTCTTCACGTTTCCATATGCCATCTTGTTCTGGATAGCATAAATAAGCTCTACATAACCGATTGCTCCGGGGGTCTGTGACACAAAACCTGCCACTCCCGGATTGCCTTTCTGGCCTATCTGGTCCGCGGGCCAGTCTACTGCTTTGCCTGCGCCTATCTTCTGTTTCCATTCGCTGCTAACTTTCGAGAGATACTCAGTAAAGATATAGTTGGTTCCACTCCCGTCCGCACGGTTCACAACTGTAATCTGCAGATCAGGAAGCTTCAGACTGCTGTTGGCAGCCGCGATCTTCGGATCACTCCATTTCTTGATTTTGCCCAGGAAAATGTCTGCTATGACATCCGGGGTAAAATTCAGTTTTGGACTGCCCGGAAGATTGTACGTTACGACGACCGCTCCAAGGCAGGTGGGAATATGCAATACCGGAGCGCCGGCAGCACCTAGCTCTTTGCTGGTCATAAAAGCATCTGTTGCCCCAAAATCAACTGTTTTCTGTGTCAACTGATTGATGCCTCCGCCCGACCCGATGCCCTGGTAGTTTATCTTGACCTTATTCTGCTGAAAATACGCATCGAACATCTTGGAATAGAGAGGCTGCGGGAAAGTCGCACCCGCACCAAGCAGTTCCTTGTCTGCCGCTTTGACCTCATGTGACGGGAAAATAGATGCACAGACCACTAAAAGTACCAGTATGCTGATAAATATCTCTTTAGCTTTCATAGTTGCCTCCTTGAATGAATAATCAAAATTATACGGAATGATTATTAAGTTTGTTGTATGAGAACTGTTAAGAAATAGTTAATTATCGGGATACTTATATCGTGGTTCAGCTATTGAGAACCGGCAGTGTAACGGTGAAGTCTGTACCTTCACCGGGTTTACTCTTGACATCTATCACGCCTTGATGAAGCCGCACTATGTGTTTAACTATCGAGAGACCGAGCCCGGTTCCCCCCATTCTTCGCGAACGTGATTTGTCGGCCACGTAAAATCTTTCAAAAACGCGAGGAAGGTCTTCTGAGGAAATACCTATTCCGGTATCGCGAACGCTCACGATGATTTTCCTCTGCAGCACCTCCACCCGAACTGTTATTGTGCCTTTTTCGGTATACTTCACGGCATTGTCGAGCAGATTAATGAACACCTGTTCCAGCCTGAACCGGTCTCCTCTTATCGTCGGCTGTACGTCAGAAGCAATCGAATAATCAAGCACAAGCCCTTTGTCGCCTATCTGTCGTTCGAAAATGGGGAGGACACTCTCTATGACGTTTTTCACATTTACCGTCTCAAACTGGAGATCGGACGTTTTTCTTTCAAGATCGGACAGGGTCAGCAGATCATTTACGATGTTGATCACCCTATCTGTATTCCGCTTAAGAATCTGCAGATACCGACAGTTCTCATCGTTTAACGTACTTGAATCAATAGCCTCGATGAATCCTTTTATTGATGTGAGAGGTGTTCTCAATTCGTGAGAGACGTTGGTCACAAAATCAGACTTTATTTTTGCTAATCTTTTTATTTCAGTTATGTCATGGAATATGACCGTGATTTCCATATTCGGGGCAAGTATTGTTATGCCGCACAAAAAAGTTCTGTTATTAAGCTCGACTTCCTCAATAAGATTTTGGCCTGAGCTCCTTACCTGCCTGATGAGATCATTCAGCTTTGGCTGACGAAAAACTTCCCAGTAACGCGTTCCTTCTTTGAATTCATGTTCAGTAACCGTTGTCAGACTTTTGTTGGCAAAAAGCACCTTGTCCTCGGCATCGATGACGAGAAGACCTTCCTGGAGAGACGATATAATTCCATTGAGTTCTTCCTTCTGGTGCGATAATTCGTCAAAAAGGTTCCGCATTTGAACGGCCATGTCGTTGAAAACATCAGCAAGATCTTTGAGTTCATCGTTTCTCTTGAGGAAGACCCTGACGTTAAAATTCTTAAGAGACAGTTTTCGAAACGCAGCCTTCAATTCTTTGACAGGACCTGAGACATTCCGTGAAAACAAAAAAGCAAAAAACACCCCGAATATATCTATTATAAGAGTGGCTAAAATTATTTTGGTGATCAGTCGGTTAGTGATCGCAGATATCCCGCCGAGAAAGCGGCTTACTCGGAGAACGTATAACGGCTTGCTTCCGTCTGCTGTGACAGGCACAGCAATATACAACATTTCCTTGTTAAGTGTACCGCTCATCCGAATAAACCGGCCGAGGCGTCCATCAAGAGCTTCCGCCATCTCCGTGCGGGTCTGATGATTTTCCATCTTGGAAGGCTCTTCTTCAGAATCGGCAAGAATTCTTCCATCTAATGCCATCACCGTGATGCGAGTCTGGGTCTGCTTGCCCAGTATTTTCATCCTGGCGTCCAGATTTTGCGTATTCGAGCCGGCAACATACGGCGTAATCTCCCCTTTCAGTGCGACCGCCAGATTAGTGAGGTCGTTGGCAGCCATCTCGACGTGAGAGTCCTTTATACTGTAGAAAGCGAAAAGGATAACGAGACCACATAATAATGTTGTCAGGACAAGATATGTGCCGAATATTTTGATAAAGACAGATTTTATCATTCTTCTATCCTGTATCCTAAGCCTCTCACACTCTTGATCAAAGATCCGGCAGTCCCGAGTTTCTCACGAAGATGGCGAACGTGTACGTCCACAGTTCTATCAATGACGGATTTTTCTTCGCCCCAAAGAAAAGTCAGTATCTGATCCCGAGACTGAATACGACCCCTTCTTGAAACGAGAAGTTCAAGAATTCCGAATTCGGTTGGTGTGAGGTCGATTACATTCCCCTCCATTTGCACCACGTGTCTATCAAGGTCTATCTTGACGAAGTCTCCAATCATCAATTGTCCCGCCTGTTCTTTCACTGTTCCGCGCCTGAGAATTGCTTTTACCCGTGCAATAAGTTCACGAGGCGAAAACGGTTTTGTAACGTAATCATCGGCACCCAGTTCAAGTCCAAGAACTTTATCTGTTTCTTCCCCCCGGGCAGTAAGCATCAGTACTGGAATGGAAGAAAACTCTTCATGGTTCTTGAGATATTTGCAGACTTCAAATCCGTCTATGTCGGGCAACATGAGATCAAGAATAAGAAGATCGGGTATTTCTGTCCTGAGAGATCTATAGAATGACCCCGCCTCAGCAAATTCCTTTGTCTTGAAACCGGATTGTCTTAGATTAAGCGAGACCAATTCGAGTATGTCCGGCTCATCATCGACAACAGCTATGACTTTATTCGGCATTATCCGATCATCCATTCGGGATATATTGTAAGGTTTCTGGACACGGTTAACTCTATCATTTTACCTATTTTAAAACAGAATTGTTAAATTATGATTAAGAAACTGAGTTTTTCAAATTGTTCGCCGTGTGCAGAGGGGTGCCGCGGTAGATAATCGATGATTAAGTTGCTTGAACAGATGATATTGGTCATTTCATTGTAGCTTTCAAGCGTTAATAAGGCCGCCCAAACAAGATTTTATAATACTCAGACCCATATTGTGCGATAATAAAAATAAAGTGCGATCTATTTCCAGTCCTGAAGTGAAAGGATCGATTTGTGGAAGACAAAGCGCCAGGCCATCAAGGGGTTACAGAAGTGATAGCAGACGGCGAAAGGAAATACAGAGATCTTGCTGATTCACTGCCGCAGACAATTGTCGACATAGATCCGGCGGGGAATATAATTTTCATCAATCTGGCCGGTTACGGTATGTTCGGCTACAACAAAGAAGATTTCACTGAAGGCCTGAACATTTTTCAGCATATTCCTCCCGAAGAGCGTGAAAGAGCGCGAGAGAATATTCAAAAACTGATTAAAGGCCAAAAACACGGAAGTGAAGAATACACCGGGATAAGAAAGGATGGCAGCAGGTTTCCTCTCGCTGCCTATTCGACTCCTGTTCTTCATCAGGAAAAGGTAGTTGGTTTTAGAATTGTCCTGAGAGACATTACCGATCGTAAGAGATGGGAAGAGTCGTTGCGCATCAGCCAGATTCACCTGGCCGAGGTAATGGACCTGGCGCACATCGTTTATTGGGAATTTGATGTTTCCGCTGAGACGTATATCTTCAATGACCCTTTTTATGCTTTATACGGCACCACCGCTGAAAGGGAAGGAGGATATAGCTTGACGGCGAGCGAGTATGCGAAACGGTTTGTTCATCCTGAAGATCAACAGCTTTTCTATGACACGATAAAACGGGTTGGCGGAAGGTCTGCACCCGGACAGGGACCCGATGCTGAGCATCGTATTATTCGCCGCGATGGAGAAATGAGGTACATTCTGGTGCGAACAAGGATAATCAGAGAGGAATCAGGGGACCTCTTGAGGGTCTTCGGCGCAAACCAGGATATTACCGAACGCAAGCGGGCAGAAGAGTTGCTGCGGAGGAGCGAAGAGAAGTTCAGGAAGGCCTTTTACACGACCCCTGATTCTATCAATATTAATCGTCTCGCGGATGGGATGTTCGTTTCAATTAATCGGGGATTCTCTGAGATCATGGGTTATTCTGAAGATGATGTTAAGGGAAGGACATCCGTTGAGCTCAACATTTGGGCTGATACTCATGACAGAGCAAAACTGGTGAAAGGACTGCAGGAGGAAGGAAGGGTTGAGAATCTACAGGCAGCGTTTCGTGCCAAGGACGGAAGAATAATATATGGGCTGATGTCAGCTTCTATTATAGACCTGGATGGGGTTCCACATATCCTCAGTGTGACCCGTGACATGACTCAGCGGAAGCAATCGGAAGAAGAAAAGGCTCGTCTCCAATCACAACTCTTTCAAGCTCAGAAGATGGAGGCCATAGGCACCCTGGCGGGTGGTATCGCGCACGACTTCAACAACATACTTACCGTGATTAATGGCTTTGGCACACTGCTGAGAATGAACACGGAGAAAGGTGACCCCAGGCAGGCGTATATCGATCAGATCCTCACTTCCTCCGAGAAAGCGGCTATATTAACCAGGAGTCTGCTGGCCTTTAGCAGGAAACAACAGATCAGCCTGAAGCCTCTCCACATAGACGACGAGGTAAGATCAATATCAACAATCTTGAAAAGGCTCCTTACCGAGGATATCGAACTGGAAACAAGACTTTCGGATGGGGGCGCGACTATCATGGCGGATTCAACCCAATTAGACCAGATACTCTTCAATCTGGCCACCAATGCCCGTGACGCGATGCCTCAAGGGGGGACACTCATCATAAAAACAGGGATCGTGGAGTTGGACGAGGAATTTGTCCGTACGAACGGATATGGTATTCCCGGCGAGTACGTCCTGCTATCGGTTTCTGACGCCGGTTGCGGTATGGACGAGGCAACCAGGAAGCGGATATTTGAGCCGTTTTTCACCACCAAGGCCGAGGGAAAGGGGACAGGGCTAGGTCTTTCCACCGTCTATGGCATCGTGAAACAACACAACGGCTACATAACTGTGTATAGTGAGCCCGATATCGGTACGACCTTTCGTGTTTATCTCCCGATCGTGAACGAGGTTGTCAGGGACGTTGAATTGATACAAACCTCCGCAGAACGGGGTAATGAAACTATCCTTGTTGCCGAGGACAATGCCGACGTTCGGGAATTCATCAGCCAGATACTGAAGGCGTACGGATATTCTGTCATAGAGGCGGTTGACGGGGTCGATGCCGTAGAACAGTTTTGGAGGAACGTTGACTCGATTGACCTTCTGGTCCTGGACTCAGTCATGCCGAGAAAGAACGGGCGGGAGGCACACGATGAAATAGAAAAAGCTAAGCCCGGCACTAAGGTGATATTTACAAGCGGCTACACAAAGGATATATTCGCCGATAAAGGCATCCATGAGAAATTCAACTTTTTACAGAAACCGATATTGCCCGATGTTCTTCTGCGAAAAATCAGAGAGGTACTGGATGAGAATGGTAACGGCGATGAGGGCACAAGAGACAATCACTCATAATATCACATCATACTACCGTTTTGAGGAAAAGGGCCATTGCCTTCTTTTGGTTCCCGGTCTACCAAAGCTTCGCGGCGATGGGGACTTTGGAGCGCTCTTCAAGCCGGATGGCCTTCGTTTTACATACTGAACGGCAGACTCCGCAGCCATAGCACCACCTTTGGTCAATGA
>CAYYLU010000091.1:7112-9739 GCA_964472475.1 uncultured Syntrophus sp. | reverse complement strand
TTTAGGGTTTAGGATTTAGAATTTGCATTTTACCAAGGAGGAAGAACAATGAGGTATGTTTGTGTTTCACTGGCGATTGGTATGTTGTTATTTGCGGGCTGTGCGCCCAAAACAGTAGAACCGTTACAGAAAGCGGATTCTTCCATAATGGAAAGATCGCTTTCGTCCGATCAGGACAACGCTACAAGAAGGGGTGTCACGTCAGAAGATCTGGAAAGAGCCGAAAGGGAACGTCTGATGCGCCAGGGACAGTCAGGTACTGCACCATCTGAGTCTTCGGCTAGAGAAATCAACTTTGATTATGACAGCTATACCATTAAGCCCACCGAATTTAGCAAACTCGACGCCATCGGAAATTTCATGAAGCAAAACAGAGATGTGAAACTTGTCGTCGAAGGCCACTGTGATGAAAGAGGCACAATTGACTACAATTTTGCCCTTGGACAAAAACGAGCCGAATCTGTTAAGGCGTATCTGACTAAGTTCGGCATTGACACCGGTCGGGTCAGGACCATATCATTCGGGAAAGAAGTGCCAGTCGATCCGGGCCACGGCGAGCAGTCATGGGCCAGGAACAGGAGGGCTTATATGAAAATCGAGGAAAGGGGATAGCCATGAAGAAATGTCATATCCTTATATGCCTTGCGTTTTTTGCAATTCTCATCACGGGATGCGCTTCGACAGAAGAGACCGCGCAACTACGCCGTTCTATTAACTCGGTTCAGAGCGATGTCATGGACCTCAGGCAGGAAACAGATTCACGCCTGGCAAGAATGGCAAGGGAGAATGACACCGCCAATAAACAGGTGCTCAACGTGTATTCGTCTGTAGAGAACAACGATGAAAAGATACGTATGCTCACGGGAAAGATTGACGATCTTGAGTTCCAACTTAAGAACTACTGGGCAGAGACAAAAAAACTAATAGCGGAGTCGAAAAAGACAAGTACGCAGAGCGGCGGGCCGGCAAAAATTGTCCCGCCTGCTGATGCGAAATATGAAGATGTTTACAAAGATGCGTTTGAAACATTCCAGAGAGGCAACTATGAAGAAGCGGCCAAGAGATTCTCTTCATTTATACAATCTTTTCCATCTGCACCGCTAACCTCAAATGCATACTACTGGTTGGGCGAAAGTCATTTCAATATGAAGAATTATGACAAGGCAATTCTGTATTTTCAGGAGACGGTAGACAAATTCCCGAAGAGCGAGAAAGCACCTCGCGCCCTTTTATCACAGGCTGAAGCCTTTCGACTGACCAACGACAGAAAAAGTTCCACGACTATCCTAAAAAGGATCATAGAGCTCTATCCGAAAACTGAAGAAGCGATTGTCGCCGAAAGGAGATTGCGCACCAGCGGCGTCTAAAAGTAACGGTCGCAGAGATCGGGACAGCCTGGTTCCGATACAAAAGAAATGAGCTCTGCGAGCATATCGCAGAGCTCATTTCTATAATGCTTCCGTTGCCGGATGGATTTGTTACTGAAGAGCGGCCACTTCCAGGTTCTCCTGAATCTCTTTTTCACTCGTATCAAGGGCGTTGAGATCAAAGTTCCGATACTTGACAAACCCTGTACCCGCAGGGATAATGCGTCCCATAATTACATTCTCTTTTAGACCCTTGAGATAGTCCACGCGCCCTTCGATTGATGCCTGTGTCAGCACCTTCGTGGTATCCTGGAAGCTTGCTGCCGATATAAAACTATCGGTAATAAGTGACGCCTTGGTAATACCGAGGAAAAGAGGTTCCGCCTGTGCAGGTCTGCCCTTTTCTGCAATGACACGTTTATTTTCTTCTTCGAACACCCACCACTCAACAAAATCATCGATGATGAAATTGGTATCACCAACATCTCTGATCTTTACTCTCTTGAGCATTTGTCGAACGATGATTTCTATATGTTTATCATTTATCTTAACACCCTGCAGCTGGTACACTTCCTGGATTTCATCAACAAGGTATCTCGCAAGATCCTTGATGCCCAGAATTCTCAATACGTCGTGCGGGTTTACGAGTCCATCCATCAACGCCTCACCGGCCCTCACATAATCACCTTCATGGACAATAATGTGTTTACCTCTCGGAATGGTATATTTTCTTACCTCTCCGTGTGTAGTTTCGGGGTTGACAATGATTTCTCGCTTCCCTTTTGACATCTTGCCGAAGCTGACGATGCCGTCAATCTCAGTCACTATGGCGCTTTCCTTGGGTTTACGGGCCTCGAAGAGTTCAGCAACACGTGGAAGACCACCGGTGATGTCTTTGGTTTTTGTAGTCTCGCGCGGCATTTTCGCGATTACATCGCCGGCGAAAATAATATCGCCTTCGTTCCCGACAATATGTGCCCCCACCGGCAGCATATAGCGCGCAGGACTTGTTGAATTCGGGATGATCTTTGTTCTTCCCTTCTCATCCTTGATTGAGATACGGGGTCTCAGCTCGGGGTTTTTTGGCTCAATAATGACCTTATAGGAGAGACTGGTGACCTCATCTTTGCTCTCCTGCATGGTCTCGCCTTCAAATATGTCTCCATACTTGACCTTGCCCGACTCTTCTGAAAGTATTGGAATTGTGTACGGGTCCCATTCAGCAAGTATCTGGCCTTCCTTCACCGCCTGGCCGTCGTT
>CAYYLU010000091.1:0-7012 GCA_964472475.1 uncultured Syntrophus sp. | reverse complement strand
ATGCTAACAAGCCGGCCTCTTGAGAGGTCACGACCATAACACAACACGCATATGCCACGTCTTGCCTTACATGTAAGTGCAGAACGTATCTTTATCTTTTCGTATCCGGCGTCTTCGATCAATTTAAGATGACTTTCAGTTATCTCTTCATTCTTGTGCACAATAATGGAACCGTCCGGATCTTTCAGGTCTTCATGCGATACCCTTCCGAGAATTCGGGCGGCCAGATGTTCGATGACTTCTCCGCCTTCGATCAATGAACTCACTTCAATATAGTCGAATGTACCGCAGTCGTGCTCAGCAACAACCACATCCTGTGCAGCATCAACCAATCTCCTGGTTAAATAACCTGAGTTTGCGGTTTTTAGGGCTGTATCGGCAAGACCCTTACGTGCACCGTGTGTAGATATGAAGTACTGCAGCACGTCCAGACCTTCCCGGAAATTACTTGTAATCGGTGTCTCAATGATTTCTCCTGACGGTTTTGCCATCAAGCCTCTCATGCCGGCCAACTGTCTGATCTGTTGTGCGTTACCTCTTGCTCCTGAGTGCGCCATAATGAAGATCGGATTGAGGCTGTTCTGGTGCTCCACTTTACCGCTTTTCGTGAGAACCGGATTACCTGCGTCGTCAACCACGATTTCCGACCCGAGCTCGTCCATAAGGGCCTTCGCGATATCTTCGGTGACGTTTGCCCAGATATCGATAACCTGATTATAGCGTTCGCCGTCGGTTATGAGACCCTCCTGATACTGATCGTGAACATTCTTTACGGCTGCTTCAGCCTGTTCAATGAGTTTCTTTTTCTTGACAGGGATCTTCATATCATCAATCGATATTGAGATACCACCAAGTGTGGCGTAGTAAAAGCCGAGGTCTTTTAGCCGGTCTGAAAGAACAACTGTGCTCTTTTCACCAGCGTCACGATAGCACTTGTCTACAACCTGCGCGATGGTTTTCTTGTCCATTATCCGGTTTATCAGACCAAACATGTCTCTCATGATGGCCTTTCTCTTTTCTTCTTCGAGTTCCATAAGGGCGTCTTCTATCACATCCCGCAGGATTACTCTGCCGGCGGTTGTATCAACCCGCTCTCCGTCCATTCTGACTTTGATCATCGCGTGCAGGTCTATCTCTCCCGAATCATAAGCGACCCTTACTTCCTCTGAATCAGCGAAGATTTTTCCTTCACCTTTCTTGTGTTTTCTGTCTATTGTCAGGTAATAAAGCCCAAGGACGATATCCTGCGTCGGCACAATAATCGGTTTTCCGTTTGCAGGTGAGAGAATATTATTCGTTGACATCATGAGAACGCGAGTCTCTGTCTGTGCCTCGATAGACAATGGAACATGTACCGCCATCTGGTCACCATCAAAGTCTGCATTGTATGCAGGGCAAACCAGCGGATGAAGCTGAATGGCTTTGCCATCTATGAGTTGCGGTTCGAATGCCTGTATGCCGAGACGGTGCAGTGTGGGTGCGCGGTTAAGGAGAATCGGATGCTCTTTAATACATTCCTCAAGCACATCCCATACTTCCGGTCTTTCTTTTTCCACTATCTTCTTTGCATTCTTTATAGTGGTGGCAAATCCCTTCTTTATTAGTTTGTTGTAGACAAAAGGTTTGAAAAGCTCAAGGGCCATATATTTTGGAAGACCACACTGATGCAGTCTCAGCTCCGGCCCCACGACTATAACGGACCTTCCTGAATAGTCCACCCGTTTTCCGAGGAGGTTCTGACGAAACCTGCCCTGCTTTCCGCGAAGCATGTCTGACAGCGACTTCAACGGTCTCTTGCTGGCACCTGTTACAACACGGCCGCGCTTTGAATTGTCAAAGAGCGCATCCACGGCTTCCTGAAGCATTCTTTTTTCGTTTCTGATTATGATCTCAGGTGCATTAAGCTCCATGAGCCTCTTGAGTCTGTTATTTCTGTTGATGACCCTTCTGTATAGATCATTCAGATCGGATGTTGCAAATCTGCCTCCATCCAGCGGAACGAGTGGGCGAAGTTCCGGTGGCAATACCGGAATAATATCGAGAATCATCCATTCAGGTCTGACACCCGACACCCTGAAGGCATCTACAACCTTCAATCTTCTTGCTATCTTCTTCTTTTTTGCATCGCTTGCCGCATCTCTCATGTCAACACGGAGGGTCTTTCCGATCTCATCAATGTTAATCTTCTTCAGGCACTCGCGAATAGCTTCAGCTCCAATGCCGGCGCCGAATCCGTCGCCGAATTTTTCACGCGCTTCAATATATTTTTCTTCACTTATTATTTCACAGAACTCATACGGAGAATTGCCCGGGTCCCATACGATATACATCTCAAAATAGAGGACTCTCTCCACTTCCTTGATCGTGAGCTCCAGGAGCGTTCCTATTTTGCTCGGCATACTCTTCAGAAACCAGATGTGTGCAACAGGACATGCGAGTTTTATATGTCCCATTCGCTCTCTTCTCACTTTTGACTGGATCACCTCAACGCCGCATTTCTCGCAGATAATCCCTCTGTGTTTCATCCTTTTGTACTTGCCGCAGATACACTCATAATCCTTTACGGGGCCGAATATTTTTGCGCAGAATAGACCGTCCCTTTCCGGTTTAAACGTGCGGTAGTTGATTGTCTCAGGTTTCTTGACTTCACCATATGACCATTTTTCAATCAGCTCGGGTGAAGCAAGTGCTATTTTCATTGCCGCATAACTCAACGGGTCTCTTTGTTTGTCTGTCTTAAAATATTCTTCCAAAATACTCCTCCTTACTCTTCCTTGATGAGTTCCACATTAATACACAACCCCTGCAATTCCTTCACAAGGACGTTGAAAGATTCGGGCAGGTTCGGTTCAAGCACATCTTCGCCTTTTACAATGGCTTCATATGCCCGTATCCTGCCGTTTACGTCATCCGACTTGATCGTAAGGAACTCCTGCAGCGAAAAAGATGCTCCGTATCCTTCAAGGGCCCATACTTCCATTTCACCGAGCCTCTGTCCGCCAAACTGTGCTTTTCCGCCAAGCGGCTGCTGGGTTACGAGTGAATAAGGGCCGATGGACCGTGCGTGGATCTTATCATCAACGAGGTGATGCAATTTCAAAAAGTACATATTCCCAACGGTTATCTGATGGTGGAAAACTTCCCCTGTCCTTCCGTCAGACAGCGTGGTCTGTCTGCTGTCTTTGAGACCCGCCAGTTTGAAGAGTTCGTGAATCTCGCTCTCTTTGGCACTGTCAAAGACCGGCACAGCTATATTAACACCGTTCCGCATGTGCTCGGCAAGTCTTATTACTTCTTCATCGCTGAGCCGGTCAATAAGTCCTTTCAACTCGCCGCTTGAAAAAACCTTCTTGAGTTGCTTCTTGATCACTGCCGGCTCACAACATTGTTTCTGATAATTATCGATCAGTTCCCCTATCCGCTTACCTATCTCCTGCGCAGCCCATCCAAGGTGTGTCTCAAGAATCTGGCCTGCGTTCATACGAGAGGGAACGCCAAGCGGATTGAGGACGATATCAATCGATGTACCGTCTTCCATAAAAGGCATATCTTCATCCGGTAGAATAACCGAGACGATACCTTTGTTTCCGTGCCGTCCGGAAATCTTGTCTCCTACGGCCACTTTTCGTTTCATCGCAACGTATATTTTTATTGTTTTAATAACACCCGGCGGCAGTTCATCACCTTTTTTTACTTTGTTGATCTTGTCTTCATAAATGAGCCGGATGATCTCAAGCTGGTTGTCCTTGCTCTCGATAATCTTAGCTATACGGGCATTCAACTCTTTATCTTTGAATTCCACCTCAGCCAGTCTGTCAAAGCTTGCCGCATTTATCCTCTCCGGTGTAAATACCTCACCTTTCTTAATGACAATCGATTTTCCCTTGCTGTCTTTTATGTCAGCAGGAGACTTCTTGTCGGCGAGCAATTCGGCTATTTTTGCTTTTTTGCTCTCCACTATGATCTTAATCTGGTCTTCCTGATCTTTCAGAATATTCGAAATCTCTTTGTCCTCGATCGTCCGGCTTCTATCGTCTTTGTCGACACCGCGTCGGGAGAGGACCTTGGCGTCTGTCACAATACCTTCAATACCGTGAGGCACACGAAGGCTGGTGTCCTTCACATCTCCTGCCTTTTCACCAAAGATGGCACGGAGCAGTTTTTCCTCCGGAGTAAGCTGGGTCTCGCCTTTCGGCGTGACTTTCCCCACAAGAATGTCTCCGGGTTTAACAGTAGCCCCTATACGGACAATACCGCTGTCATCAAGATCTTTTAGCGCATCGTCACCAACATTCGGTATATCCCGAGTGACTTCTTCCTTGCCAAGCTTGGTATCCCGGACAACGCACTCCAGTTCCTCTATGTGGACAGAAGTAAACACATCCTCTTTAACGAGTCTTTCATTTACCAGGACTGAGTCTTCGTAGTTATAGCCTCTCCACGGCATGAAGGCGACGCGCACATTTTTACCCAGCGCCAGTTCGCCTCTGTCTGTCGAAGGACCGTCAGCCAGCACATCACCTTTTTTCACGTAATCGCCTTCATTCACAATAACGCGCTGATTGATGCAGGTATCCTGATTTGACCGTCTGAATTTCAGTAGTTTGTAAACATCTATCTTTGTGACAGATTCATCTGTCCCCTTCTTCTCTTCGTACTTCAGAATGATTCTACTCGCGTCGACGCTTTCTATTACACCATCGTGCCGGGCGATGATCGTCACTCTCGAATCCCTGCCTACCACTCTCTCCATACCGGTACCCACGAGCGGGGCTTCCGGGATAAGCAGCGGTACTGCCTGCCTCTGCATGTTTGAACCCATAAGAGCCCTGTTCGCATCATCGTGTTCGAGGAAGGGGATTAACGCTGCTGATGCGCTGACGAGCTGTTTCGGAGACACATCCATAAAATCGACCTGTCCCGGAGTAATCAGCGAAAATCCACCGCCTTTCTGTGCGGGGATCAGATCACCGATAAGCTTTCCATCCTTATCAACAGGCGAGTTCGCCTGAGTGATATAGAACTGCTCCTCTTCAAGGGCACTCAGATAATGGACATCGTCTGTAACGTGCCCGTCTACCACTTTCCGGTAAGGGGCTTCAATAAAACCGAATTCGTTTACCTTCGCGAAAGTCGAAAGGGATGCAATGAGGCCGATATTCGGGCCTTCAGGTGTTTCTATAGGACATATTCTTCCGTAGTGTGTCGGGTGTACGTCACGTACTTCAAATCCCGCTCGTTCTCTCGTCAAACCTCCAGGCCCCAGAGCTGAAAGCCGTCTCTTGTGCGTGATTTCGCTGAGCGGATTCGTCTGGTCCATGAACTGTGACAACTGGCTGCTGGAAAAGAAATCCCTCACTGCCGTCGCAACAGGTTTTGGATTGACAAGATCGTGCGGCATCAAGGTTTCCATCTCTGGAAAGGTCAGACGTTCTTTAATGGCTCTTTCCATCCGCACCAGACCCATCCTGAACTGGTTCTCAAGGAGTTCACCGACGGTCCGCACTCTTCTATTGCCGAGATGGTCAATATCATCACCGGGTCCACGGACATCTTTAAGTTTCAGAAGTTGCCGCACAACTTCGATTATGTCTTCCCTTCTCAGAGTAATCATATCTATAGGTACATCTACGTTAAGTCTGTGATTGATTTTCAGTCTTCCCACCCGTGACAGGTCATACCGTTCCGGGCTGAAGAACATGTTTCTAATGAGGTTCTCGGCAAATTCTATTGTTGGAGGATCGCCGGGTCTCAGCTTTCTGTATATTTCAATAAGCGCATCGTCTTTGCTGTTCACCTTGTCGATAAGCAGCGTATTTCGTAAAGATGGGCTGACATTCAGGTTATCAATGAAGAGTACATCAAAATCGGGAATTTTACGGCTTACAAGATTCTCCAGGTCATCAGCAGTTATTTCTTTGTTGATGGCTATTACGATTTCGTTCGTTTTCGGATCTATAATGTCCCTGGAAGTGACTTTGCCGATAATATCTTCCTGTTCAACGGGTATTTCGTTGATTCTTGCCTGTTCCATCTTTTTGATAATGGCTTTCGTGATCTTCTTGTGTTTTTTTACCAGCACTTCTTTAGTTTTTTCGTTGATGATATCGGAAGGCGCCTTCTGGCCGACAAGGAGTTGGAAAGGCGTTTCTTTAAATAGTTTTTTATCCCTGATAATAATCTTTTCTTTTTCGTAAAAGTAATCAAGTATCTCTTTTTCCGAGTATCCAAGCGCCTTCAGAAACAATGTAACGGGTATCTTTTTCTTCTTGTCGATTCTTACGTATACCAGTTCTTTATGATCGAACTCGAAATCCAGCCATGAGCCTCTGTACGGAATGATTCTCGCCGTATATGAAAGACCACCACCGATAAGTGACTTCGTTTGGTCGTTATCGAAATAGACACCGGGTGATCTGTGGAGCTGACTTACGATGACTCTTTCTGTACCGTTTATGATAAAGGTACCACGCTCTGTCATGAGAGGGATCTCGCCAAAATAGACATCCTGTTCTTTGACGGCCCGTATGTCCCGGATCTTAGTCTCGGGATCGACATTCCAAACAACCAATCGTATGGTGACCTTCATGGGAGCCGCAAACGTAAGGCCTCGAAAAAGGCATTCTTCCTCCGAATTCTTTGGTTCTGCCACCTCGTATTTCACGAATTCAAGTGTTGTGGTTTCGTGTGCATCTTTTATCGGAAACACGCTGTTGAATACAGCTTGCAAGCCTATACTATCGCGCTTCTGTGTCGGCAAATCCTTTTGAAGGAACTTCTCATAGGAATCAAGCTGAATCTCTATTAAATTAGGAATTTCGAGAACCTCTTTTATTTTCCCATAATTTTTTCTGAATATTCTGTTATGGAAAGCTTCTCTCATAAGATTATTTCACCTCTTGACTTCATGGATGGGGAACAAAGGTCCCGAATCTGACGCCTGTCATGCAGTACGCAGATCCGGGGCCGTTTATTGTTATTACTCAACCTTTACCTGAGCACTCACTTCTTC